>JANQIA010000223.1 GCA_028282405.1 Rhodovibrionaceae bacterium
CGGACATATGGACGCAAGCGACCCGGTCAAAACCAACTTCCCGCTCTTGCAACAAGGGGGCCGTCCACATATGGACCCCGGCTCAAGGCCGGGGTGACAAGCGGAGGATGGGCGCAACCGGGGGCGCTTTTCGAGGCGCCGTCAGGCGCCCTCCATAAAGTCTCTGGGCAGACGCGAGGCGCATGGGCTAGATTCTACAGTCAGTGAGAGGACTTCGATGCGCCTCCTGGCACATATCGTGGGCTGGACCTTGCTGATCGTGGCGGTGGTGATCGCCATCCACGACGGTCTCACCTCGCTCGACCAGAACCAGTTCGTTGTTCGGCCCCTCGGCCAGCTTTGGTTCGAGATCGACGCCTCGAGCCTCAACACCTTGCAGGCCGGCATCGAGCGCAACCTGACACCGGTGCTTTGGGACCCGGTGATCATCACCGTGCTGCAGCTCCCCGCCGTCGCCCTTTTCGGCGTGCTGGGCATCGTCTTCCTGCTGCTCTCCCGCGCCGGCGGCCGCGGCCGCCCGCTCCTCAACCGCAATCGAGGGGCGTGAGAGGCGCCGGCAGTGCCGCATCACAGACTGTCACCCTTGGGCGAGACACGCAGTGTCGAGTTCCGAGGGTCTACGGATAGACCGGATGCGGGCTTCTGAGTGGATCCTCGGAACTCGCTGCTCCGGCTCGATGAGCCTGCGCAGCTCGCCCAAGGATGACAATTGGAGAGGGTTCCCAGGCCGGCGCTACGCCATTGCCTCCTCACGCACAAGGAGAGCCGAGGGGGCGGCGGCCTAAACCTAAGCCAGGTCGCCGGCGAGTGCCTCGCGCATCGCTTCCGGCACCACCGCCATATGGCTGTAGTTCGGGTGGGAGAAGCCGACGATGACCCGCGTGCCGGGGGTCTTCAGCTTGGCCGCCTGCTCTTCGCTCAGCGGGAAGTGGATGAACTGAACCGAGGAGGCCTTGCCGTCCGCCGTGGTGCGGTCGACGTCCTCTTCCGGCGTGCCGGTCGCGGCGCTGCCGCCGATCTCGACGAAGGCGGTCTCCTCGATGCCGCCGAGCTTGGAGAGGAAGTCCCGGCGCCGGGCTTCCTCGTCGATCTCGAACATCACCGTGGCGATCAGCTCGCGGCCCTGCGGAATGAGCGGGTTGTAGGCCGAGAGCTCGTCGGCGATCTGCTCCTCGCCGCCTTTCTCGATGAACAGCATCTCGTGGACCTGGGCCCACATGGAGTCGTAGTTCTCGAAATAGAAGGTGCAGACCGGGCCGACCTCGATGCGGCGGTGGCGCTTCTTCGCCACCAGGGCCTTGCGCAGCTCCTTGCGCTTGGCGCCGTACTCTTCCATCGAGAGGATGTCGGCGCGGGCGATCTCCCGCTTGCTGGTCAGGACGTCGGTCGCGGTCACGGTGCTGGCTCCCTGCGGTCAGGTCGGTTGAAGGTGGAACGCGCTACAGGCGGTAGGCCTGGGCGAAGAGCTCGATCGGGTGCTGCGAGCGCTCGGCCTTGGGCTGCGGCCCGTCCGGCTTCTCGCCGGCCAGGCGCTCCATGCCCTGCAGGATGTGCTTGCCGGCCAGCGGGCACTCGGAGACGAGGTAGCGCTTCTCGGCCTTGAGGGCGTCGCGGGCCAGGGGCTTGCCGACCTTGAGGGCGGTTTCGAAGTTGTCCTTCAAGACGCCCCAGCTTCCGCCGTGGCCGGAGCAGCGCGGCAAGACCTTGAGGTCGGCCTCGGGGATGAGCTTCAGGAGCTCGCGCGCCTTCACCCCCATGTTCTGCGCCCGGGAGTGGCAGGCCACGTGCACGGCGACGCCGCCGTCGAGCGGCTGCAGGCCTTCGGCTAGGCCCTCGCGCTTGGCAATGTCGACGACGTACTCGGTGATGTCGAAGGTCGCCTGGCTCAGCTTCTTGACGTTCTCGTCGTCGGGCACGATCAGCGGCCACTCGAACTTCAGCATCAGGGCGCAGGAGGGCGTGAGGGCGACGATGTCGTAGCCCTCGTCGATCAGCGGCATCATCTCGGCGGCGACCTTGCGGGCGCTGTCGGCCACCCGGGCGAAGTTGCCCTGCTCGAGCTGCGGCATGCCGCAGCACTGCGGATAGACGATCTTGGTCTCGACGCCGTTCTTGGCCAGCACCTTGAGCGCCGCCTCGCCCGGCGCGTGGTCGTTGTAGTTGACGAAGCAGGTGGCATAGACCGCCGCCTTGCGGTCCTTGGCCGGCGCCTCGGCGTTGCGGGCCGGCGGCGTCTTCTCCAGGGCCTTGGCCAGGCCGCTGCCTTCGCAGCGCGGCAGCGCCGCCTCCCGGTGGACGTGCACGGTCTTTTCCAGGAGCGGGCGGGTCAGACGGTTGCCGGTGGCGCTGCCCCAATTGGCGACCCCCGGCATCAGGCTGGTCAGCTTGCCGTTGCGGTCGGTCTCGGTGAGCTGGGCCGCGGCCCGGTCGTTCTTTTTGTCGCGCAGCTCGGCAGCGCGGTAGCGCAGCATCAGGTGCGGGAAATCCAGGTCGAACTCGTGCGGCGGCACATAGGGGCACATCTGCATGAAGCACATGTCGCAGAGCGTGCAGGCGTCGACGACTTTCTTGTAGTCGGCCTTGTCGACGCTATCGAGCTCGCCGGTTGGGGAGTCGTCGACAAGGTCGAAGAGCCGCGGGAAAGAGTCGCAGAGATTGAAGCAGCGGCGGCAGCCGTGGCAGATGTCGAAAATCCGCTCGGCCTCGGCATTGATCTTGTCCCAGTCGTAGAAGTCCGGGTCGGTCCAATCGAGTGCATGCCGCGTCGGGGCGTCGAGGCTGCCTTCGCGCATCGTCGTCTTCCTGAATAGGCAGGTTATGAAAAGAGCGGCGCTCTCCGGCCGGCGAAGGCCGCGAGGCAAGCCGCCAAGGCGAACCGGCGTGCGGAGCCGCGCAGGCTCCGCCGCCAGTTGCCTCGTCTAACGGATTTGGGACGCGGGCGGCGGTTAGCCGTCGAGCCCTTCGAGCGCCTTCTGGAAGCGGCCGGCGTGGCTCTTCTCGGCCTTGGCCAAGGTCTCGAACCAGTCGGCGATCTCGTCGAAGCCTTCCTCGCGGGCCGTGCGGGCCATGCCCGGGTACATGTCGGTGTACTCGTGCGTCTCGCCGGCGATGGCCGCCTTGAGGTTCAGCTCGGTGTCGCCGATCGGCTCGCCGGTGGCCGGGTCGCCGACCTCCTCGAGGAACTGCAGATGGCCGTGCGCGTGGCCCGTCTCGCCCTCGGCGGTGGAGCGGAACACGGCAGCGACGTCGTTGTAGCCCTCGACGTCCGCCTTCTGGGCGAAATAGAGGTAGCGGCGGTTGGCCTGGCTCTCGCCCGAGAAAGCAGCCTTCAAATTGTCTTCGGTCTTGGAACCCTTGAGCGACATATCGTTTTCCTTCCTCTCCGTGGTCTGGTCTTCCCGTCCTCAACACGACAGGCCAGTCGCGAGGGCTGGCCTGTGGTGGCGGAACCTGTGTATGCGGCCGCGTCTTTTTCCCTCCAGAGCGGAGGCTTGCGGCTGCTTATGGCTGGGATATTAGGCCCGAGACGGCGGGCGTCAATGCGTTAGAAGTTCTCTAATTTTAATTTCAACACTTTGGAGAGAAGAGGCTTATTGCGACGGCAACTTAGCCGTCGGCCTAACCCTCTTCGTCGACCCGCAGGATGACGTCGACGCGGCGGATGCGGCCGCCGGCCGGCGGTTCCGGCATCGACTTCAGCTCCAGCTCTTCGCTCGGGATGTCCTGCAGGCGCCCGCTCTGCTCGAAATAGAAATGGTGGTGGTCGTCGACATTGGTGTCGAAGTAGGAGCGGCCCGGCTCGACCACGACCTCGCGCAGCAACTTGGCCTCGGTGAACTGGTGCAGCGTGTTGTAGACGGTCGCGAGAGAGACGCGCACGCCCGACGCCATGGCCTCGGCATGAAGCTGTTCTGCCGTGACATGTCTTTCAATGTCGCCGTTCTCGCCATACAACAAGCGGCCCAGGGCAAGCCGTTGACGGGTGGGCCTAAGTCCCGCCGTCTTAAGCTGCTCGATAAGCTCTCTGTATCTACGCTCTGCCATGTTCAGCAATATAGGTGCTTTTTTCGAGGATTGAAAGGCTTTCGAACGCGTTATGGTGCTACTTCGAATTAGTCCAAAAGCGGGCAGGCCTGTGGCCCGGCTGCCGGCAGGGCGCAGTGGCGGCAATTGCTCGCCGCGACGCTTCGCCGTACGCAGGATGACGTCCGCGGGCACGCAGCGCCCTTGCTCAAGGACGCCCGGCTGGTGTTATATTCCCGCCCAAAGCGGCCAGGGCTGGCCAGAGACGGCCGCAAGGACAAAGTATAGAGTATGACGTCGATCGTGGCTGAGAAGAAGTCGAGCTATAGCTACGAGGAGCTGTTGCGTTGCGCCCGCGGCGAGCTGTTCGGGCCCGGCAATGCACAACTCCCGCTGCCGCCTATGTTGATGTTCGACCGTATCACGGTGATCAGCGACAGCGGCGGAGTCTTCGGCAAGGGACAGATCGAGGCGGAACTCGATATCAAGCCGGATCTCTGGTTCTTCCCGGTTCACTTCAAGGGCGACCCGGTGATGCCCGCCTGCCTCGGGCTCGACGCCCTCTGGCAGTTGCTCGGCTTCTTCCTCGGCCGCACCGGGGCGCCGGGCCGGGGCCGTGCGCTGGGCGTCGGCGAAGTGAAATTCACCAAGATGGTCACCCCGGCGGTGCGCAAGGTGACCTACCGGTTGGACATCAAGCGGCTTCGCCTTGGCAAGCTGGTCCTCGGGATCGCGGACGGGATCCTCAAGGCTGATGGGGAGCGGATCTATGAGGCCAAGGACCTCAAGGTCGGGCTCTTCATCGCCTGAACTCAGCAACGGAAGGACAGCGGGATGACGCTGCGTCGTGTCGTGGTCACGGGCGTCGGCATCGTG
>JANQIA010000237.1 GCA_028282405.1 Rhodovibrionaceae bacterium
GATCGTCACCCCGGCCAAGGGCGAAGCCCGCGAGCCGGGGCCCATGGCAAAGCTGGGCGCGGGCTGAGAAATGGACCCCGGCTCGCTCACGCGTCCGGGATGACAGCTTGTGGCGTCGCACCACCTTTGGCTCGTTCGACAGATGCGGCCGAGGACCGCGCAAGCTGATGAACGGATACTCGCGTCAAGCACGAGTATGACGGTCAGCGGTTTTGCCCTGCCTTGTCCTTCTCCTCCGATCGTCACCCCGGCCAAGGGCGAAGCCCGCGAGCCGGGGTCCATGGGGAGGCTGGGCGCGGGCTGAGAATTGGACCCCGGCTCGCTGACGCGTCCGGGGTGACAGCTTGTGGTGTCGCGCCGCCTTTGGCTCGTTCGACAGATGCGGCCGGGATGACAGCTTTTGGTGTCGCGCCGCCTTTGGCTCGTTCGACAGACGCGGCCGAGGACCGCGCAGGCCGATGAACGGATACTCGCGTCAAGCACGAGTATGACGGTCAGCGGTTTTGCCCTGCCTTGTCCTCCTCCTCCGATCGTCACCCCGGCCAAGGGCGAAGCCCGCGAGCCGGGGCCCATGGCGGAGCTGGGCGCGGGCTGAGAATTGGACCCCGGATCGCTCACGCGTCCGGGGTGACAACCTGAGATGCCGGGCCGCCTTTGGCTACTTCGACAGATGCAGTCCGTAACCGAAGCCGCAGCACGGGCATCTCAGGCGAGTGCATGACCGGGACGATAGCAAGCGGCGCTGGCCCGCAAGGGCCCCTCGCTGATCGTCATTCCCATCGACTACCGGGAGAACACGCTGCTCACCAGCCGGCTCGGCGAGATCGCCAGCGCGATCTGAGCCGCAGGCCGAAGGGCAGCGAAAACAGAAGCCACTAAAGTCGGATTGCTCTTTGCTACCGCATGCCTAACTTCGCAGCGAAGCGACGTGAGTCCCAAGTGAGGAGCCCAGGGTAAGCAGAGTGGCGGTAGAGCACACCATCTCGGGCACCAGCATCATCGTCCTCGCCGTGGGCGTTTGGTTTCTCGGTACCTTCGTCAACAAGAAGCTGCCCTTTCTGCAGCGCTATAGCATTCCCGTCGCGGTCACCGGCGGGCTGATCTGCAGCCTGACCGTCATGGCGGTGCGCGCCCTCTTCGACATCACCATCACCTTCGACACCGCGCTGCGCGACCTCCTGCTGCTGGCCTTCTTCTCGACCATCGGGCTGTCGGCCAAGCTCAGCCTCCTGAAAGAGGGGGGCAGGGCGCTGCTCATCCTCATGGCGGCGGCGGGCGTTCTCCTGATCTTGCAGAACGGCACCGGCGTGCTGCTTGCCACGCTGTTCGGCGGGCATCCCGGCTATGGCCTGATCGGCGGCAGCGTCTCGCTCGCCGGCGGGCACGGCACCGCCATCGCCTGGGGCGCGGTGGCCGAGGAAGCCGGCCTCCAAGATGCCCAGGCGCTCGGCATCGCCTTCGCCACCTTCGGCCTGATCGCCGGCGGCCTGATCGGCGGGCCCATCGCCGAGTATCTCATCAAGCGCGACAAGCTGCGCACGAGTTGCCAAGCGAACCCCTGCGGCGCCCTGCTCGACATCCCGGGTCAGCAGGCGGCCACCAACCCCATTCCGGAGGCGAAGGCGGAGACGCAGCTCCTGCCGCCCTTATCCAGCGCCCTGGGAACGCTCATGCTGTTGGCGATCTGCATCGAGGTGGGCTACCAGGTCAATCTGTTCCTCGACTCCTGGGGCCTGACGCTGCCGGGCTTCCTCACGGCCATGATGACCGGCATCGTCATCGCCAACGCCGCGGATGCGCTCAAGATCGAGCTCGACCCGGTCTCCCGCGAGAGCGTCGCCGAGATCAGCCTTCAGCTCTTTCTCGCCATCAGCCTGATGAGCATGCAGCTCTGGGTTCTCGCCGATTCCATCGACAAGGTTCTGCTCGTGCTCTTCGCCCAAATGATGATCATCACGCTCTTTGCCGTGGTGATCGTCTATCGCATCATGGGGCGGGACTACGACGCCGCCGTCATTGCCGCAGGCTTCTCCGGGCTCGGCATGGGCGCAACCCCGGTCGGGATCGCCAACATGAACGCTGTCACCTCCAAGTACGGGCCTTCGCCAAAGGCCTTCCTGATCGTTCCTCTGGTGGGCGCCTTCTTCCTCGACATCCTGAATGCCCTGGTGATCAAGACCTTCATCGCCATGCCGCTGATTCAGGAGACGCCGTTGTGACGGCGCTCATGCCGGCGGCCGCTGGCCAGGCTTTACGTGAGACTAGGCCTGGGCCGTGCTGAGAAACCCGCTCCTGCTGACGGCCTTGCTGATCACCGGCGCCATCGCCGTGTGGGGCATCGTCGATACCGCCGGCCTTGCGGAGTTCGCCAACACGCTGGTGTCCATCCAGTTCACCAGCCGCGCCTGGTTCATCATGCTGACGGCCAGCGTGATGCTGATCTGCTGCGTCGTCCTGGCCTTGTCGCGCTACGGCAACGTCAAGCTCGGCGCGGACGACGACGAGCCGGAGTTCTCCACGATCTCCTGGCTGACCATGCTCTTCGCCGCCGGCATGGGCGTCGGCCTGCTCTATTGGGGCACGGCCGAGCCGATGACCCACTTCCTGATTGCCTCCGACTACTTCATCCCCAGCGAAGCCGCGAACAACGCGCTCTTCGTCACCAACTTCCACTGGGGGCTCCATGCCTGGGCCATCTATGCCCTGACCGGATTGGTGATCGCCTATTTCAGCTTTCGCAAGGGCACCCCGGTTCTCGTCGGCGCGCCGCTGCTCAAGGTCTTCGGTCGCGGTCCGGTCGTCCGCACGGTGGCCTGGATCAGCAACCTCCTGGCCATCGTCGCCATCGCCATCGGCCTCGGCGGCTCGGTCGCCATGGGCGTGTTCCAGGTCAAGGAAGGCGTCGACGCGCTCTTGGGGCTGCAGGGCACCGGCCTTGGGCTGACCCTCGGCATCTTCGCCGTGCTCTGCGTTGCCTACATCCTGCCGCTCACGGTCGATCTCAGCAGCGGCATGGCCATGCTCTCCAATGCCGCCATGGCGACGGCCGTCGCTCTGATGGTCTTCCTGCTGCTCTTCGGACCGACCCACTACCTGATGGGCGGCATCCTCCAGGCGACCGGCGACTACATCAACGAAGTGCTGCCGCACGGCTTCCGCACCTTCACCTTCATGGACGATAGGGTAGGGGACTGGTTCCAGTCTTGGACCTTGACCTACATGGTCTGGTGGCTCGCCTGGGCGCCCTTCGTCGGGGTCTTCATCGCCCGCATCTCGCGGGGCCGCACCATCCGAGAATTCGTCTGCGGCGTGGTCCTGGTTCCGACGATCTTCTCCATCTTCTGGTTCGGCATCTTCGGCGGCGTCGGCTTCTATGCGGTGCTCAACACCGAGATTCCCATCCTGGACGTGGTGCAGAACAACGTCAGCGCCGTCACCTATTTCGTGCTGGGGCATTTCCCGCTGCCCTCGCTGACCATCGCCGCCGTGGTGGTGGCGGCCTTCCTCTTCATCGTCACCAGTGTGGTCAGCGCCGCCTTCGTCCTCGGCATGTTCTCGACCGGCGGGGACCTCAACCCAGGCGTCAAGGTCAAGCTGAGCTGGGGCGTGGTTCTCGGGGCCCTGGGGCTGGTGATGATCCTCTCGGACAGCATCGACGCGGTGAAGTCGATCATCGCGCTGGGCGCGCTGCCCTTCGTCTTTATCGTGCTGCTGCTGGTGGTCTGCCTGCTGAAGGCGCTGAAATCCGAGCCCGCGGTGCAGAAATGAACGAGTGGATCGACACCCTGCTGAACGTCATCGCCTTCGCCTTCATCGGCGTGCTGTTCTGGCTCTACTTCAAGCCGGATGGCCCGGAAGAAGACGACTCGCCAGAGGCTTAGGCACAGGGGCGCAAAGAACCGTGCGGGCCCTCTGAGGCTGACAACGCCACCACGCTCCGCGCGTCACCCGATGCACGGAGGCTTGGTCACAGAAATATTGCGCATTTGAGATATCAAAGTGGGATACCTTTTATACCGGAGCGCATGTAACGCTCTGGGTTATTTTAAGAATGTATCACTGAGCCAGTAGGTTTTCTGACTTAACAGAGTATCGCCCGATGGCTCCGAAACAGCGAACCGATCTCTCGAACCTGAACCGACGGCGTTAGGACCTTCGCTTCGCCGCTCCGTTCGGCGTTTCAGTCTGTTTGCGACCTGAGCCCGGCGATTGGGAAAGGGAAGCGAATCATGGCGGAACGGAAGAACAAATCTCTCGAGGATGCGCTCGAGCGCCTGAGGGAGCGGATCGATGCCACCCCGCGCGCCAAACCGGGCGAGGTGGCGCTGCATCTCAGCGGCAAGCAGGCGGGCGAATACCGCATCGGTCTCGGCATGGGAAAAGCGACGGTGAGCCGCATGGCCGGCAGCGCCGCGGATCGCCGCCCGACCCTCGAGGTCTGGGGAGACGCGGACACCATCCGGGCGATCCTCGATGGCGAGAAGGACCCGTTGAAGCAGTTCCTCGTCGGGGGCATGCGTGTGCGCGGAGACCTCCGCTATCTCAGCGAGATGGGGGTGGAGCTCGGGATCCTCGACAAGCCGCTCTGATACGACGTCTGACAGGGAAGGAAGAGCACGATGGCTGAGACAATCGGGCTAGTGCAGCGACTCTCTATTCTCACCGACTCAATAACCTGCGTATGGATCGGCCCCACGCCGGACAACACCGAAGTCCTGGTGGTCAGCAATGACGGCACGGCGGCGGATTCGAACTTCGCCAACAGCATGATCCACGCGCTGGCCTCCGCCTCGACGAACTACCGCGAGGTCGTCGCCGTCCACGCGGACGACAACTCGACGATCACCTCGGTCCGGATCGAGCCGATATGAGGATGGGGCCATGCCAACGACAACTGGATTTGTGCAGCGGCTGACCCTGTTGCAGGCAAGCCGCGTCGCCTGCGTATGGCTCGGGCCGTCGCCCTCGTCGACAGAAGTCCTGACGCTCTCGCTCCTGGCGGGCGACAGCGAGCAGACCATGCGCCACAAGCGTGGGATGCTGAATCTGCTGAGCGAGGCGCAGATCTCGCGCCGCCAGGTGGATATCCTGCACCCGGACGACTCCGCGGTGATCGATCAGGTCTATCTGACGCCGGTGGACGACAGCGCGCCGGTTCAGGTCGACGCGATCGAGGTGACACAGGGCATCCAAGACCTCGCCCAGTCGATCCCGCTCCTGGCCGGCAAGCGCACCGTGGTGCGTGTCTATCTCAGCCTGCCGGTCGGCCCGGCCATGACGGTCCAGGGGGAGATCGCGGTCCGCACCGGGCCGCTGGACGCCCCCTTCCTGATTCCGTCGGAGAATGTCGTCGTGCTGCAGCCGGCGGAGGCCGGAAATCTGCCAGTCAAGCGAGAGGACGTCGACCGCAGCCTCAACTTCGTGCTGCCGGCTACCCAGGAGGGGCCCCTCAGCTTGGAGATCGCCAGCATCACCGACACGGTCGCCGCCGCCGACGTCGCCTTCTCCGGCGACCGGCGGCCGGCGGTTTGGTTTCACGCCTCCGCGCCGATGAGGCTCAGGGTCATCGGCTTTCGCTATACGCAGGACAGCGTCACCCACACGCCCACGCCGCTCGACTTCGCGCTGCTCCAGTCCTGGTTGGCACGAGCCTATCCGGCCGGAGCCCAGTTCGTGACCACGACGATCACCGAGGCCACCGCCGCGGTGCCCTTCGGCTGCGGCGACATCAACGCGCAGGTCGCAGCGATGCGGGCGCTCGACATGGATGCGGGCGGCGACGAGCGGACGCACTACTACGGGCTGGTCAGCGACAGCGGCTTCTTCATGCGCGGCTGTGCCGGCGTCCCGGCCGATCCGAGCCCCGATGCCGTCGGGTCGGGCCCGACCGGTCCCGGCACCTGGGGCTGGGACACGGACGGTTCCTACGGCGACTGGTATGGGGGCCATGAGCTTGGCCATACCTATGGCCGCAGGCATCCGGGCTTCTGCGGGGAGTCGCAAAGCGACCTGGACAACTATCCCTTCGAGAACGGGCAACTGGCCAACGGCAACGACAGCTTCATTGGGTTCGACGTCGGCGACCCGGCAAACGGGATCGCCATGCGCGCGCTGCCTGGAACGCAGTGGCACGACGTCATGACCTATTGCAGCCGTCAGTGGCTGAGCGCCTATACCTACCTGGGGATCCGCCGCCGGCTAGCGGATGAGGACGCCCTCGGACCGACCGGCGCGCCCAGCCCGGCGCCGGGGCCAGGAATGGCGGGGGCTGGCTTCGGAAGCGGCCGGCCGGACGCACGCTTTCCGCAGTCGGCGCCCCGCGCGCCGGGGCCCGAGGCGCCTGGCGCAGGGGAGGGGGCCGAGCCGCCGGTATCGCTGAGCGTCGTCGGAACGGTGAACCTGACCCGCCGAACCGGCGCCATCCGCTACATCAATCCGCTGGAGCGTGCGCGCGGCACGAAGGATGCCGGTCACGATGCCGTCCTGCGGGTCAGCAACGGCGCCGGCAAGGCGCTCGGCGATTTTCCGGTCGCCGTCCGCCTCGACTCGGAGATCATGCCGGGAGAGGAAATCCAAGGCATCATCGACGCGGTGATCGAGGTCGACGGCTCGGCCCGGCTGATCGAGCTGCTGGTCGGCGATGACGTGGTCGACCGCCACCCCATCGGCGGCGGCGCCCCGCGCATGCGGGCGCTACGGGCCGAGTCTCTGCCTCTCGGCATGCGGGTCGAAGGCGAAGCCGCAGAGGCGGAAGGCTTGACCTATACGGTTCAGGTCAGCGCTGACGACGGCGGCTCTTGGCAGACCGTCGCGATCGGCCTGAAGACGCCATCGACAGAGGTCGACCGCAGCCAGTTTCCGCCGGGACAGCCGCTCAAGGTCCGGGTCATCGCAAGCAACGGCTTGGAGCGCTCGGTCGTGATGACGGACACCGGGCGCAACTGAACAGGCCCAGAAGCCTGCGTGCTGAGCTAGGCGCGCGCCCGCAAAGCGGCTTCGTTCTCGCTGCGCATCGTCTCGAACATACGCAGCAGTACCTCCGGCGGCTGCGCGCCGGGCAGGGCATAGCGGGCGTTGAACACGAAGCAGGGCACACCGGTGATCCCGCTGCGCCGCGCAAAGGCGTCCTCGGCGCGTATCAGGTCCATGCCCTCGTCGCTGGCCAAGAGGCGCGCGACCTCTCCACGGTCCAGGCCGGCGGCCTCGGCGATGTCGCCCAAGACTTCGGTCTGGCCGATATCGCGCCCCTCGAGGAAATAGGCGTCGAACAGCGCTTGCACGACCGCGTCCGCCTCGGCTGTTTCGCTGTCCTCGGCCATGCGGATCAGGCGGTGGGAGTTCAGCGTATTGGGCGTCCGCTGGATGCCGGCGAAGTTGAAGGGGATGTCTTCCTCCTCGCCGGCGGAAGCGATGTGGTCGTAGACCCGCTGGGCATTCTCGGCGCCGCCGAACTTGAGGGCCAGGTAGGTCTGCCGATCCATGCCCTCGGCGGGCATATCGGGATTGAGCTGGAAGGGACGCCAGCGAAACGCCAGGTCGGGCTGCGGGCGCTGGGCCAACGCGCGCTCGAGGCGTCGCTTGCCAATGAAGCACCAAGGGCAAAGCGTGTCGGAATAGATGTCGACGATCATATTGGCGTCGGCCTTCGACTGTCGTAACTCTGTCGCGCTTCCATGCTATGTGGAAGGGTTACCGCGACAAACAAGAATATCACGCAAGGGTGTTGATAATGAGCGATTCTGGAACGCAGACGCAAGAAACCAGCCTGCCGCCGCTCTATTCGGAGATGATTCCGCTCAATGCGGAGATGCACGCCGGCTACTCGCTTCGCGCCCGGCGGAGCTATGGCTATGCCGCCGCAGAGGTCTCGCTGCCCCTGAACGTGGCCGAGTTCCCTCACGCAGCGCTCAGCTATCCCATCGCTTTCGCCAACACCACGCCGTCCTTCCCCATCGCCATCCTGGGTGTCAGCAGCGGCGTTAACCTCTTCGTCGACGAGGAGGGGAGCTGGCTTCCCGGCAGCTATGTGCCGGCCTATGCCCGGCGCTATCCCTTCTTCCTCGCCAAGCAAAAGGACGGAGAGAAGCTCGCGCTCTGCCTCGACCGCAACGACAACGTACTCGAGCTGAGCGACCGCCAGCCCTTGCTGAGCGATGGCGAGCCCACGCCCGCCCTGAAGAACGCCATGGAGTTCTGCCAGAATTACTACAAGGCGCAGACCTTGACCCGCCAGGTCGTCGACAGCTTCGAGAAGCTGGATCTGCTCATCGAGCGCCAGGTCTCGATCGATACGGTGGGCGGTGAGAAGATGCGCATCGGCGGTTTCAAGATGATCGACGAAGAGAAGTTCAAGGCCCTGCCGGCCGAGCTGCTGAGTGAGTGGCGTGACCGTGACATTCTCATGCTGATCTACGCCCATAAGCTCTCGCAGGAGAACTGGTCCCGGCTGGTCGAGCGCCACACACAACGCACGGCCGTGAAGTCCTGAGCGCCCGGTCCCGGCGCCCGAGGCTTGACCGCCGCGGCACGGCGACCTAACGACGGGCAGAGACAAAGTCCAAGAACAGAGGCGCAGAGGTGGGCCCAAGTCGGCGATGACCGAGGAAAACCCTTACGAGGTCGCTCTCGACCGCAATCCGGCCAACTATGTGCCGCTCTCCCCGATCTCCTTCCTGAAGCGCTCGGCCGAGGTCTATCCCGACAAGGCGGCGGTGATCCATGACCGGGTCTACAGCTATGCCGAGTTCGCCGAGCGGGTGCGGCGTCTCGCCTCCGCGCTGACCAAGCGTGGCGTCGGTCTGGGCGACACGGTCTCGGTCATGGCGGCGAACATTCCGGCGCTCCTGGAGGCGCACTACGGCGTGCCCATGACCGGCGGGGTGCTCAACGCCCTCAACATTCGTCTGGACGCCAAGACCATCGCTTTCATTCTCGACCACGGTGGCGCGAAGGTGCTGCTGACCGATCGCGAGTTCGCGCCGGTGGTGGGGGAAGCCCTGCGGCTCTGCGAGTCGAAGCCGCTGGTGATCGACATCGACGACCCTTTGACCGAAGCGCAGGGCGGAACCCGCGGAGAGCGCCTGGGCGAGATGGACTACGAGGCGCTCTTGGCCGAGGGCGACCCGGCGCAGCCCTGGCAGCTTCCGGCGGACGAGTGGCAGGCCTGCTCCCTCAACTATACCTCCGGCACCACCGGCAATCCCAAGGGCGTGGTCTATCACCATCGCGGCGCCTATCTGAACGCGCTCGGCAACCTGATCGCCTTCGGTCTGACGCCGCAGAGCCGTTACCTCTGGACCTTGCCGATGTTCCATTGCAACGGCTGGACCTTCACCTGGGGCGTGACGGCAGCGGGCGGCACCCATGTCTGCCTAAGGAAGGTCGACCCGGCGCTGATCTACCGCCTGATCGCCGAGACGGGTGTCAGCCATATGTGCGGCGCGCCCATTGTGCTCAACATGCTGGCCCATGCGCCCGACAGCGTGCGCCAACCCTTCCCGCAGACCGTGGAGATCGCCACCGGTGGCGCGGCCCCGCCGAGCGCGGTGATCGAGAATATGGAGGCTCAGGGCTTTCGGGTCCTCCACCTCTACGGCCTCACAGAGTGCTATGGTCCCTCGACCCTCTGCGCCTGGCAGGACGACTGGAACGATCTCACGCAGACGGAAAAGGCAGGCAAGATGGCGCGGCAGGGCGTCGGCTACGTCACGCTGCAAGACGCCAGCGTGCGGGATCCCGAGACGCTGGAGGAGGTGCCGCGCGACGGCGAGACCATCGGCGAGCTGATGCTGCGCGGAAACACCGTGATGCGCGGCTACCTGAAGAACCCGAGCGCCAGCGAAGCGGCCTTCAAGGGCGGCTGGTTCCATACCGGCGATCTCGGGGTGATGCACCCGGACGGCTACATCGAGGTCAAGGATCGCTCCAAGGACATCATCATCTCCGGCGGCGAGAACATCTCCTCCCTCGAGATAGAAGAGGCACTCTACCGCCATCCCAAGGTGCTGGAAGCGGCGGTGGTCGCGCGGCCGGACGAGAAGTGGGGCGAAAGTCCCTGCGCCTTCGTCACCTTAAAGCCTGGGCAGGACAGCTCTGCGGAGGAGATCATTGCCCACTGCCGGGCGACCATGGCTCATTACAAGGCGCCGCATAGCGTCGTCTTCTGCGAGCTGCCGAAAACCTCGACCGGCAAAATACAGAAGTTCGTTTTGCGGGAGCGCGCCCGCGCCCTCTAAGCCGAAGCCTGAAAACTGCGTTCGAGTGAGATGTACAAGTCCCTCCTGATCGTCGACGACTTCTATAGCAATCCCATGGAGGTGCGGCGCGCGGCGCTGGCCGCCAACTATCCGGAAGTCACCGGCGTGCGCACCTTCCCGGGCCGCAATTCCCAGCAGCCCTTTCCGGTGCCCGGCTTCGACCAGGTCGCCTCCCAGCTCGCCAACGAGCCGATCGCCGGGGACACCGCCAACGCCAACTCCTTCCACAGTCACTTCCGCATCACCGTCGGCGGAGAGGTCGGGCGCTATCACGTTCATGCGGACCCGAGCCACCTCGCCATGGTGGGCATCTGCTATCTGACCTTGCCGGAGCATTGCCAGGGCGGCACCACCTTCTTCCGCCACCGCCAGACAGACACCGACCGGACGCCGCGCCAGGAAGACCTGGAGGCCGCCGGCTACGCCTCCATCGCCGAGCTCTTGCAGCGGGACGGCAAGGAGATCGAGCGCTGGGAAACCCTCATGACCATCCCCATGCGCTTCAACCGCCTGGTGCTCTACCGGCCGTTCTTCTGGCATTCGGCCGGACCGGCCTTCGGCGACTCGCCGGAGAACGGGCGGCTCATCCAGCTCTTCTCCTTCGTCCGAGCAGCGGCACCGCAAAGGCACAGCGCATGACCAATCCCTTCGACATTTCCGGCCGCACGGCCCTGGTCACCGGTGCCTCGAGCGGCCTGGGGCGCCACTTCGCGCTGCTCCTGGCCCGCCACGGCGCCAAGGTGGCGATCGCCGCCCGCCGCGCCGAGCGCCTCGATACCCTGAAGCAGGAGATCGAACGCTTCGACGGTCGCGCCCTGCCGCTCCATCTCGACGTCCTCGACTCGGAGTCCGTCGCCAGCGTCGTGCGTGACGCCGAAACCGAGCTGGGGCCGCTCAGCATCCTGGTCAACAACGCCGGCATAGCGGAGTCGGAAGGCACCTGGGAGATGCCGGAGGAGGAGTGGGACCGGGTGGTCGACACCAACCTCAAGGGCGTCTTCCTCATGACGCAGTGCGCCGCGCGCCACATGATCCGCCACGAGCAGGGCGGCAGCATCGTCAACATCGCCTCGGTCCTCTCCGAGCATGCCTCCGGCCGGGTGCCGGCCTACTGCGCCTCCAAGGCCGGCGTGGCCAACCTGACCCGGGCCTTGGGCATCGAGCTGGCACGCTACGATATTCGGGTCAACGCCATCGCCCCCGGCTATTTCCCCACCGAGCTCAACGAGGCCTTTCTCGCCTCACCACAGGGCGAGGCCATGAAGCAGCGCATTCCGCAGCGCCGCTTCGGGCAGTACGCCGACCTGGATGGCGTCTTGCTGCTGCTCGCTTCCGACGCTTCCCGCTACATGTCGGGCAGCATCGTCACGGTCGACGGCGGCCAGACCGCCGTCGCCTGAGCCTGCGAGACAGAGCCCCAGCACCAGAACAGGGACCGTCATGGACTTTACGCTGCCCCCCAAGGTCGATGCGCTGCGGAAAGACATCCGCACCTTCGTTGCCGAAGAGATCATGCCGCTGGAGTGCGAGCGGGCGAACTACGACGATCACGAGAACATCCGCCCGGATCTGCTGGAGGAGCTGCGCGGCAAGGCCAAGGCGGCCGGCCTCTGGGCCATCCAGATGCCGGAGGCGCGCGGCGGTCGCGGCCTCTCCATGGCCGAGATGGCGGCCTGCTACGAGGAGATGGGGCGCTCGATCTTCGGCCCCGTGGTCTTCAACTCGGCCGCCCCAGACGACGGCAACATGATGGTGCTGAACAAGGTCGGCACCGAAGCGCAGCAGCGCGACTGGCTGCAGCCGATCGTCGAGGGCCGGGTGCGCTCCGCCTTCGCCATGACCGAGCCCGACGGCGGCGCCGGCTCCGACCCCGGCATGATGCGCACCCGTGCCGAGCGCAAGGGCGACCGTTATGTGATCGAGGGGCGCAAGTGGTTCATCACCGGTGCCGGTGTCGCCGAGCACTTCATCGTCGTCGCCCGCACCAGCGACGACGTCCGCAAGGGCCTGACCGCCTTCCTCTTCTACCGCGATCAACCGGGCTGGGAGATCGTCCGCAAGGTCCCGATCATGGGGCCGGAGGAGCATGGCGGTCATTGCGAGCTGGTCTTCGACGGCCTGGAAGTGCCGGCCGAGAACATGCTGATCGGCGAGGGGGAGGGGCTCAAGCTCACCCAGATCCGCCTGGGACCTGCGCGTCTCACCCACTGCATGCGCTGGCTCGGCATGGCCAAGCGGGCCTTGGAGATCGCCGGCGACTACGCGCGCGAGCGCAGCGGATTTGGCGTCAAATTGGCCGACCGGGAGTCGATCCAGTTGCTGCTCGGCACTGCCGCCATGCAAATCGAGATCGGCCGCCTCCTGACCATGAAGGCGGCCTGGAAGCTCGATACGGGCGACTTCGCCCGCAAGGAAATCTCCATGGCCAAGGTGCAAGCAGCCGATGCCCTGCAGACCACGGTGGACACGGCCATTCAGATCTGCGGCGCCAAGGGCTATTCCCAGGACACGCCGCTCGAGTGGATGTATCGCTATGCGCGGCAAGCCCGCCTGGTCGACGGCGCTTCCGAGGTGCACCGCATGGTGGTCTCGCGTTTTCTCATGCAAGAGGGCCTCGACTACTGGAGCTGGCCCTGATGCCATCCTCCATCGATGAAGCGGCGCGACAGCGCCTGATCGCCTTCATCGGCCAGGCCACCGGCGCAGAGTCGGTCGAGATCCTGGAGCTGTCGTCGCTCAGCGGCGGTGCCATTCAGGAGAACTGGGGTCTTACCGTGGATCTCGCCGGCGGCCGGCAACCAGGACAACACCGCTGGGTGCTGCGTAAGGACGCCGCGTCCGGCGTCGCCGTCAGCCTCGGCCGCAAGGAGGAGTTCGCCCTGCTGCGCGCCGCCGGAGAAGCCGGCGTGACGGTTCCGACACCGCTCTTTCTCTGCGAGGACACCGCCGTCCTCGGCACGCCCTTCTACATCATGGCCCGCATCGACGGCGTCGCCCTCGGTCCCAAGGTGGTCAAGGACACGAGCCTCGGCGGCGACCGTGAGGCGCTGACGGCGCAGCTCGGCCGCGAGCTGGCGCGCATCCACTCCATCGCACCGCCGCACCCGGAGCTGGCCTTCCTGGACCAGGCCGAGGGGCATCCCGCGCTGCGCGACATCGCGCGCTACCGCGCCTATCTCGACGAGATGGGGGAGCTGCGGCCGGCCCTCGAATGGGGTCTCGCCTGGTGCGCGGCGCATCTTCCCGCGCAGCAGGGAACCGTGCTGGTCCATCAGGACTTCCGCAGCGGCAACTTCATGCTCGATGAGAGCGGGCTGACTGGCATCCTCGACTGGGAGTTCTGCGCCTGGGGCGACCCCATGAGCGATCTCGGCTGGTTCTGCGCCCAATGCTGGCGTTTCGGGCGGCCGGATCTGGAGGCCGGCGGCATCGGCGAAAGAGAGATCTTCTACCAGGGCTACGAGCAGCAAAGCGGCCGCAGCGTGGACCGGGAGGCCGTCGCCTTCTGGGAGGTCATGGCGCACCTACGTTGGGCCGTCATCGCCCTGCAGCAGGGGCACCGCCATATCGCCGGACAGCAGGCTTCGCTGGAACTGGCGCTGACCGGCCGCATGGCAGCGCAGCTCGAACTGGCCGTGCTCGACATGACCCCGCCGGAGCGCTGGGGGACCGCCCATGCGTGACCGGCCCGATGCCGAGGCGCTGATCGCCGAGTGCCTGCGGGTGCTGCGCGAAGAGCTGGCGCCCGGCCTGCACGGCGAGGCGCGCTTCAAAGCGCTGATGATCGCCAACGCGCTCGGCATGGCTGGCCGGGAGCTGGCGGCTCCCGCGGAGCAAGTCGACGGCGAGGCGGCCGCACGTCTGGTGGCTGCGTTGCGGGGCGGGAAAGGCGGCGGCTCGACCGAGACCTACGCCGCTCTCAAGCGCGACGTGGAAGCCCGCGTCGCCATCAGCAACCCGAAAGCGCTGACAGGCGGATAGCGCCGCGACACCGACTGTCACCCCGGCCAAGGGCGAAGCCCGCGAGCCGGGGTCCATTCATCGGCCAGCGCCGGCTTCTCCATGGACCCCGGATGTCGCCTCTGACGAGGCT
>JANQIA010000277.1 GCA_028282405.1 Rhodovibrionaceae bacterium
AAAGCTCGTCGAGAAGGAGCGGCCCGAGGTTTGGGACATTCTCGAGGAGGTCATCACCGAGCACCCGGTGATGCTCAACCGTGCTCCGACGCTCCACCGTCTCGGCATTCAGGCGTTCGAGCCGGTCCTCATCGAGGGCAAGGCCATTCGTCTTCACCCGCTCGTCTGCACGGCGTTCAACGCCGACTTCGACGGTGACCAGATGGCGGTTCACGTGCCGCTGTCGCTGGAAGCGCAGCTCGAAGCCCGCGTGCTGATGATGTCGACCAACAACATTCTCAGCCCGGCCAACGGCAAGCCGATCATCGTCCCCTCGCAGGACATCGTGCTCGGCATCTACTACCTGTCGATGGAGGCTGAGGGCGAGCCGGGCGAAGGCATGGTCTTCGGCGACATGGGCGAGCTGGAGCACGCCCTGCACGCAGGCGCCGTGAGCCTGCATGCCAAGGTCAAGGTGCGGCGCGAGAACATGGGTCCCGATGGGGAGATCCGCATCGAGCAGGTCGAGACGACGCCCGGTCGCATGATGCTGGGCTCGGTTTTGCCTCAGTCGCCGCTGGTCTCCTTCGACCTGCTGAACCGGCAGCTCACCAAGCGTGAGATCAGTGAGGTGATCGACGTCGTCTACCGCCACTGCGGTCAGAAAGAGACGGTCATCTTCTGCGACCGCATCATGGCCATGGGCTTCGGCCAGGCCTGCCGCGCCGGCATCTCCTTCGGCAAGGACGACCTGATCATTCCGGACACCAAGACCGGCCTGGTTGAAGAGGCGCAGGACCAGGTCAAGGAGTTCGAGCAGCAGTATCAGGACGGCCTGATCACCCGTGGTGAGAAGTACAACAAGGTGGTCGACGTCTGGTCGCAGTGCACCGACAAGGTGGCTGACGAGATGATGAAAGCCATGGCCGAGAAGAAAGGCCGCAACATCAACTCGGTCTACATGATGGCGCACTCCGGCGCCCGTGGTTCGGCAGCGCAGATCAAGCAGCTCGCCGGCATGCGGGGCCTGATGGCCAAGCCGTCGGGCGAGATCATCGAGACGCCGATCATCTCGAACTTCAAGGAAGGCCTGACCGTGCTCGAGTACTTCAACTCGACCCACGGCGCGCGGAAAGGGCTGGCCGATACGGCGCTCAAGACCGCCAACTCGGGCTACCTCACCCGCCGTCTTGTCGATGTGGCGCAGGACGCCATCATCATCGAAGAGGACTGCGGCACCACCAACGGTCTGACCGCACGCGCGGTGATCGAGGGCGGCGACGTCATCGTTCCGTTGGCCGACCGCATTCTGGGCCGCACCGCAGCCCAGGATGTCGTCCATCCGCTGACCGGCGAGGTGGTGGTTTCGGCCGGCGAGCTGATCGCCGAGAACGAAGTCGAGGCCATCGAGACGGCGGGCATCGACAGCGTGCAGATTCGCTCGGCCCTGACCTGCGAGTCGCAGGGCGGCATCTGCGGCAAGTGCTACGGGCGCGACCTGGCCCGCGGCACCGAGGTCAACATCGGCGAGGCGATCGGCGTGATCGCGGCGCAGTCCATCGGCGAGCCGGGCACCCAGCTGACCATGCGGACCTTCCACATCGGTGGTGCGGCCCAGCGTGGTGCCGAGCAGTCGAGCGTCGAGGCTTCGCAGGACGCGCTGGTCGAGATCCGCAACCGCAACGTCGTCGCCAACTCCGAAGGCGTCAACATCGTCATGGGCCGCAATCTGGAGATCGTGCTGCGGGACGATAACCGGCGCGAGCGGGCCATCCATAAGGTGCCCTACGGTGCACGCCTCCTGGTCGACGAGGGCCAGACCGTGACCAAGGGCGACCGCATGGCGGAATGGGACCCCTACACCATCCCCATCATCACCGAGAAGGAAGGCACGGCGAACTACGTCGATCTGGTCGACGGCATCTCCATGCGCGAGGTGATGGACGAGACCACGGGCATTTCCAACCGCGTGGTCATCGACTGGAAGCAGCAGCCGCGCGGCAACGATCTGAAGCCACGCGTGACCCTGCGTGACGAAAAGGGTGAGGTCGTGGCGCTCGCCAACGGCATCGAGGCCCGCTACTTCATGTCGGTCGACGCCAT
>JANQIA010000289.1 GCA_028282405.1 Rhodovibrionaceae bacterium
CGACGAGGTCATCTTCCTGCCCGACGAGTACCTCGCGAGCTACGTCGCCAAGCAGACCGACGTGAAGATCATCTCCTGGAACGGCCGCTGCGAGGTGCATGAGCGTTTCTCGCCGCGCGAGATCGAAGCCTACCGCGAGGGCTACGACGACGTGGTCGTCATCGCCCACCCGGAATGCCCGCCGGACGTCCAGGAGGCGGTCGACTTCGTCGGCTCAACGGCGCAGATGATCAACTTCGTGCATGAGCGCAAACCCGAGCGGGTGCTGATGCTGACCGAGTGCTCGATGAGCGATAACGTCGCCGCCGAGGTCGAGGAAGTGGAGTTCGTGCGGCCCTGCAATCTCTGCCCCCACATGAAGACAATCACCCTGCCGAAGATCCTGGAGTCGTTGCAGACTCTGGAGCCGCGCGTGGAGATTCCGGCCGAGATGGCCGAACGCGCCCGCCTGTCGGTCGAACGCATGCTGGCGGTCGGCCGACCCAAGCAGTGACCGAGCGCGCGACAGACGACAGGCAGGACGGCCCAAGCGCCGACGTCATCGTTCTGGGCTCGGGCTTGGCCGGACTGACGACGGCTCTGGCGCTCGCGCCGCTGCGCGTGCTCTTGGTCACCAAGACGCCCACGCTCTACGGTGGCTCCAGCCTGCTGGCACAGGGCGGCATCGCCGCCTGCGTGGCGGAAGACGACAGTCCCGCCGAGCATGCCGCCGACACGGTGGTGGCCGGCGCCGGCCTCTGCGATGCCGAGGTCGCAGCCGGCGTCACCGAAGAGGGCCCAGAGGCCGTCGGCTTCCTGGAGCGGCACGGTGTCGTTTTCGATTGCGATGCGACAGGCCGCCTGCTGCTCGGCATGGAAGGCGCGCACGGCAGGCATCGCATTCTCCATGCCGGCGGCGATGCGGCCGGCCGGCATCTGATGGCGGCCTTGGCCAAAGCCGTTCAAGACGCCGAGCACATTACCGTTCACGACAGCACCATGGCTGTCGATCTCGCGTTGGGTGAGGGCCCGCTGCGTGGGCTCTGGGCTGTGGGGCCGGACGCCGTCTGCCGCCTTTTTCGGTCGCCAGCCGTGGTGCTGGCGCCCGGCGGCAGCGGTGCGCTCTGGCCGGCGACCAGCAATCCGCCGGAAGCCACCGCAGACGGCCTGGCCATGGCGGCCCGCCAGGGCGCTCTGCTGGCCGACCTGGAGTTCGCCCAGTTCCACCCCACCACGCTGCTGACCGGTCCGGCCGCCGCCGGGCGCCTGCCGCTGTTGAGCGAAGCGCTGCGCGGGGCCGGCGCTTTGCTGGTCGACGGCGACGGCCATCGCTTCATGCTCGACGAGCACCCCTTGGCCGAGCTTGCGCCGCGCGACGTGGTGGCCCGCGCCGTCTGGCGGCGACGCCAGCGCGGCGAGGACATCCGTCTCGACTTGCGCCCCGCGCTCGCCAAGCGCGGCGCGGACGGCTTCCCGCAGGCCGTGGCCGCCTGCCGCGCCGCCGGCTTCGATCCCTTTGCCGAGACCGTGCCGGTCACTCCCGCGCTGCACTACCACATGGGCGGCGTGCTGACCGACGCGCAGGGCCGCAGCAGCCTGCCCGGTCTCTGGGCCTGCGGCGAGGTCGCCACCACCGGACTGCATGGCGCCAACCGTCTGGCCAGCAACTCCCTGTTGGAAGCCGTCGTCTTCGGCCGGCGGGTCGCAGAAGACATTCTCTCAAGCGAGCGTCGCGACGCGCTGGAATCCAGCTTGCCGGCACCCGAGCTGGCACCCCCTGGCTGCGCCGGGCCTTGCCTGGAGCTGCAATCCGCGCTCCGCGCGGTCATGGGGCAAGCGCTGGGTGTCGAGCGCGCAGCGCCGGAGCTGGACGCCGTCATTGCCGAGCTGCAGGTGCTTCAAGACCGTCTGCCGGCGCCAGGACAAGAGAGCGGCGATGCCGCCGAGATCAGAACCTGGCTCGAAACGCGCAACATGCTGCTCGCCGCGCGCCTGGTGGCGCAGGCGGCCCTGCGCCGCGAGGAAAGCCGGGGCGCGCACTTCCGCCGCGACTACCCCATGACCCGCGAGAGCTGGTCGCGCCACATTTCACTGACCCTATCGGACCTCACGGCAAGCAACGAAGGGCCGCCGCTCTATG
This sequence comes from Rhodovibrionaceae bacterium, assembly GCA_028282405.1. Taxonomy (GTDB): domain Bacteria; phylum Pseudomonadota; class Alphaproteobacteria; order Kiloniellales; family DSM-21159; genus JANQMX01. Next base: position 2,120 of record JANQIA010000289.1, read on the forward strand.
CCGCTGGATGACATGACCCTGCACGGTGACACCAAGCACGAGGCGCAGCAGGCGCCGCCCTTTCCGCCCTGGCTCCTGGTCCAGCCCATCCTGGAGGCGGCGCTGCGCGAGGACCTCGGCGGGCGCGGCGACATCACCAGCGACAGCGTGGTGCCACCGGGCGCCACGGCGCATGCCCTGCTCAGGGCGCGGCGCGACGGCTGCATCGCCGGCCTGCCGGCGGCCCTTGCGGCATTCCGTATGATGAACGAAGGCCTCGTCTTGGAAGCCAAGGTGGCCGAGGGCCAGAGGGTGAAGGCCGGCGAAGTTCTGGCCCGTATCGGCGGCCAAGCGCGGGCC
>JANQIA010000317.1 GCA_028282405.1 Rhodovibrionaceae bacterium
TGCCCGTCGTGGTGGGCGGGACCGGGCTCTATCTCAAGGCGCTGGAGTCCGGGCTGAGCCCGATACCGGCAGTCTCGCCGGCCGTACGCGAGCGGGTCCGGCGCTTTCATCGGCGCTTCGGCAACGAGGCCCTGCGCGAACGGCTGGCAAGCGGCGACCCGGCGAGCTACGAGCGTATCCCGCCTGGAGACAGCCAGCGCCTGCTCCGGGCCGTCGAGGTCTTGGAGAGCAGCGGCCGGCCGCTCAGCGCCTGGCAGCAGGAAAGCTCGGCAGAACCGGCGCCTTATCGCTTCCTGACGGTGTCCCTGATGCCCGACCGCGAGCGGCTCTATGCGGCGATCGATGGCCGCTTTCTCTCGATGATGGAGCAGGCCGCCTTGGAGGAGGTCGCAGCGCTGCTGCGCAGGGGCTATCCGAGCGACCGGCCGATTATGAAAGCCCTCGGCGTTCCGGAGCTTGCCGCGCATCTCACCGGCGCGCTGTCTCTCGACGAGGCGGTTTCTGCCGCGCAGAGAGCCTCGCGACGCTACGCGAAGCGTCAGATGACGTGGCAGCGCACGCAGCTTTTGAGACAGAAAGCATCTTTTGCAGAGCTTCAAACGGAAGATTTGCAAATCAGGTGCGACGAAATCTTTCCGAAAATTCGCCAGTTTCTGTTGACCTCGGGCGCCGGTCGGGGATAACGTGAGCGCCGTTTTGCGGGGTGGCACAGCAACTTCCTGACATCTGGCTCGTTTCCTGACGGCCCGGAATGGGTTATGCTGCGTCGCAATAGAAACAAGCCGGCCGACAGCAGGTGCAAGCTGGCCGGCATATGAGGACGACGAGAATGTTGAAGAAGACAGCCGAGACGGCCGAGGAGTCTGATGCCGAAGAGCAGATGTTGGGCGCGGAGATCGTTATCCGGGCCCTTGTCGAGCAAGGCGTCGACGTCGTTTTCGGCTATCCCGGCGGTGCGGTCCTGCCGATCTATGATGCGCTCTTCAAGCAGAACGCGCTGCGTCACATTCTCGTCCGCCACGAGCAGGCCGCGGTTCACGCCGCCGAGGGCTATGCCCGCTCGACCGGAAAGGTCGGCGTCGTGCTGGTGACCTCCGGCCCCGGCGCGACCAATGCCGTGACCGGCCTGACCGACGCGCTGATGGACTCCATTCCCGTCGTTTGCCTGACCGGGCAGGTGCCGACCCATCTGATCGGCAACGACGCCTTTCAGGAAGCCGACACGACCGGCATCACGCGCCCCTGCACCAAGCACAATTACCTGGTCAAGCGCATGGAAGACCTGCCGCGCATCATGCACGAGGCCTTCTATGTGGCCCAAAGCGGCCGGCCGGGCCCGGTGGTGGTCGACCTGCCGAAGGACATTCTGCAGGGCAAGGGCAGCTACCTCCCCAAGGAGCGGACCCAGCGCTTGAGCTACCAGCCGCAGACCCGCGGCGACCGTGGCCGCATCGAGGAGGCGGCGGCGCTTTTGGCGGCGGCGAAGCGTCCGGTGGTCTATGCCGGGGGCGGGGTGATCAATGCCGGCCCGGAGGCAAGCCGCCGGCTGCGCGAGTTCGTGCGCATGACCGGAATGCCCTGCACCAACACGCTGATGGGCCTGGGCGTCTACCCGGCTTCCGACCGGCAGTTCCTGGGCATGCTGGGCATGCACGGGACCTACGAAGCCAATCTCGCCATGTACAATTGCGACGTCATGCTGAACGTCGGCGCCCGCTTCGACGATCGCGTGACCGGCCGGCTCGATGAGTTTTCGCCCAACTCGAAGAAGATCCACATCGATATCGACCCGAGCTCGATCAACAAGAACGTCCTGGTGGATGTGCCCATCGTCGGCGACGCCGGAGAGGTGCTTGGCGATTTGCTGGATATCTGGCGGGCGAAGTCCTACGCGCCGGACCAGAAGGCCATGGCGGACTGGTGGACGCAGATCGAACAGTGGCGCGGCCGCGACTGCTTGCACTTCGAGCAGACGGGCTCTGCGATCAAGCCGCAGCACGCGATCAAGCGGCTGCATGAGCTGACGAAAGAGCGCGACGTCTATTTCACCACGGAAGTCGGTCAGCACCAGATGTGGGCGGCCCAGTACATCGGCTTCGAGGAGCCGAACCGCTGGATGACGTCGGGTGGGCTCGGAACCATGGGCTACGGCTTGCCGGCGGCGATGGGGGTTCAGGTGGCCTATCCCGACGCCTTGGTGATCGACGTCGCCGGCGAGGCCTCGATCCTGATGAACATCCAGGAGATGTCGACCCTCGCCCAGTATCGCCTGCCGGTGAAGGTCTTCATCGTCAACAACCAGTGGATGGGAATGGTGCGCCAGTGGCAGGAGCTGCTGCACGGCGGCCGCTATGCGGAGAGCTACACGGCCTCGCTGCCCGACTTCGTCAAGCTCGCCGAGTCCTTCGGCGCTGTCGGCCTGCGCGCCCAGCACCCCGATGAGCTGGACGAGAAGATCATGCAGATGATCGAAACGCCGGAGCCGGTCATTTTCGACTGCTGCGTGGCGCAGGAGGAGAACTGCTTCCCGATGATTCCGTCGGGGGCGGCGCACTACGAGATGCTGCTGGGACCGAACGACAAGGTCGAGAAGCCCATTTCCGAAGAGGGCATGGTCCTGGTCTAAGGGGCCCTGACGGCCCTCTGAGCCGCTGGCCGCACCCGGTCCTTGGGGCCGGGGCGGCGGCCTTCCCTCGCGCGCCCGTTTCTGAAACGAAAAGCAAGAACAATGTCACCGATAGAAACCCAAGAAGAGTCCTGCGTGATGGCCGTGCTGGTGGACAACGAGCCGGGCGTTCTCGCGCGGGTCATCGGCTTGTTTTCCGGCCGCGGCTACAACATCGAAAGCCTGACGGTCACCGAGGTGGATCCGGACCGCAACCTCTCGCGCATCACCATCATCACCAGCGGAACGCCGATGATCCTGGAGCAGATCAAGGCTCAGCTCGGCCGCCTGGTGCCGGTGCATCAGGTGAGCGACCTGACCCGTCTCGGCCCCTACGTCGAGCGCGAGCTGGCGCTGGTGAAGGTGGTCGGCACCGGCGAGAAGCGCGTCGAGGCGCTGCGTATTGCCGACATATTCAAGGCCGAGGTCGTGGATGCCGGCCTCGATCACTTCGTGTTCGAGATGCATCACCGCTCGGAGAAGGTCGACGCCTTCATCGACCTCATGAAGCCGCTCGGTATGGTCGATGTCTCGCGGACCGGCGTCGTCGCAATCGCGCGCGGCAGCAAGGGCCTCTAGCCGCGCATTTTCCTCTTTTTTCAATCTCTTGCCGCATTTGCCGCGTTAGGCGAGCCTACACGCTTTTGCCTTACTTTGCCGCTAGGGCTTCTGTCGCCGCCAGGAGAGCGGCGTAACCCGTTGCAAGGCGCTCAAGAGGACGACGCTGTGAAGGGCACAACATATCTGTGGTGGCTGCTGCGCGCAGCTTTTTGTTTGGGCCTGCTGCTGGTCGCGTGGCTTTCGCTTTCGCCTCAAATCCCCATTCCCCAGGGTATCCACGTCGGTGACAAAATCGGTCATGGCCTCGCCTATGCGGCCCTTGGTTTCACGGCGACTGCGCTGATGACGCCGCTGGCAAAGCTGGCGCTGGGGACGGCGGTGATCGCATTCGGCATTGCCATGGAGCTTGCGCAGGGTGCCGTGCCCGGCCGCACGCAAGAGCTGGCGGACATCGGTGCCAACGTAGCGGGCATGCTGCTCGGCATCTTGTGCGCGCTTCTGCTCGAACGGGTCCTGGCCCGCTGGCGGCCGCGTTCGTCGGCGCCGGATTGCGTGGCCAAGAAGATCGCGGTTGGCTAGCCGCGCTTGGCTTCAGGTCTGAAATTGACCTGGATCATGCAAGGGATCTGCCTGAGCGACTAGCTTCTATCAGGCATGGAAATCTCCCTTCAGACTTGAGGCCCGAGCCGCCAAAGGCATCGGGCCATTTCTTTGCCCGCCGCCTGCCTTCGAGCGCTCAGAACGTGAAGGGTATGGTGTTGTATGTGAGGGTTACGAGGACGGCGTTTGAGAGGGCGAGGTCTGAGTTGTCGAGTTCCTGTCCTCTGAAGCGGTATCGTCCTGAGAGGCGCCAGCGTTCGGTCAGCCTGTAGGAGAGGCTTGGGCTTAGGGAGAAGAAGAAGCGCTCCCCGTCCTCGTCCGTTGCGGCGTCGATGTCTTCGCTGCGTTCCGCGGTTGCGCTGAAAAGGGCTGAGAGCCTTTCTGTGAGGCGGTATGTGACGGTGCTCTGTGCGCGTGTTCTCTGTCTGAGGGAGCCGTCGGATGAGGGTTCTGCGGCGTTGAGGATCGAGGCGCTGATCTCACCCTGATCGAACTGCCAGTCGAGTTGTCCACTGAGATTGAAGCCGATGTTGGTCTCGTTCTGGCGTCCGTCGGGTTCGTCGAAGCGGGAGTTTGTTAGGCGCAGCCCGACATCGATGGAGCTTGCGAAGCGGTCGTTCGGGGTTCTGCTCCAGCGCGCGGAGAGGCTGTAGTTTTCGGCCTCTGTGTTCTGGGTGTCCTCGCTGTCGAAGTGGCTTGCGGAGAAGACCAGGCCGACCTCGTCCCTTGGGGTGATGCTTTGGATGTAGGCGAGCTGCCCTGCGAAGTTGGTGAAGTCGTCGAACTCGTCGCTTCCGAAGGTCACCCGGTTTGCGCTGGCGCTGGTCTCGATGCGGGAGAGGGGTCCTGTGAGGTAGGTGAAGGAGGGCCCGCCGGCCCAGGAGGTTCGGCGCACGGAGCGGTCGATGCGGCCGGTGTCGTCGAGCTCGCTTTCGCGTGTGGTGTTGCGGACGAACTCGGCGTTGAGGCCGAAGTTGGCGCGGGTGCCCTGCCGGCTGTATTCGACGGCGCCGCGCTGGTCGGTGGAGTCGAGATCGCTCTCGGAGAAGAAGCGGGTGTGGGTGAGCTCGGCCTCGATGGCGAGGAGGCTGTT
>JANQIA010000352.1 GCA_028282405.1 Rhodovibrionaceae bacterium
CCGAACACTCCTTCCACGGCATCAACACCTCCGGCCAAAGCACCAAAAGTGTTACCCATGTGTCCGGTACGAAACGTCACCTATGTCTCGGGTCGGGCAAGAGCGCGGCGTTGTTTCCCAACGCCCTTCGCTGCTCTCCATCGCCGCCCGCCCACTGATCCGCTCGAAGGATGGGTTCTTGCTGGCGATTCCCTCGAGGTCGCCGGCCGCGGCTTGCGCTTAATCTACCGCCGTCGGGCGCGCGCTCGACGGCTGCCGGTTTGATCGTGGCGAACTGGATAAGTCTATAGAGTCGCGACTAGATTCTTGCGTTTGAGCGCGTGTCCGAAGAGACTTCCTGTCAACGGAGGTCGAAGGATGATCGTTCAAGAACGGCTCAAGGCGGCAATTGAATTCAGCCTACTAGGGCGGAAGAGTGCGACGCTCGAAGAAGTGGGTCACGAGTATCGTAGGCGCTCAATAAGCGGGAGCACAATAGCGGCCGAGGCTGGCGGCAAGACGTTAAGGGCCTGGATCGAAGAGGACTTTTCGGAGGTCTTCAGGACAATCAATCAAGACGGCAAGCCCGCAGTGGAGTTTGTAGACGGCAAGAGAAGCCTAACGGACAAGCCGCTCACTGTTGATGAAAAGATCGAAATTCTCTCTTCTATTCGAATTGGAACCGGAATTGCTGAGAGGCGCGACGATGCTGGATTTGCTTTTCTGCAAACAAAGGCTTGGCGTGCCTTCGCAGAGGACACCCATGATATTTTTGTAGGAGCCAAAGGTAGTGGAAAAAGTCAGATTCTCAGACACTCATTCGGAATCGGAAGGAATGAACTGCCCGAAGATGTGCGAGTGATCCATGTTGACGCTGCGAAGGATCAGTATCTGTTGCCACCGAGAGCTGCCCTGAAGCCATTGAGCATTGAAGCACATAAGGGTATCTGGCTTCTCTTATTGGCGACGAAGGCATACCTCTGGGTAAAAAAAAAGAAATTGATATTGATTTTTCTGAAATAGAGAATGTCCTGCATGACACTGGATTTCTCGAAAATCAGGAAATGGCTGGTCGCCGAAATCGTATTGTTTCTTTTCTTGTGGACCTAAGTAAGAATATAGAGTTTTCCGCTAAGGCAGAGATGGAGGGTATTGGGTCGATAGAGTTTCAACCGACAGAGCGAGAAACTGACAGCGCCACACTAATGCGCAAGTCCGAGCGCGCTTGCATTCGGTTCCTTTCCGAGCTGGCGGAGAAGCAAAAAGTTTGGCTTTGGTTCGCTGTGGATCGCACCGACATTCTGTTCGACGGCAACCGTGATCTGGAGCTCCTCTCCTTACATGCGCTACTTTCTATAGTGCGTGATGATATTGGAAGCGAGCAGCCCAGATATGGATTCAAGGTCAAGTTGCTCCTTAAGAATGATGTATGGGTGGCCCTCTCGAAGCGTGGGATACCGGAATTCAGCCACCTTGTTGCTCGCCGAATCGATCTAATCTGGACATTATTTGAACTCCAGAAAGTGATAGCATCGCGTTTTGCGGATAATGGAGATTTGATGAATGCGATGTGCTATGAGAAAAACTCAGCTCTAAAAAACAGAGTATCTGTTGAGGATTTTGTCGGCGTGTTGCTCGTCAGCAATGCTCTGCCAGATCGTGGTGAGCCTAGAAGGCCGTCTGACTGGATCCTTCGTGCTCTACGAGATGCTTCGGGAGCCCCAACGCCGCGCGATTACATTCAGTACTTTAGAAAAGTTATTGAGTATGAGCGTGATCAGGTTGAACGCGAAGGTGGCGCTAACTGGCGTCGTCGTCATCTGTTCCAGCAGGAGTCGCTCTTGATGGGGCGAAAGCTTCTTGCCCTTGAGAAGCTTGAAGTTTTGGTTGGAGACTTCCCACGGATTCAAGACCTTGTCGACTTCACAAAGAGGAACGGGAAACGGGTTCTTTCGGATGCAGAGATTGAAGAAGCTATTGGTACGGTCACGAAAGAAGACATGAGTAGGCTGATTTCTCTTGGTCTTTTGCGTTCGCGCACGCAGGACGAGCATTATGAAATCCCATGGTTTTACTTTGATGCTCTTATTTCTAGAGATAGGCAGATCTCTCTTGGCTATGAGGTTCCGAATACAAGAGAGATATCTTTTGAGCGTTATGTGGATCAGGCATTCACCGAAAAGCTGTTTGTTCGGGGCAAATATGGTAAAGAGGATGGCCGGGAAAGCGTTACCGCATTTGGCCGACGAGTTCGTCTTCCATCGGAAACCATCCAGAGTCTGCGTTTGAGCGCTACGGTGGTAGAGGGCGATATTGAGTTTTGGATTTATGTCACCCGCCGTGGGACTTGGATTATTGATAGTTCGAGGCCGCTAATCATCGGCCAAGCATACGATTTCAAGATTGGTGGACCGAGTGGCTCGGAACCCACGCAAGCAGTATGTGTCGATGAGGAAGTTGGTCTTGATCTTACGGTCGCTGCGCATGGCTTCACCGAAACTGATCTGGGTAGAGTGGTGAAAGCCGTCGTTACCGCGGTCGATGACAGCATGCCTGGGTGTTCGCCAGACCCCGACTTACAATAGAGATCACATTGCCCACCACCCGCGAAACCATCCTCACCGCGCTCGCCAACCTCCAACCCATCAGCTATGAAACCCGAGGACTCTCGTTTTGAACGAGGCCCCCAAGGGGCTCAGACCACGAGGCCTTTGGCTTCTGACTGAGGGCTCACTCCGATCGTAGTGCGATGGCGAAGGAACAGTTCGCATTTTCCTCGCGCATGGCCCGCCAGCCTTCAAGGCCGTCGCGTCGAAGACGCGAAGGCGGACGTGTTGCTGCTTCGGCCCGGCAGGCCACCTCTATTCGCAGCCTATCGAGCGCGACGAGATGGGCGAGACGGCTGTCGCTCAATTTGACGATGCCAGCACCCGGCTCGGTTCACGGCGTGAGCCAAGGTTCAGCCGCACTAACGGTTTGGGGAGGTCAATCCAATTCGGTTGCCTTCGCTGTCCTCGATCTCAGCGACAAATCCGGCGTCGCCAATGTCCTTCTTCTCGTAGAGCACGGCGCCGCCGTGCGCCGCAGCGCGCGACAGGACTGAGTCGATGTCAGGCACGTCGATGTAGAGAACAACGCCGGATTTCGAGGGGACGTAGACATCGCCTGCCGCAAGCACTCCAGACGCGCCTGGCGCATCGTCTACGCGCGGGAACAGGGCCATGTCGTAGCCGTCGATTGTTTGCCGGGTGAGCTCGAGCTCGAACACGGTCGCGTAAAAGCGAACGGCGCGATCCATATCCGTCACCGGAATCTCGAAGTAGAAGACGGGATTCACCATGGCCTCGCTTTGCTCGACGGCACAGAAACCAGAGCAATAGTCGCCAGATCCGCGCAGTGCAAAGAGAATGCTTGCGCCTTTGCAGCGCATCCTGCGCGAGACGGCGGCCGCGCTCACCCCTCCCCTAGAGAGAACCCCAACGCCTCTGTTCACCAACTGCTGATGCAATCGTGACTGGGGACCCGGTGCGGTGAGGCCATATCGGCTTTAACATAATCGGCGCCGTCTTTCGTTCGAAACGCAGACGGTTCGAACCCTGCGCTGCGCGTGCAGAGGCAGGCGCTTCGGCGGCTTGTCCGTCCAACAATGAAACTGGGAGGCGAAAGGTGCAGTCATGGCAAGGGTAGTGAGCGCGCAATCCCGCATGGTCCTGGCCGGGCTGTTGGCCACGCTTTCCTTGGTCTGGTCCGATAGGCTGCGCGCCGAGGACGCGGCAGCGCTGCCCGACTACGTGATCGAGCAGTTCGGTACTCCGCCGGCTGTCCCCGAAGGTCCGCTGTCCGAGGATTTGAAGGCGGCGGTCAAGGTGGCCTTCGTCGACAGCGTGGCTCAGTCGGGCTGGGGACCGGACCAGACCGCGGCGCTGACGGAAGTCTCGGAGTCCAAAGACCCTCGACTTACCTGGCTGATCAGCGATCTGATGCGCTTCGCCGGCGGGGTCGAGCTGAACGCCCTCCTCGCCTCCGCGGCCTCCGACCTGCTGGGCAAGGACTTGCGCACGCTGCACCCCTGGGGGGTCGTGACCGACCATCTCATCGCCTGGGATATCCCGGCGCCGCCCGACTACCTCGAGGTGAAGCGCTCGATCTACACCAGCATCATTCCGGGCTGGGACCGGATTTTCGTCGAAGGCGATATCGACTGGCGGCTCGTGTCCTGGGGCGGCGTGCTGATCGACGATCGCGCCCACGACGAGACCGAAGAGGTCTGCAACTGCATCCCCGCTTCGGACAACCCGGAGGTCTCCAGCGCGGAAGATGCCACCTGGCTGAAGGACGACGACGTCGTCTTCGGCATCACGATCAACGGGGAATCGCGGGCCTATCCGCGGCGCATCATGGAGGTGCGCGAGATGGTCAACGATACCCTGGGCGGACGCGATCTCGGTATTCCCTACTGCACCCTTTGCGGGGCCGCCCAAGCCTACTTCACCGACGAGCTGCCCGCGCGTATCGAGCGACCGATCCTGCGTACCTCGGGGCTGCTCATCCGCTCCAACAAGGTCATGTACGACCTCAACACCTACTCTGTGTTCGATACCTTCTTGGGGCACGCGGTGACGGGCCCGCTCGCGGAGAAGGGCCTCCAGCTCAAGCAGGCCACGGTCGTCACGACCGACTGGGGCCGCTGGAAACGGGATCACCCGGACACGACGGTGCTGGTCGAACGGCTGGCGCTGGGCCGCGATCCCGATTTCCGCAACGGCCGGGATGCGGACGGACCGATCTTCCCCATCGGCGATGTCGACCCGCGCCTACCGGTGCATGAGGACGTCATCGGCGCGATCACCGCGTCCGGCAAGCCGGTCGCGTTTCAGCGCAGCACGGCCATGGCGGCGCTGACGAGAGGCGAAGAGATCGTTTTCGAGAACGTTCGCCTTGAGCTCGATGCCGGCGGCATCAGAGCCGTCGACGCGGACGGCTCGGACATAGGCAGCCATGAGGCCTTCTGGTTCGCCTGGTCGCAGTTCCACCCAGAGACGGCGCTCTGGCCCCAGTAAGGTGACTGACCGATAGAGCGGCTGACTCTTCGTCGAATCTCATGCTTTGCTTCCTCGGGGTCTTTCAGCCCCCGGCGTGGCTTGGCATATCAGGGGAAAGCGCAGAGTTCTTCGCGAGGGAGGCCGTTCTTTGACCGTAGACCCGTCGAATGGCTGGGACGCCGTTGCCGACGTGTACAGGTCCGCCAGATCGAAAATCGGTCTCGCTACGGTCAGGCAATGGGCGGCATCGCTTCCTGCGGGTGGCGCGGTACTCGATGTCGGCGCCGGATCAGGCGAACCGCTGGCGGCGGCCCTGATCGGCGAGGGCTTCGTTGTCTCGGCGGTCGACGCCTCTCCGGCGATGGTTGCGGCATTCCGGCGACGTTTTCCCAATGTGGAGGTCGCGTGCGAGCCGGTTGAACGCAGCCGGGTCTTCGACCGGGCATTCGACGGGGTGCTGGCCATCGGGCTCCTGTTCTTGCTGCCCGAGGACAGTCAGCGGGACCTCATTCCCCGAATGGCCGCCGCGCTCAAACCAGGGGGCCGCCTGCTGTTTTCCGCGCCGCGCCAGATTTGCGCTTGGGATGACTTCTTGACCGGTCAGCCGTCACTGTCCCTTGGGGCGGACGAGTACCGACGCATCGTCACCGGGTCTGGCCTGCAGCTTGTGGGCGAGCAGGTCGATGAAGGCGAGAACCACTACTACGAAGCGCTGAAGCCTGGGCCTTCGACCGGGCAGCGCTAAGCGAGTTCCTCTTGTTCCGCGCCGTAGGCCAGTGGCTTGCGGGCGTGGGTGGCGAAAAAGCAGAGGCCCATCAGCCAGACCTGGGGATTGTCGAGCAGCGCGTAGGCGTCCTCGCTGTCCGACTTGGAAAGAAAACCCTGGTCCAACAGCGGCGGCACCACCGCATCGAACGTCCCACGATAGAGGTCGCGCGCCGCTTTCGATGCCTCGGAGCCGTTGAACAGAATGGTCTCGCCACGAACCGACAGGATGTCCATGCCGATCGCTGCGAGCTGAGCCGGAACCCGACGCCCGGTGTAATAGTCGATATCGCGGCGCTCGCCCCATTGGAAAAACGCCTGCCACAGGCGTCTCCAAGCCGGGTGATCGTCACAGAACACCGAGTGCAGATCGGGCTCGACATAGAGAATGTGTCCGCCGGGTCGCACCGTGCCGACAAGGTTGCGCGCGGCGGCGTCGCGGTCGGGGATGTGATGATGCACGGCCCTGACGACGGCCAGGTCGAACTGTTCCAGCTCGGGCTGGGGCTGCGTGATGTCGCGCATCTCAACGCGGATCAGCGGATGCTCGATGTCGGCGATAAAGTCGGTCTGCAGATCCGTGCAGACGACGTCGCCTTGGGCTCCAAGCTGCTCCGCCATCCATAGCGACACGGTGCCGAGGCCTGCGCCGATCTCGAGACAGCGCCAGGCCGGTCGAATGCCGATCTGTTTCAAGTTTTGGAAGGTGAAAGGGTCCAGCAGAGCAGCCAGGGCTTCCAGCCGGCGGCGCTCGGTCTCGTTATAGTTTGTGATCGCATATCGCACGTCGGTTTCGATCTTACGGGAGTTTAGCGCTCGGTGCCATGTCGCAGATGCCCAATGCCACCCGACATGTTTTTCGGCATCACCCGCTAAGCCAGTTCTTCAACGAGAGCGGTGACCACGTCGGCGATGTTGGCGGCTGCGAAGCCCATGAAGATCTCGAACTGATTGCCCGCGGAGTCGGCGCCCGACAAGTCGGACAGGGCACGGAGGCCCAGGAAGGGAACGCCGTGCGCGTCGGCCACCTGGGCAATCGCCGCGGTTTCCATGTCAAGCGACTTGGCACCGAAGGCGCCATGGGCCCATTCGCGCACCGCGACATTGTCGACGAAGGCCGTGCCTGAGACGCCGCCCCCGCCGACATGCATCTTCGGCACGCGATGGAGGACGCGTCCCCGATCATCGCTGTTGGCGAGGGCTATCCTCTCGGCAACCCGCCTTGCTGCTGCCAAGTAGTGCGGGTCAGCAGGAAACCAGAACCGGCTCTTGCCCGTGCCGGCAAGCTCTTCGAAGGTGCCGGCCTTGAGGGTGAAGATCATTCCGAAGTTGGGAAACTCGGAGGTCAGAAAGGGCGGCAGCGTGTAGCCGTCCTGCGTTTCGCGGGCGAAGGCCATTTCCAGGTACTGGCCCCAGCGCTCGGGCACGACGATGTCGCCGATCCCGTGCGAAGGGTCCGCGCCACCCGCCACGCCGGAGACGACGATGCCCTCCACGTTGAAGCGATCCAGGGCGAGCTGCGTCGTCATCACCGCATTGACCATCGACGTGCCGGACAGAAGAGCGACGACAGGCTTTCCCGCCAAGGTCCCGGTGACAAAGGGCTTCTTGGCAAACTCGTAGTGTCGGACGTCCTCCAAGCGATCCCGCAGGATGTGCCACTCGGGCTCGAAGGCCGAAAGCAAAGCGAGTCTGGCTGTGTCCTGCATCGAGGGTTTGCCCCAGGCTGTGATCGGTCGTGTTGGCTATCCCGCTATGGCACGGAGGTGCTGCAGCGCTCGTTGAGCTGACATGGTAGAGTCTGTGCGATTCGACTCCACCATGCGCAAGCTCTGATGCCGTCGCGCGTCATGCCGGTCGTTGGCAGGGTAAGGGGGTCACGACCGGGAGCCGTCCGCATGCTGAGCAACGTCGTTGTCGTGCTGGTGGCGGTCGTCGTCGCGGCGCTGCTGTTTTCGCGAAAGCTGCAAACCTCGGTCACCTGGCAGGCGACAGTCACACCGCTTGCCTCGATCATCGGCAGCGGCTTCCTGGTGTCCGTGCCGCTCCTCGCCGGCGAGGTGGGCAACTGGTCCGTCTTTGCGATGGCGGCCCTGATCGGTGCCGCCTATCTGGTCGGCGCGGCCATTCGCTTCAACATCCGCTACGTCGAGCCGCTGCTGGCCAGCGCCGCCCAAGACAAGGGGCCACGCATCGAGGAGTCGCTGGAGAGGCTCTCCCACCTGGTACTCGCCTTCGCCTACTTCGTTTCCGTCACCTACTACCTGGTGCTGCTCTCGAACTTCCTGCTGAACGGCTTCGGCATCACCGATGCGGACCTCGCCAAGGCGATCACCTCGGCCATCCTCGCGGCGATCGGCAGCCTCGGCTTCTTCAAGGGCCTGAGCAGCGTCGAGCGCGTGGAGAAGTACGCTGTCGGCATCAATCTCGCGGTGATCGCCGGACTGCTCGGCGGCCTCTTGGTCTACAACGGAGGAGCGCTGCTGGCGGGAAGCTGGCAGCTCGACCCCTCCGGCAAGCCCTTCGACCTGAACTCGGTGCAGGTCCTGCTCGGACTGCTCATCGTGGTGCAGGGCTTCGAGACCTCGCGCTTCATGGGCGATAGCTATGATGCGGAGACGCGCATCAAGACCATGCGCTATGCGCAGTGGATCTCGACGGTCATCTACATCCTGTTCTTCATCTTGATGACTGTGCTGTTCCCGCTGCTCGGCGAGGACAAGGGCATTACCGCCATCATCGCGCTGGTCGGCCAGGTCGCGCTCGTCCTGCCGGTGATGCTGACCATCGGCGCCATCGCCAGTCAGTTCAGCGCCTCGGTGGCCGATAGTGTGGGGTGTGCCGGTCTGATCGAGGAGATCGCCAACCGGCGCATCAGCCTTCGCCACGCCTATCCCGTGATAGCGGTGGTCGCCATCGGCATCACCTGGAACCTGGACGTGTTCCGGATCATCACGCTGGCCTCCCAGGCCTTTGCGCTCTTCTACCTGGTGCAGGCCTGCGTCGCGCTGTCGGTCGTCCATGGCGGCCGCGACCTCCCCCACCGGAAGCGAAACATGGCTTTGTTTGCCGCCGTCGCGCTGTTCTGCCTGGCTGTCTTGCTGTTCGGCATTCCCTCGGCGAGTTAGCCCTACTAGCGGCGTTTGCATTCCCCTGCCAATCCAAACTCATATTAAGGTCAACTAGAAGATTGGCGCGATGGGGAGAACCTCACGATGGAGACTATTCTCGAGCTAAGCCTGTTCGCTCTGGTTGCCTGGCTGTGCTTCATACCCGCTCTGTCGGCGGTGGTTCTGTATGTGGTCACGCAGCATGGGCCCTTGGCTGGCTTCTTTCAGCAGTTTCGCGACGTCGTTGCGCCCTACTTCGTGTCGGTCGGCATACTCTTCGCGGTCTTCGCGGCCTTTCTGGGCAACGACATCTGGCAGCGCGTGCAAGAGAGCAACCATAGCTTGGAGAAAGAAGTCGCCAACATTCAGAGCATCGTGCAGATCGCCCGGGGCCTGGGCGAAGACGGTGCCCCCATCGTGTCGGCCACACGAGAATACGTCGATGCGACCCTGGATCTGGAGCTGTCCGGGGATGGCCGGGCGCGGTCGACCGTCGCCGATCAGGCGCTTGAGTTGGTGGCAGGAGAAATCCTGAGCCTCCCACAAGACGATGCACGAAGCGGCATTGCGGAAGTGGCGATGCTGGCTGCCTATGAGCGCATTTGGGAAGCCCGCACGACCCGGCGTCACATCGCCGATACGCATAGCGATCCGCTCAAATGGGCGGCCGTCCTCTTTCTGGGCATCCTGACCCAGGTCGCTTTGACGCTTTGCCATATCGACAAGCCGAAGCCGCTCGCTGCGGCGCTCGCCGTCTTCTCGCTGGCCTTCATCGCCACGATGGTCGCTCTGGCTGTTCACGAGCGGCCGTTGGCCGACCCGGATATCGTATCCTTGGACCATATGGAGCGAATCCTGAACAACACCTTCGGGCTTCTGTGACAGTGGCCTTACGCCGCACAGCCGCTACCGCCCTTCGTGCCCGCTGTCCGTCACCGCTTGCGCAGAATGACGGTCAGGAGCCAGAGCTCGAACCTGTACGTCCCGGGATGCGCGCGATAGAGGGCCTCGAAGCGCCGGTAGAACTCCTTCGCTAGAGCCTCTGCCTCGTCGCCATTCTTCGCCGCCGGACCGAAGAGCTGGGTGCGGAGCGTGGTATCGGCGAAGGCGCGGGTATAGCCGGTGTAGGCCCGCGCATAGGCGGCCGGATCGTCGATCAGGGCGCCGAAGACATCGTCTGCGTTGGCTGGGGCAGGCACAACAGTGACCTGCTCGATCGCGAAGGCCTTCGAGAGGTCCGGATCGCTCTCGATGGGCTCCTTTGCTTCCACCTCGGTTAGGAACCAGAGGGCAAAGACGAAGCGGTCGAGAATGGCTTGGTCGAGCAGACCGTCATCGGCCATCGACTGCGCCGCGACCTGGATGGCGCGGTAGATGCCGCGTCCCGATGCGGCCGCCCCGTTCGCTTCCTCGGGGTCTGGGACCGACCCCAGCGTCGACACGAGCAGATAGCCGCCCTGCCGCAGCTCTTCCGCTCTGAGCGTGAGCAAGCGCACCCAGTCGTTACGCGCAAGGGTGGCCATCTCCCGGCGTGCTTCCCCCTTCAGATCGGCGAACCAGACCGTGCCGGGTGCATCGAGATGGACCGCGTGGGAGAACCAGTGGCTTGCGGCAAAG
The DNA here is from genome assembly GCA_028282405.1 of Rhodovibrionaceae bacterium. Taxonomy (GTDB): domain Bacteria; phylum Pseudomonadota; class Alphaproteobacteria; order Kiloniellales; family DSM-21159; genus JANQMX01. Next base: position 10,514 of record JANQIA010000352.1, read on the forward strand.
CAGGTTGCCAGATCGACTGACGCGTCCGATAGCATCCGGTCATAGAAGGAGCCCACGGCCGCTTCCGGACGGATTCCGTTCTGTCCTTCCAGATAGCCCTCCGGGCCGGAGAGCAGCGTGAAGAGCGCGTTCCAGTCGTTGCCGGGCAGGTCGGCGTGACAGACGGCGATGGGGCCTTCGCCGTCAAGCATGCGATAGGCGTCGATTGCCGGGCGCGCGACGTTGATCGTGCTGAGGCCCGGGCCGCAGCCGTAGTCGGCGAGCCGGAACTCCGGCCGGACCGCCCCGATAGACTGCACGAGCTGGCTTATCGTGGCGGCGTGGCCGGCCACCGCGGATCGTTGGGCCGAGGAATGCGCATTGTAGTCGACCATGCCTTCGGTCGAGCGGTTTGAACGCGCCTGATCGTCTGTCATGAGGGCTCGCTCCTGGCCGTGTCGGAACTATCACCGTGACCTTACCGCCGAGCGTCGCCGGCTGTCTTTCGGAAAAGGGGCTGACGCAGGCGGCCAAGCGAGACAAGAGCGCGCTCAGCGGCGGCGCAGCACCAAGGTCATGGAGTGGTTGTCGAAGATGTGTTGGCCGGCCTCTCTCGCGAAGAGCGCTTCGAGACGCCGATAGAAGGTCTCGGTGAGCTCGTCCGCCTCTTCCGGACCGGCTGCGGAGGGAGTGAAGAGGCCGTTGCGAAAGGCCGATTCCGAAAAGGCGCGCGCGAAGCCGGCGTAGTCTTTTGCGTATTGCGCCGCATCGCCACCCTCGTGCAGGACCACGGACACTGCCGTCCCTTCTCGAGGAAAAAACCATGGTCAAACGCGCAATCGTGCCGCCGGCGTTCCGGGCGGCGGCTGAGCAGGCGAAGATGTCTCCCGGTCTGCTGTCCGGCGATCATCTCTTTCTGACCGGCGTGACGGGAAGCGGACCCGAGGGAGAGATGCCAACCGACCCGGAGGATCAGTTCCGCAATGCCTTCGAGAAGATCGGGCTCGTTCTGTCGGAAGCCGGTCTGACCTTCGATTCGCTGGTCGAGATGACCAGCTACCACGTCGGCCTGCGCGATCACTTCTCGCTCTTCGACAGCGTTCGCCTCTCCTATTTGGCGGAGCCCTACCCGGCCTGGACCGCCGTCGAGGTCGCCGGCTTGAGGCGTATCGGGGCGCTCGTCGAGATTCGTGTGATCGCAGCCCGCGAGCCTTGAGTTTCTGTCTGTATCGCCTGCCCCGCGCCGCGCAGGTCAGTAGACGTGGAACATCTCTTGAATGGTCTTGGGGTCGTTGGTCTTCATCAGCGCGAGCTGAAGCAGGATGCGGGCTCTTTGCGGGTTGAGCTCTTCGGCGGCGACGAAGCCCCGCGTATCGTCGTCCACTTCGATGTCGCGCCGAACGACACCGCTTCCGACCCGGGTGCTGCGCACCACGACCACGCCGGTCTTGGCGGCCGTGGTGAGCGCGTCCAGGGCCACATCCGACATGTTGCCGTCGCCGACACCGGCGACCACGATGCCCTTCGCGCCATCGTCGAGGGCGCCTTTGATGGGTGCGGCCGTCATGCCGGCGTGGCCATAGACGATCGCCACATAAGGCAGCGTTGAGACTTCGTCGCCGATCGAGAACGCGCTGTTCGTCGTGTGGCGCTTGGTGGTCGGAGAGAAGAATACGCAGGCGCCGATGTCGCAGACGCCGGCCCGTCCCCTGTTCGGCGACTTCATGGTGTCGGGGTTGGTGGTGTTGGTTTTGGTCACTTCGGCGGCATAGTGGATCTCGTCGTTCATCACGACGAGCACGCCGCGGCCCCGCGCTTCCGCCAAGGCGGCGACCACCGTGGCGTTGTAGAGGTTCATCGGGCCATCGGCGCTGAGCGCATTGGCCGGCCGCATGGCGCCGACCAGAACCACCGGCTTGTCGCTCTTCAGCGTCAGATTGAGGAAGTAGGCCGTCTCCTCCATGGTGTCCGTGCCGTGGGCGATCACCACGGCGTCGACGTCAGGCCGCGCCAGCTCTTCGCTGGTCGCGCGCAGCAGCTCGAGCCAGATCTTCGCATCCATGTTCTGGCTGCCGATGTCGGAGACCTGCCTGCCCTCGACATCGGCAATCTTCTTCAGCTCCGGAACCGCCTCGATGAGACTGGCGACCGAGTCCTTGCCCGCGACGTAGCCCGGCTCTCCGGCAGCCGTTTGCGTGCCGGCGATGGTTCCGCCGGTTGCGAGGATCATGGTGATATTGGGTTGGTCTGCGCGGGCGCCGATAGCGCTGAGCACCACCATGGTGATGGCAAGCAGGAGCGCGATTGCGGCAAGCGGCTTGCTGACGAGCCGGCGCGGCGCGTCGGCCGCGTGGCACTGAGGCGACGGCATTCGAACCTTCTATGTCGTTTCGGAGCGGTGGTCGGCATTGAAGATGGCGGCAGCGATCAGCCATCGTCCGTCCGGCTGTCTGCGCAGCGTCAGGACTTGCCGGCCGTACTGTTCGCTTTCCCCGCCGCCGGGGGCTGCCAGGACGCGGATGAAGTGGCAGGTCAGGACCGCCAGATCGCCCTCGCCCTCCACAGCGGTGTCGATGATCTCGAAGCGCTTGATCGCCGGCCAGTCGCGCATCCACTGTCTGAGCGCGTCGTGGCCGACCACGTCGGCCATGCCCGGCGGCATGAGCCGGGCGTCCTCGGTCCAATGGGCCAGCCAGTCGTCGAAGCGCTCTTCCGGAATATCGAGCAAGGTCTCGCGGAAGGTCTCGACGATGCGATGGACATCGTTTTGCGTGAACTGGCTATCCGGCACGTGACACCCTCCCTGCCGTTGCTATTCAGATTGCTGAGCTCGACACAGAACGATGCCAGCTTGCCTAGACCCGCACGTAAGGCAAGGGGTCCGAGTGGTGCGCGATGAGCTTCCAGGCGCCGCCCTCCTTGCGGAAGACATTGGTGCCGCGGATGGTGAACTGGCCGGCCGTGTTGTCAGGGTTTTGCCCTGTTGCTTTCGCGAGGTGGTGGACGACGGCCAAGTCCGTGCCCAGCGTGACGTGACGCTCCAGGACCTCGATGGACCCGCCGAGCTTCATGCCGCCCTGCTGAAGCCAGTCCCTGTCGATGGCCGCCCATCCTCGGTGGAGCAATCCCGGCACCGGGCCCATGTAGACGACGTCGTCGGCGTGCGACCACAAGCTCTCCATCGGTGCGACATCGCCCGAGAACATCGCGGCCAGCGCCGAGAAAAACCGCTCGTCCGCTTCCTTGACCGCAGCCTCTTCGCTCATGTTCCCCTCCGCATCCCGTTTCATTTCGAAATAATGGCAATGGTGGACACCGCACCCGACAAGTCCATCACGGTCAATGTCCGTCAGTCATCGCCAGGCGCCGGAGCATTCTTGCCACAACTCTCGAACGAAGCCGAGGCTGAGATTGGCCTAGACAAGTCGGCGGCTAAACCTCGGCTGCGCGCGCGTCCAAGCGGTGCGAGTCCGCCATGTCCATCAGGCTGCGCCAGAAATCAAGCACGGCCGGATGCCGCGTTGCTGCCCTCCGCCGCGCGACCAGCTCCATGTCGGCACAACCCAGCTCCCCGCTCAGGTCGACCATGTCGCCGCGGTCGAGCTCCGGCCGCGCCAGCGCTTCGGGCACCCAGGCGACCCCGAGACCCGACTTGGACAGCTGAAGCGCCGCCGGCGTCAGAGCCGTTTCCGTGACGACGTCCAGCGCGCACCGCCGTTCCAGGTGGATGAGCACGTGCCGGGCCAGGATCGTGCCGAGGAAGACGTCGGCGGGATAGCCGACCACCTTCAGGGTGCCGTTGTGGAACCCCCACATCAGGTTGCGGGCGTAGGGCGCCCCGCAGACCGGCAGAAGCGTGTCCTCGCCGATGACCATCTCGGAGAGGAACTCCGGCGTCGCCGCGGCCTCGTCCTCCTTGCTCCGGTAGGTCAGAGAAATGTCCGCCTGCCCGGTGGCCAGGAGGGCCTCGCACTCGGCCAGATTGGCCGAGCGCAGGCGGATATGCGCGTTGCTGAGCTCGGCGACGGACTTGACGATGGCGGTGCCGAGCGAGGTGGTGATCGCGTGCTGGCTGGCGATGACCATCTGTCTGGCACCGGTTTTTTGCTCATTCCGCATAACGGAGAGGAGCTGGCGCAGCTCCGCCGCGACCTGGCGAATGCGCTCCTTGTGGGCGCGCAAGACCGGTGTCGGGCTGCTCGGCTTGACGCTTCTGTCGATCAGATCGAAGCCGAGAATCTCTTCCAGTGCCTTGATACGGCGAGAGAAAGCGGGTTGCGTGATGTTCCTGGCCCGCGCGGCCTCGACGACGCCTCCGTTGTCGAGCAGCGCGACCAAATCCTCCAGCCAATCGATTCTCATGCCAGCCTCTTTATGCCGATTGCGCATAATGCTGGCGAAAATTCTATTTGACCGGACCCCCCCAACCAATAGCTCAATATGCTGATCTAGCCGACGCAAAGGGAGCTCGCATGCACGTCTCACGCTTCGCCAGGGTGCACCTGGCGCATCTGCCCACCCCCCTCGAACCCATGGACCGGCTGTCCGAGGCGCTCGGTGGGCCCCGGATCTGGGTCAAGCGCGACGACTGCACCGGCCTCTCCTCCGGCGGCAACAAGACCCGCAAGCTCGAGTTTCTGATGGCGGAAGCCCTCGAGCAGGGCGCCGACATGGTGATCACCCAGGGCGCGACCCAGTCGAACCACGCGCGGCAGACGGCGGCCTTCGCGGCGCGCCTCGGCATCGATTGCCACATCCTGCTGGAAGACCGGACCGGCTCGAACGATCCGAACTACAATCACAATGGCAACGTCTTCCTCGACTTCCTGCACGGCGCCACCGCGGAAAAGCGGCCGGGCGGGCTGGACATGAACGCCGAGATGGAGGTGGTCGCGGAGACCTTCCGCGCGGCGGGCCGCAAGGTCTACACCATCCCCGGCGGCGGCTCGAACCCGACCGGTGCCTTGGGCTACGCCAACGCCGCGATGGAGCTGGTCTCGCAAGCCAACGCCACGGGCCTGCTGATCGACCGCATCGTGCATGCGACGGGCAGTGCCGGGACGCAGGCTGGGCTGATCGTCGGCTTGAAGGCGATCAACGCCAACATCCCGCTGCTGGGCATCGGTGTTCGCGCGCCGAAACCGAAGCAGGAGGAGAATGTCTATAAGCTCGCCCTGGCCACTGCCGAGAAGCTTGGCTGTCCGGGCGTGGTACAGCGTGAGGATGTGGTTGCCAACACGGACTACGTCGGCGAAGGTTACGGCATTCCCACCAAGGAGTGCCTGGAGGCAATCGAGATGTTCGCGCGCCTCGAAGGGATCCTCCTCGACCCGGTCTACTCAGGCAAGGGCGCGGCGGGTCTCATCGATCTGACCCGCAAGGGCGCCTTCGCGGGCGACCAGAACATCGTGTTTCTGCACACCGGCGGATCGATTGCGCTCTTCGGCTACACGGCGGCCTTCGACTACTCGGGCCCAGCCTTGGAAGCGGCGGAGTAAGGGGCACGCGATGCAGCGGCGCCAAGTCAGAGTCAGGCAGCGAGACGCGGTTCGGGAGGCGGCAAGATGACCGGGCGTCTGCGTCGTATCGGCGTTCTCGGCGGCATGGGGCCGGAGGCGACCGTGCTGTTCATGCAGAAGATGCTGGCTGCCGTGACGGCGGATGACGATGCCGACCACATCCCGCTCTTGGTCGACAGCAATTCCCAGGTGCCCTCGCGGATCGCGGCCATTGTCGAGAAAACCGGCGAAAGCCCGGCGCCCGTCCTGGTGGACATGGCGCGGAGGCTGGCCGCCGGCGGCGCCGAAGCCTTGGCGATGCCCTGCAACACCGCGCACTACTATGCACCGCAGATCGCGGCCGCCAGCGACGTTCCTTTCCTGAACATGCTGGAGCTGAGCTGCGATGCCGCCTTCGCCCAGGTGGGCTCGGGCGGGCGCGTCGGCTTGCTCGGCTCCCCTGCCCTGCAGCGAACCGAAGTCTTCGAAGCGCCGCTCGCCGCACGCGGTTTGCGGCCGGTCTATCCGGCGGATCCCTCCGCCACGCTTGCCGCCATCCGCGACATCAAGGCCAACGGCCCGAGCGAGGCAGCCTGCGCAAGCGTAAGCCAGGCGGCCGGCGAGATGGCCGAACGCGGCGCCGAGGTCATTTGCGTCTGCTGCACGGAGTTTTCCTTGCTGGCAGCGCAGATCGCCGCACCCGCCCCGCGCTTCGATAGCCTGGATTGTCTGGTGAACGCCTGCGTGGCGTTTTCAACGCAAGGCTTGGCCGATGCCCATGCGGCCATGCCTTCGAACGTGGCCTATCGGTCGAGTGCCACGCTCGCATAATCGTATCGACCAACAGGGAGTAGCTTAGCCATGTTTAAAAGAAAAGTTCTCGCGTTGACCGCGACCGCACTGGTGGCATTCGGTTCGGCGACAGTTGCGAAAGCCGCCGATCTTGTGCTCGGCGTACCCAACTGGCCGGCCGCCAATGCGACCTCGAACATCCTCAAGGTGGTGATCGAGGATAACTTCGGCCTCGAGGTGGAGCTGCAGAACGGCACCAACCCGATCATTTTCGAGGCGATGGACACCGGCTCCATGCATCTGCATCCGGAAGTCTGGCTGCCCAACCAGATCAACCTGCACAACAAGTACGTCAACGAAAACGGCTCGGTCGTCATGAACGAGAACCCGGTGCAGGCCGTGCAGGGCATGTGCGTCACCAAGCACACCGCCGACACCTATGGCATCACCTCGATCAACGATCTGACCGATCCCGACAAGATGGCCGTCTTCGACAAGGACGGGAACGGCATGCCGGAAGTCTGGATCGGCGCCCCCGGCTGGGCCTCGACGGTGATCGAGAAGATCCGCGCCAAGTCCTACGGCTACGATCAGACCATGGACCTGAAAGAGTACGACGGCACCGTGGCCTGGGGCGAGCTGGGCGCGGCAGCGGCGGCCGATGAGCCCTGGATGGGCTTCTGCTACGAGCCGCACTTCATCTTCGTGGCCTACGACCTCGTCTACCTCGACGAGCCGCCGCACGATCCGGCCACCTGGACGATCGTGCAGCCCACGGACGATCCGGCTTGGCTCGAGAAGTCCCAGGCTTCGACCGCTTGGAAGGGTGCCACCCTGCACCTGCACTATGCCGCCGAAGTCCGCGACAAGTACCCCGAGGTGGCGGCCATGCTCGACAACTACAAAATGCCGCCGGAAGTCCTCAGCCGCGCCGGTTATGCGCTGTCGGTCGAAGACCAGGACGTCGAGGAGTTCGCTCGGGAGTGGGTGGCCAACAACGAGGACGTCGTTCTCGAGTGGCTGACCGCCAAGACCAACTGATCGATCTGATCGTGTTGACCTGATGATGGCTGCGGGGGCCCTCCCCGCAGCCACCCTATTTCATGGTTCCATCTGACCCGGGGGCAGGCGCAATGGTCGAATACGTTGTCGAGCTATCACACGTCTGGAAGGTCTTCGGCGAGCGCGCCCAGGAGACCATCGTGGCCGCGGAAGAACGCGGCCTGACTAAGGCCGAGGCCTTGGCGGAATACCGGACGGTGATCGGCGTCCGCGATGCCAGCTTCTCCGTGGCCCGGGGCGAGATCTTCTGCATCATGGGCCTGTCGGGCTCGGGCAAGTCCACGCTCGTACGCCACGTCAACCGCCTGATCGAGCCCACCGCGGGGACCATCCGCGTGCTCGGCGAGGACGTGAGCGCGATGGGTCCCAAGGACCTGCGCGAGATGCGGGCACGCCACATCGGCATGGTGTTTCAGCACATGGCGCTGATGCCCCATCGCTCGGTCCGCGAGAACGTCGCCTACCCCTTGGAAATTCGCAAAGTCCCGAAGTCGCGCCGCTGGGCGATCTCGGACCACACGCTGGGGCTGGTCGATCTGACTGGCTACGAAGACCGGCTGCCGCGGGAGCTCTCCGGCGGTATGCAGCAGCGCGTCGGCATTGCCCGCGCCTTGGCCAGCGACCCAGAAATTCTCCTGATGGACGAGCCCTTCTCCGCGCTCGACCCGCTCATCCGCCTGCAGTTGCAGGACCAGTTCAAGGTGCTGGTGCGCGACCTCAACAAGTCCACGCTCTTCATCACCCACGATCTCGATGAGGCCATCCGCATCGGCCACCGGATCGCGATCATGAAAGACGGTGTCATCGTCCAGATCGGCACCCCGGAAGAGATCGTCACCGAGCCTGCTGACGATTACGTGCGCGAGTTCGTGCAGGGCATCTCGCGCCTGAAGCTGGTGCGCGCTCACACCATCATGGAGCCACTCGTCAACGGCCATGCCCACCCGCCCGCGGATGCGGTGCGCGTGTCCGGCGAAAGCGATCTCGACTCGCTGATCGACGTCTCGGTCAACTCCGAGCACCCGCTCGTGGTGCAGGAGGGCGGGCAGGATGTCGGTGTCATCACCAAGACCCGACTGCTGCGCGGCATTCAGGGAGGCGCATCATGAGCACGGCTGAACAGCTCGACCCGACCCCGCTGCCCGAGGAGCAAACCCGTGCCGCCGCCGTGCGTGACATCGAGGTGGATCACGCAGCGCTCGACGCGTCGATCGCCGACTTCGCCGGTCCCAACGCGGACTACTACGCACGCTCCTTCCAAAAGATCCATGACACGACGGGCTCCATACCGCGCGTGTTCAACCTTGCCGCCGCGTTGTTCGGTCCCTTCTGGGCCGCGGCCCGCGGCATCTGGGGGATGTTCTGGGGCTTCCTGATTCTCGAAATCATCGCCTACGTTCAGATCGGCCGCGGCGCCTGGGGCGACCTCGGTGCCGATGCGCTGGCTCAGGCGGAACGGCAAGCAGCCCGGGCGCAGGACTTCCTCGATCGCGCCGCAGCCGCGGTCGCGGCCGGAGAGGACGGCTCGCGCTTCGAGACCTTGGGCAACAACCTGATGCGGGCTGCCGAGCGCAGCCGCGAGACCGCCGAAGCGGCCGCGGCCGACGCCAATATGATCCTCCTGACCGGCCTTGCTCTCCTGATCTTCCTGCGGCTGGTCCAGGGGCTTTGGGGCAACGTGATTTACGAGAAGCAGTACACCCGCTGGCGTGTCTCGCCGGACGAGGTCGCGTCTGGCCGCACCACCCGCAACCTCCTGATGGGCCTCGGCCTCGGCCTCGTCATTGTCCCGCTCACGGTCTATCGCTTCACCATCGAGGGCGTGCCGGATTGGATGACGGCCTTCCCGGCCAACCCGGACACCTATTCCGACACGGCCCGTTGGCTGGAGGGCGTGATCGACGATGCCGCGCGCGGCGGTGCCGGCGCCTTCGATGGCATCGTACTCGGCGTGCGGCAGGTGCTCGACGGGATCTCCCTCGCCCTCATCGGCACACCCTGGCCCGTGGTCATGGCGGTGATCTTCGTGGTTGCCTGGCGCTCGGCCGGGCCGCGCGTCGCTATCTTCACCGCCGCCGCCCTCGCCTACATCGCCTTCCTCGGCTACTGGGAGATCGCGATGGAGACCGTGGCCTTGGTCGGCGCGGCGGTGGTGCTCTGCGTGGTCATGGGCATTCCGCTCGGGATCTGGTTCGGCAAGTCGCAACGCGCCTACAAGTTCGCCGAGCCGGTGCTCGACCTGATGCAGACCCTGCCGGCCTTCGTCTATCTGATTCCGATCATCGCCTTCTTCGGAACAGGCAACCCGCCGGGGATCCTGGCCACCATCATCTTCGGCATGCCGCCGGTGATCCGTCTGACCGCGCTCGGCATGCGCGGCGTGCCCGCCAACATCAAGGAGGCGGCGACCGCCTTCGGCGCCACCCGCTGGCAGCTGCTGAAGGATGTCGAGCTGCCGCTCGCCCTGCCCTCGATCATGACCGGTGTGAACCAGACCATCCTGATGTGTCTGTCGATGGTGGTGATCATCTCGCTGATCGGCGGTGGCGGGCT
>JANQIA010000353.1 GCA_028282405.1 Rhodovibrionaceae bacterium
CGTCGACCGGGAGGCGCGGCGGCGCGGAATCGCCGGCCGCCTCCTCCAAGACATGACCCAGCGCGCCGTCCATCCGCTCAGAGCCCTTAGCTGCGGCGCAGGAGCTTCCAGGCCAGCGGCATGGCCACGGCGGCGAGCACCAGCTTGACGGCATCGCCGAGCAGGAAGGGATAGAGGCCCCACTCGAGGATGGGCTTGTCCCAACCGAAGAGGCTGCCGAGCCACAGGAGACCCGGTGCGTAGATAACGATGTTGCCGATCAGCATGGCCAGCGCCGTGGTGCCGAGATTGCGGTCCCAGCCGCGCTCGGCCAGCCAGCCGCAAACGCCAGCGGCCAGAACGAAGCCCAGCAAGTAGCCGCCCGTCGGGCCGACCATGTAGGCCAGGCCGATGCCCTTCTCCGGCGTGCCGGCGAAGACCGGCAGGCCAAACGCACCCTGGGCCAGATAGAGGAGCACCGTCACCATGCCCACGCGCCAGCCGAAGGCCATGCCCAAGGCCAGCACGGCAAAGGTCTGCATGGTCAGCGGCACCGGGATGAAGGGAATCTCGATCTTTGCCGAGACGGTCAGCAGCAGAGAGCCGACCAGCAGCATCAGCAGGATGCGCAGCGGCTTGGAGATCGTGCTCGGCCAAAGCGCTTGCGCCAAGGTCGGGTGGGTGGCTTGCAATGCGGACATCCCTATTCCTTTCCTCTCAAAACCTGTCTCGTGCGTGCCGGCCGGCTCAAGCGGCCAACGCCGAGCGAACCGCGTCAAGCTGACTGGCCCGGTCGTGCCGCGCCGTCAAGGCTGCATCCATATCGACGGAGACGAAGCGGGTCGGTGTGTGCGGCTGCATCTGGCCGATCAAGTCCATGTCGGCGGAGATCACCGTGCCCAGCATGAAATAGCCGCCGCCGGAGACCGCATCGCGGTGCAAAATGATCGGCTCCGTTCCCCCCGGCACCTGGATCGAGCCATAGGGATAGCAGGCATCGGTGATGTTCGAGGGGTCAGAGCCCGCACCGAAAGGCGGCGTGCGCTCGACGAACTTCAGCGCCGTTCCATCGCGGAAGCGGTAACCCATGCGGTCGCACTCCGGCGCGACCTTCCAGGTATCGTCGAAGAAGGAGCGTTGGCTCTCCTCGACCAGCCGATGCCAATAGAGGCCGGGAATGACGCGGAGCTCGGCGGTGCTGCCGGGACCGCGACGCAGGTTGGCCGGAACGCTCAGCCCCGACTGTCCGTTGCCCTGACCGACCGGAAGCATGTCACCCGGCTGGATCGGACGGCCGTCGACACCGCCCAGAGCGCCGATGACGTAGGTCGAGCGGCTGCCCAAAGCCATGGGCGTGTCGATGCCGCCGGCCACCGCGATGTAGGCCCGCGCGCCGCTTTTGAGGTAGTCGAAGGACAGCACCTGCCCGGCCTTCACCGGGAACGAGGTCCAGGTCTCCTGCGCCTCGCCATCCACCTTGGGCGTCAGCTCGGCTCCCGTCACGGCCACGACGGCATCCTCGGTGAACTCGAGCTCGGGGCCCATGAAAACGGCCTCCAACGCCGCAGCCCCCTCATCGTTGCCGACGAGCATGTTCGCGCAGCGCAAGGCGAAGCGGTCCATCGCCCCTGAAATGGGAATGCCGAGATGGTAGTAGCCGGGCCGGCCCAGGTCTTGGATCGTGGTGACGAGGCCGGGCGCGTTGACCTTAATTGGCATGGAGCGTCTCCAGGATCTTGGCGTTGTAGGCGTCGACGTCCGTGTTGAACTCGTCGAGGGAGAAGGTCACCTCCTTGATCAGCGGCTCGAAGCGGTTGGCCTCCACGGCCTCAACGTCAGCGTCGTACTCGTCGCGGCCGATCGGCTTGAACTTCACGATGTCTCCGGGATTGAAGAAGACCATGAAGTCACGCAGATAGCTGATCTCCTGCTTGGGGTCGTAGATCGGCATGGGCGTGATGCCAAACATCTGATAGCCGCCGGCGCCGCGTACCGAATAGATGCAGGCGAAGCTGCCGCCGTAGCCGACCGTCAGCTTGGGCGTGTCCGTGCGCGGCCTAAGGTACTTCGGCACCTCGATCTGCCGCGGCCGGTCGACCATCTGATACATGAAGGGCAAGCCCGCCACGAAACCGACCATGGAGACGAACCAGGGCGCGCCGGAGTGGGCCTGGATGAACTCGTCCACCGAGCTGAAGCCGTTGATTCGCGCGGCGTAGTCGATGTCGGTTCCGTTCGGGTCCTGGTGCCGCTCGCGAAAGCGCATCAGGGTCTCGTGGGTCCAGGGATCCTGATAGTAGACCGGGATCTCGACGATGCGCGTCTTGAGCACCGGCTCGGCCTTTTCCGCCGCCGACTCCAGGCTCTTGAGCTCCGCCAGAAGGTCGTTCGGCTTGATCTGGTCCGGGTCGAACTTGATCTGGAAGGAGGCGTTGGCCGGACAGATCTCGGTGACGCCCTTGATCTTGGACTCGCGCACCGCATTCGCGACGGAGAGGCTTATGAAGAAGGCTTCGAGCGACATATCCTCGGAGACCTCGACGAAGATGTGCTCGTCGCCCCCGAATTCGTAGCGTGGTTCCATTGTTCTAGGTTCCCCTTCTCTGAGCCCCGGACTACGGCGCGAGCCGTGATGCGTTGGTCTCGAGCCAGCGCTCGAGCCACCTGGTATGGAAGCGTGCGGCGGCGACCTCCGGATCGTCGGCTAGCGCAGTGAACAGTGGCGCAGTGGTCTTCACCCCGTCGACTGTCAACTCGGCCAAGGCACCCTTCAGGCGTGCCAGTGCGTGCTCGCGGTTCTCGCCCCAGACGATCAGCTTGCCCAGCAGCGAGTCGTAGAACGGCGGGATGGCATAGCCCGGGTAGAGAAGGCTGTCGAAGCGGACGCCGGGGCCACCCGGGACGCGCAGCTCACCCACCACCCCGGGAAAAGGCATGAAGCCGTTGGCCGGGTCTTCAGCGTTGATGCGGACCTCGATGGCATGGCCCTCTTGGCGGATGTCCTCCTGCTGCAGCCGCAGGGACTCGCCGCCGGCAATGCGGAGCATCTCGCCGATCAGGTCGATGCCGGTGATGCACTCGGTCACCGGATGCTCGACCTGAATGCGGGTATTCATCTCGATGAAGTAGAAGCCGCCGCTCGCCTCCTCATAGAGAAACTCCAGAGTTCCGGCGCCGCGGTAGTTCACCGCTTCGGCAAGGGCCACCGCGGCGCGGCAGAGCGCCTCGCGGTGGGAGAGATCGAGCTCGACCGCCGGCGCCTCTTCCCAAACCTTCTGTCGCCGCCGCTGCAGCGAACATTCGCGCTCGTAGCAATGCACCACCCGTTGGCCGTCGCCGAGGATCTGAACCTCCACGTGGCGCGCATCCTGGATGGCGCGCTCGATGTAGAGGCCGCCGTCGCCGAAAGCAGCCTGCGCCTCGGCCGAGGCCTGCGGCACCAGATGCTCGAGCTCGGCCATGTCATGGGCGATGCGGATGCCGCGGCCGCCGCCACCGGCCGCCGCCTTGATCAGAACCGGAAAGCCGGTCTGCTCGATCACGGCCCTGGCTTCTTCCATCCCCTCGATGCGCCCGGCGCTGCCCGGCACCGTGGGAACGCCGGCTTCGGCGGCCGCCTTGCGGGCCGCGACCTTGTCGCCCATCAGGCGGATGGTCTTGGCGGTGGGGCCGACAAAGCGAATCCCGGCCGTCTCCACCGCCTCGGCGAAATCGGCGTTCTCGGCCAGAAAGCCGTAGCCGGGGTGAACCGCATCGACACCGCTGCGCTTGGCCGCGTCGATGAGCGCCGGGATGTTGAGGTAGGACTTGGCCGCCTGCGGCGGGCCGATCTCCACCGCTTCGTCAGCCAACTGCACGGCCAGGGATTCGGCGTCGGCACTGCTGTGCACCTGCACCGTACGGATGCCCAGCTCACGCGCTGCGCGGATAATGCGCACCGCGATCTCGCCGCGGTTGGCAATCAGGAGAGAACGAATGGCCATAAGCGTTCTTCAGATATCTCGTCGCGTTCGCCCTTAGCCTTCCACCTCGGCCAGGGGCTGCCCAGCCTGCACGGGGTCCTCGTTCTCGACCAGGAACTTGACGACCTTGCCCTCGACCTCCGACTTCACCTCGTGGAAGGACTTCATAACCTCGACGAGACCGATGGTGTCGCCCTTGGCGAGGCTGTCGCCCACTTCCTTGTAAGGCGGCTGGTCCGGCGCCGGGCGGCGATAGAAGGTGCCCGGCAGAGGCGAGCGAATTTCTTGATTGGCCATGGACTCCCCTTTCCCTCTCTAGCTCTTTGTCGCGTTTGTCGTGCCCTTAGGCCGCTTCCAAGTAGGGCTGCACGGCATCGCGCACGGCGCGCGCCACCGCCACGGCATCGGGCGTGTCGGAGTGCACGCAGATGGCGTCGGCCCGAACCGGAATGTCGCTGCCGTCGATCGCTGGCGCCTTGCCTTCCTTGACCGCGCGCAGCGAGCGCTTCGCGGCCTCGTCGGGGTCAACCGCCTCGTGCTCGCGGGTGATGATCAGGCCGCCGTTTCCGTCGTAGTCCAGGTCGGCGTAGTACTCGGCGACGAAGCGGTGACCGCGGGCCGTGTAGACCTCTTCGTGCAGGCAGTTGATCATGCCGAAGAGCGGCACCTTGAAGATGTCGGCGGCATCGCAGACCGCGTGCGCCACATGCTCCTGTCGCGCGGCCATGCCGTAGAGCGCGCCATGCGGCTTGATGTGATTGAGCGCCAGGCCCTCCGCCTCGAGGAAGCCCTTGAGCGCACCGATCTGGTAGATCAGGCAGTTGGCCAGCTCCTCCCGCTCCATCTTCATCTCACGCCGCCCGAAGCCCTGCAGATCCGGCAGCGACGGATGAGCGCCAACCTTGACCCCGTGGCTCTTGGCCAGACGCACGGTCTTGCGCATGTGGTTGTAGTCGGAACCATGGAAGCCGCAGGCGACGTTGGCCACGGTGATGAGCGGCATCATGCCTTCGTCGTCGCCCATTCGGTAAAGACCGAAGCTCTCGCCCATGTCGCAGTTGATTACCGTCATCCTTGTATCCTCCCTTTGCCGTTCGAACCCGGCCTCTCGGTCAGTCTATCTCGCGTAGCCTCGGCACGGGCCGCGGCACGCCGCCCTCCTCCGCCGAGACGATGATCGCTTCCATGGCCGCCACCGCGTGCGCCGCTTCGAGCGGCGGGACCCGGAAGGGCGGGCCGCCGGCGCAGGCGTCGGCGAAGGCTTCCAGCTCGTCCTTGAGGCTCTCGTTCGGCCCGACCTGGACCGGCTGCCGGGTCTCACCCGGCCGCAGCAACTCAAGCCGGTTCTCGTCGACCGAGCAGAAGGCGTTCATCGCCGTGCCGTAGACGTTCAAGAAGCTGGTGTAGGGCGACATGAACATGCAGCCGAGATAGCCGCTGGCGCCGCCGTCAAGATCGAACAGCGCGGTGGTGGTGTCATCGATCTCGATGGGCGCGGCCAGCCGCTTGACGCTGCCGGTCGCCCGCTCGATGCGCCCGCCCAGCCAGCCGATCAGATCGATCATGTGGATGCCAAGGCCGGTCAGGCCGCCGCCGGGGCTCTCCGCGCGGTTGGCCCGCCAGAAGTCGGGGGCATAGCGCTGCACCCCCGGCACCGAAAAGTGCGCCTCGAAGTGCAGCGGCGTCCCGAAGGCCTGCTCGTCGAGCAGCGTCTTGAGGGCGACCACCGCCGGAATGAAGCGGCGGTTCTGACCCACGGCCAAGGTGACGCCGGCCTCCTCGCAGGCCTCGACCGCCCACAGCGCCGACTCTCCCGTCAAAGCCAAGGGCTTCTCGACGAAGACCTGCTTGCCGGCCGCGGCCGCTTGAATGACGTGGTCGACATGCTGGGAATGCTGGGTGGTCAGGATGACGGCTTCGACCTCAGGGTCGGCCAACACCGCCTCATAGCTCTCCAGTGGCCGGGCGGAGTACGCCTCCGAAAAAGCGGTTCGCTTCTCCGGTGAACGTGAATAGCAAGCGACGATCTCGATCTTGTCGCTCTTACCCTGGATAGCCGAGGCCAATTCCTTCGACCACCAGCCAAGCCCAACTGAAGCTGCCCGCAGCATCCTGCCTAGTCCCGCATGTTGGCGATGTAGCGCAGACGGATTTGGTCGGCGACCACCGCTAGGATCAATAGGCCGCCAAGCACCACGGTCTGCAGATAGGACTCGATGCGCGCCAGGTTCATGCCGTTCTGCACCAAGCCGATGAAGAGCGCGCCGAGCACTACGTTCTCGACCCGGCCGACACCACCCCGAAGGGAAACGCCGGCGATGACGCAGGCGGCAATGGACTCGAGCGGCATGGAGGCACCGATGTTGGCCTCGCCCGTGTCCAGCCGCGCGGTCAGCAGCATGCCCGACACGGCCGCCAAAAAGCCGCAGATCACATAGGTCGTGAACAGAGTGAAGCGGGTGCTGATGCCGGACAGGCGGGCCGCCTTGATATTGCCGCCCACGGCATAGAGGTAGCGGCCGAAGCGCGTCCAATTGACGATGAAATAGACTAGGACGATGAAAAGCACGGCAACATAGATCGGACTCGGTATGCCAAACCAGGTGCCGAAGCCGAAGGTATCTCCGAACTCGATGGGCATGCCATAGACCGGAACGCCGCCGGTCAGGTAGAGGGCGATGCCGAAGCCGACCGAGGCGATGCCCAAGGTCATGATGAAGGGCGAGACGTTGAAGACCGCAACACCGATGCCGTTGACCGCCCCGATGGTGGTGCCGGCCAGAATGCCGGCCAAGGCACCGATGGCGATAGCGAGGCCCGCCATCTCCGGCATGGCACCGTAGACGCTGGCCATGACCATGGCGCCGACCACGGAGGTCAGCGCCAGGATGGTGCCGACCGAGAGGTCGAAACCGCCGGTCAAGAGCGCGAACATCTGACCGAGCGAGACGATGGTCAGATAGACCGACTGCCGCACCACGTTCATCAGGTTGCGGCCGGTCAGGAAGTTGTCCGACAGCAAGGTGAAGACAACCACCGCAATGACCAGCAGGAACGGCAACACGCCGAGACGCACGAAGAGAAGCTTCAGCCAGTAGTCCGGGCCGCGCCGCTCAGGTGTCGCCTTCTCCGTCTCGCTCGCGCTCATCAGGCGGCATCCCTTTCGAAGAAATGGCGCAGCACCGCCTCTTCCGTGATCTCCTCACCGACCAGCTCGGCCTTCACCTCGCCGCGGTAGAACACATAGACCCGATTGCTCAAATGCAGCACCTCCGGCAGGTCGGAGGATATCAGCAAAATCCCCGCCCCGGCCTCGCAAAGATCGCGAATGAACTCGTAGATCGCCACGCGCGTGCCGACGTCGACGCCCACCGTCGGCTCGTCGAAGGCGAAGACCTGCACCTCGCGGGTCAGGCTCTTGGCCAGCAGAACCTTCTGCTGGTTACCGCCGGAGAAATGATCCACAGCGCGCTCGAGGCGCGGCGGTTGCAGGTTCAGGCGTTCCATCAGTTCGGCCGTCGCACGCCGCTCGCCGCCACGGTCGAGCAAGGGACCGACGGCGAAGGGCGGCCGGTCGAGCGACGGCAGCGAGACGTTCTCCCGGACCGAGCGCATCATCACCAAGCCTTCCTCGCGCCGATCGGGCGGCAGATAGAAGAAGCCCTTATCCAGCATCCGCTTGGCGGAGAGGCCCGTGACGTCTTCATTATTGAGCGTGACTTGGCCGGAGGCGACGGGCTCCAGGCCAAAGCAAGCACGGGCGACCTCCGACTTGCCGGCGCCGACCAGACCGGCCAGGCCGACGATCTCGCCTGCCTTCACCTCGATGGAGGCATCGACCACGTTGCGGCTCTGGGTGGTCAGCCGCTCGACGGTCAGCAACGATGCGCCGGGTGCGTAGTTGACCTTGGGAAAGAGCTCGTCGATCACCCGCCCGGTCATCAGGCGCACCAGTTCGTCCTCGTCGGTCGTCTTGGCATCGACGGTGTCGATATAGCGGCCGTCCCGCAGCACGGTGATGCGGTCGCCGATGCGCCGGATCTCGCTCATGCGGTGGGTGATGTAGATGACACCGACGCCCTCGGCCTTGACCTGCTCGATCAGGCCGAAGAGCTGTGCCGTCTCCCGTTCGGTGAGCGACGCCGTCGGCTCATCGAGGATGAGCACCGAGAGCTCCGAGCGGAAGGCCTTGGCGATCTCCACCATCTGCTGCTCGGCGCGCGTCAGGTGCTGCACCCGGTCGCCCGGACGCAGGGGGAAGCCCAGTCGCTTGAGAATGGCTTCGGCCCGCCGGTGCAGATCGCCCTTGTCGAGCAGACCGAAGCGGGTGTGCTCGGCGCCGAGGAAGAGGTTCTCCTCCACCGTCATCTGCGGCACCAGAGAGAATTCCTGGAAGACGGCGGAGATGCCCAGCTCGCGCGCATGATGCACGGAGTCCAGTTCAACCGTCTCGCCGCGGAAGTGAATCACTCCATCGCTCGGCCGGTTGGCGCCGGCGAGGATGGAGATCATGGTCGATTTCCCGGCGCCGTTTTCGCCGAAGAGGATATGCACCTCCCCGGGCTGTAGCGAGAAGTCGACGTGGTCGAGTGCCAGCACGCCGGGATAGCGCTTGCTCAGCCCCTGCACATCGAGCAATGGGGCGGCCGGCGCCGTCCGGCCGCCCCTCGCTGCATCTGCTGTCATGTCGCTTGCGACCATGACGTGGTTGTCGCGTCCGGTGTGACGTCCGCTACTGATTCACACGGAACACCGGCTTGAAGTCGTCCGGGGCCAGAGAGGTCGCACGATCGAAGCTCTCGATGTTCGAGCCGTCGATCACATAGAGCGCGGGACCGGCGTGCTTCATGTAGTCCTTGCCTTCCAGGATGCGCACGGCCTGATCGACCGCCACGCGGCCCTGCACAACGGCAGAGTCGGTCGGCGCCGCCATGATCTGGCCGCGGCTGATGCCGCGGTAGACACCCGGCGTGAAGTAGTAGGAGACCACCTGGACCTGATCGGTCAGGCCGCGGGCCCGCAGGATCGGAATGGCCGCTTCGGCGGTGACCGCCGTGCCGATGATGTAACTGAGATCGGGATGGGCCTCGAGCGTGTCCTCGACCAGCTTCGACTGCGCTTCCTTGCCGGTGTCGCCGTACTTCACTTCGACCACGTCGACCGCGCTGTTGGCGACAGCACCGAGGAAGCCCTCGTTGCCGGCTTCGACCCAGCCCGCGCCGGCCGGGCCAGGGAACCAGCCGACCTTGACGTCATCGCCACCGGTCGGGTGCTTGGCGGCGACGAAGGCGCCGGCCTTGGCCCCCATCTCACCGAAGGAGACGAGCGACTTGG
The DNA here is from genome assembly GCA_028282405.1 of Rhodovibrionaceae bacterium. Taxonomy (GTDB): domain Bacteria; phylum Pseudomonadota; class Alphaproteobacteria; order Kiloniellales; family DSM-21159; genus JANQMX01. The sequence continues at coordinate 9,276 of JANQIA010000353.1, forward strand.
CGGAGAGCTCCGGCGACGACATGCCGTTGATCACGTCGATCACCGGAATGCCCTTGCCGCGGATTTCCGAGACCAGGTTGTTGAGGCCTTCGAAGGAAATGGCGCCGATCACCACGGCATCGGCACCGGCCTCGACGCAGTCTTCGATCTGCGAAATCTGGGTGTTGAGCTCGGTGTAGCCGCCGGCCTCGACGAGCTGCATCTTGACGCCCAGCCGCTCGGCTTCGTCGGCCACGCCGTAGTTCACGGCCAGCCAGTAAGCGTCCTTCATGTGCGGGAAGGAGACGCAGATCTCCCAGGGCTCGGCCGCCTTCTCCAGCGGCACGTAGTCGACCGACTTTCGCGGGCTCGCCATGTCGAACGGCGGATCCCAAACCTCGATGCTGTAGGGGTACCAGTCTTCCGCGCTGGCCACACTGCTCAGGGCGAAAGCGAGGGCGCCTGCGCCCACGGCCGTCTTGAGGATTGTTCCTCTGGTCATGTTGTCAAAACTCCCTGCTTCTAGCGGGTGCCCGTCTGCCGGCTTGGCGCCGCGTTGCTTGTCGCACCCTGTTTGGAACGAGAACCGCTAAGTCTTGCCCCGCAGCCTCCCTATTGTGAAATAGGAAATCTTGCGTACTGATATCAAAAAATCAGATAATGATGCCGAACACATCCGAGCGCCGACAGGCAGCGTCGACCCTTAGCTGTAGACCGTGACATGAGCTTCTCTCTCAAGCAGGTGCGGTATTTCGTGGCGGCCGCCGAGGCCGGACAGATCTCCCAAGCCGCTATCGAACTGAACGTCTCGCAGTCGGCGGTGACGGCCGCGGTCAAGCAGCTCGAGGCCATGCTGCAAGTCAGCCTCTTCGAGCGGCACTCGAACGGCGTCAGCCTGAGCTACGACGGCCACCGCTTCCTGCAGCATGCGCGCAACATCCTCGCCGCGGTGAACGAGGCGGTGCGGGCCTCGCAGTCGACCCATGCGGAGGTGGCCGGACGGCTTCGGATCGGGGTGACCTACACCGTCGCCGGCTACTTTCTGCCGCCGCACTTAGCCCGTTTCACGCGCAGCTTTCCCGAGGTGCGGGTCGAGCTGCACGAGGCGCCGCGCAGCAAGATAGAGCTGGGCCTGAGCAAGGGCGCCCTCGATCTCGGCGTGCTGCTCACGGCCAACCTGCGTAACCGGGCCGGTCTCGACTCCCTGACGCTCATGCGATCCCTGCGGCGGCTCTGGCTGCCGGTGGAGCATCCGCTGCTGCAAGCCGACAGCCTGTCCTTGGTCGAGGTGGCGCAAGAGCCCTATGTCATGCTGACCGTCGACGAGGCCAGCCAGACGGCACAGCGCTACTGGCGCAAGACCGAGCTTCGGCCGGACGTCATCTTCCGCACCTCGTCCGTGGAAGCCGTCCGCTCCATGGTCGCGGCCGGCATGGGGATCACGATTCTCTCCGACATGGTCTATCGGCCCTGGTCGCTGGAAGGACAGCGCATCGAGACGCGCCGCTTGATCGACGCCGTCCCCAGTATGGACGTGGGCTTGGCCTGGAAGAAGACGGCCCAACTCTCTCCTGCCGCCGCCGTTTTCCGTGAGTTCATGGCCAGCGCCTTCGCCGAGACGCGGCCACGGCCTAGCCCTGATTGAGGCCCAGCTCTTTTTGCTTCTTCTTGGTCAGGCCAAGGGAGACGATCTGGTGCGAAGCGCGCAGGTAGTCACGCAGCGCCTCGTCATCGAGCCCCGGCTGCTCGTAGTGCTGAATCCACTTCATGCCGCGCGAGGCGAGATAGGGTGCCGGGCGCAGTCCCGGCTGCTCCTTCAAGATCTCGTAGGCAAGCTCCGAGACCTTGAAGGTGATGCGCGGCTCGCTGCCCGCATCCCAACCGGCGATGGCGAAGACCTTGCCGCCGACCTTCCAGACATCGGAGCCGCCCCACTGCACCACATGGCTGGTGGCGGGCAGCGACGCGCAGAAGGCGTTGTAGTCCTCTTTCGTCATGGGGCCGCGATCTTAGCGTAGCCCGAGCGCGAGAAAAGCCGGCCGTCGCTGCGTGGCGAGGCAAGGCGGGTCGGGGCGGGTCTCGGGGTCCGCCAAGAACGCCTGAAGCACGTCGCGCGCGCAAGGCGCGCTGGCAAGCTGATTGTGCGCCGTGGCGTAAAAGACGAAGAGATGGGAGCGCTCCAAAGTCTCGGCCGCCGCCTCGGCCTGCTCGAGCGTGGTCGAGGCATCGAGTGCACCGGCCAGCAGCAGGCTCGGGACTGCGCTGACGACCGGCTCAGCCTCCGACGGGTGCGCCTCGCCGGCCGGCCAATGCGGGCAGACGTCGAGCCCGCGGATCCAAGCAATGTGGTCTTCGAGATAGGGATACCGCTCCGCACTGGGACCCGGCTCTGCATCGAATCGACTGGCGCGCAGATCGTGGCAGGCGACGGAGAAGCTCATGCCCATGGTGTAATCGCGCGGGAAGCGGCCGTAGAAGATGTTCTCGGCATGGGGTCTGAGGCGCCAGTCGTCGCCCTTGGCCATGCCCGCGATCAGGCTGGGCAGCCGCGATAGGCTCGCGGTGCGCTGCATCTCCCGGCGCAAGATGGCCAGGAAGAGATGCTGGTCGACGCGGGCATAGAGCGGCGCGAAGCTCTTGAGGTTGTCGACCTCGAGCACGACCGGGGTCTCCGAAAGCCGGTCCAAGAGAACCGCCAGATCGCCGGCCAGGTCGGGATAGGCGGCGGCGCAGTCGGGATAAGCCGCGCAGGCAGCAAACAGCCGATCGAGCGCGGCGGCATAGGCCTCGCTGTCGAAGTTCGGAGAGATCGCTTGCGGCGGCAGCACAGAGTCGAGAACCGCGACTGCCACGGAGTCCGGATAGTGGCGCATCGTCGTCAGCGCCAAGCGCGTACCGTAGGACAGGCCGAACAGCACGACCGGCCCCAGCCCGAGCGCGTGGCGCAAGGCCTCGACATCGGCAGCGCTCTGGCGACTGTTGTAGGCGCCGAGATCGATGCCCTGGGCCAACAGGCGGTCCCGACAGCGGCCATAGGCATCGCGCAAGCGCGCGGCGACGCCCACGAAACGATTCGGGTCCGGCGAGAGATCCCACCAGACCTGCGGGTCGTCCACCTCCGGACAGTCCAGGCGCGGCGCGCCAAGGCCGCTGCCGCGCTGATCGAAAAGAATGAAAAGCCGCCCGGGAAAGAGTTGATCGGCCATGCGCCGCCAGGCAGCGATGTCCGTGCCCCAGGGGCCCAGCGCCGGATAGCCCGGACCGCCGGAAAGGTAGATCACCGGTGCCAAGCGAGACTCGGTCGCGCCCGGACGATAGATCACGACCGGCAGTCGGACCGTCTTGTCGCTGGGACTGTCCCAGCGTTCGGGGACCGTCAGCCAGCCGCATTTGGTCGGCGATCGGGTGTCGAGCGAGCCCCAGCACTCGGTGTCTTGAAAATCGGCACCCACATCAGCCCGGTATGCCGCGCCAGCCGGCTGGGTCGAGGTCTCGGCTGCAGCCATGCCTATCGACTGAGCGAAGTGAGCCACCAACAACCACGGCAGGATCCGTTGGGGGATCCGCAGCATCTTCGGCCCTCCCGACTGAGCCAATCCCCGCATGAGCGGGTGAAGACCTGAAACACTAGCGCAAAAATATGGGCTAGGCAGCCGTCGAGGGATAGCCGTTCGTCTTCCGCGACAGCGCTGCGGATTTCACATACCTGGACCAAGGCATATCAAGAGGGCGCGCCGTAGACCGCGACCGGCGCACCCAGCGCGTCCAAGTCGGGCTCTACGCCCAGGCCGGGCACGTCCGATGCATAAAGCTTGCCCTGGCGCGTTTCCGGCGCCGGCGTGCCGGTCCGCTCATGGTTGTAGTTGTGCAGATCGGTGGTGTTGAGCAGGAAGTCGGCAGGCGTCGAGGCGGCGAAATGGGCGACTGCGGCGGTGGTGATTTCGCCGCCCCAGGTATCCTCCGAAATCACGGCGATGCGGTTGTCGAGCAGGAAGTCTCGGATGCGTCTGGCCTTGGTCAGGCCGCCCTGCTTTGAGATCTTGAGGCAGACATACTCGGCGGACCGGTCGGCGACGATCCGCTGCGCCAGCTTCATGTCGGTGACGCATTCGTCGAGCTTGAGCGGCCGATCAAGGACACGGCGCACCTGGAGGCACTCTTCATAGGTCTGGCAGGGCTGCTCCATAACGTAGTCTAGATCGCGGGTGGCGCGCGCCACCTGGATCGCCTCGTCGACGTGCCAACCCTGATTGGCGTCAGCCATGGCAATCTCGCCCGGCTTGAGCGCGGGCGCCGTCGCGCGGATCCGCTCGATGTCGGTCCGCCAGTCCGCGCCGACCTTGATCTGGAACTGCCGATAGCCCTTCTGGCGCAGGGCCTCCATCTCCCGGTTCATTTCCTCCGGGGCGCGCTGCGGTGCGACGTGGTAGAGCGGCGCGCCGTCGGTCAGCTTGCCGCCCAGCAGCATCCAGACCGGCTGCCCCGTCGCCTTGCCGAGAATGTCCCAGCAGGCGGCATCGAAGGGCGCTTTGGCATAGCCGTGGCCGCGCACTGCGTGGTCCATGATCTGCTCGACGAGGCCAAGCTGGCGCGGGTCGGCCCCCAGCAAGGCCGGAGCGATCAGCCGTGCGGCCGCCTCGGTGCCCTCGCTATGCGCCTCCATGTAGTTTTCGCCGCAGGGGCAGAACTCCCCAGCACCGGACAGGCCGGCATCCGTATCGATGGTCACCACTGTGGTGCGAGCCGTCTCGATGGCATTGCCACGGCCCCAGCGATAGGCGCCGCCGACATAGCGCAGGGCCGCCTTGTAGACAGAGATGCGGGTGATCTTCATGGCCCCTCCCCTGTCTCGCTCCGCTACGGAACGACCACGATGTTCCCGACATGGCGCTTGGCCATGAAGGCCTCCTGCGCCTGGACAAGATTGCGCAGCGGGAAGGTTTGGGCCAAGAGCGGCTTCAAGCGCCCCTGCTCGATCAGCCGCACGACGCGGGCCATGGTTCCCGGCGGGACGATCGTGGCGCCGGTAAGCTGAAGATCCTTGTAGATCAGGGCCCGCAAGTCGAAGTCCACCATCGGTCCGGCGATGGCGCCAGATGAGGAATAGCGCCCGCCCTGGCGCAGGGCCCTGAGCAGCGGCATGACGCCGGCGCCTCCCACCACGTCGAGGGCGACGTCGATGGCGCCGTCGGCTGCCGTACGGATTGCTGTTTCCAAATCCTCGCTGTTGCGATCGATCACCGCATCGACGCCAAGAGCGACGAGCTGCTCCGTCTTCGATGATGCGGCGATGCCAATGACCCGCGCCCCGCGCAACCGGCAGAGCTGAATGGCCGCCGAGCCGACCCCGCCGGACGCGCCGGCGATCACAACAGTCTCGCCGGGTTGCAAGTTGGTGCGGGAAACAAGGTTCTCGGCGGTCGTATAGGCACAGGGAAAGGTGGCGAGCTCGGCATCGGACAGCGCGCAGTTCACGACGATCGCGTTTTCGCTGCGCACCTTGGTGTACTCCGCGAAGCCCCCGTCGCATTCGGAGCCGAAATAGCCGGAGCGGCTCGGATCCATCCAATCGCCCGGGGTGAGCAGCCAAGGGTCGATCATAACCCGCTCGCCGATGCGGCACGCCGCCACGCCTTCACCGACGGCCACGATCCGGCCTGCCACGTCGGCCCCTTGGACGCGCGGGAAGCTCACGGCGGCACTTCCCCAGCTTCCGGCAGAGGCTTCGGCTTCGGCAAAGCCCTCGCGGCCGCCGTCCGCGGTGATGCCCTCAGACACGGCGGTCGAGTACCAGGCCGTCCTCGTATTGATGTCTGTGTTGTTGAGGCCGCAGGCGCCGACCCGGACCAGCACCTCACCCGCCGGAGGTCTAGGGACCGGGACGTCGTCGCGGATGGCAATCCTGTCCAGGCCGCCGTGGCCGAGCAGCAGGGCTGCAGTCATAGTCTCGGGAAGCGGCACCAAGGCTATCCCCTAATCGCACAGCAGTTCGGGCAGCAAAGCTATGACCGGCGAAGAGGCTCAGGCTATCTGCATTCCGCCGAACCACGGCGCGGACACGACAGTGCGCTATCCGACAGGCGCGCGGCAGCCCCTCCGCCGCTTGACGGCAAAGGGCTCTCTCCGAGAGTCTTTCCCGACATCGCAGCCAACTAGGGAGATAGTGAACATGACGAGCGAGGCCGCTCCCCAAGCGGATCCGAAGGGTTGGCCCCTCAATCCCGACTATCAGATTTCCTTCGACGTGATACCGGCGCGCGTCCGAGCCGTCTTCGCCGGCAAGACAATTGCCGACTCTCGCGCCGCGCGGGTGATGTACGAGCTCGGGCACGCCCCGATCTACTATCTGCCGCGCCAGGACGTGGCGATGGACCTTCTGGAGGCCACCGCGCGGGACACCTACTGCCCCTACAAGGGCCATGCCTGCTACTGGAGCGTCCGGGTCGGCGAGCAGGTCGCCGAGAACGCGGTCTGGGCCTATCCCGAACCCTATCCGGAGCTCACCGAGCTAACCGGCTTTCTCGGCTTCTATTGGGGCCGCATGGAGGCTTGGTACGAGGACGAGCAGCCGGTATCGGGGCCGCGCGAGATTCCAGGTCGCGTCGATACCACGACCCAGCTCAAGCGCCTTTTCCCCGCCCTGGCCGCCGAATGGCATCCCACCCGCAACCCAGGCATCAAGCCCTACGAGTTTCCGGCCTACAGCGGCGCCGTGGTGTGGTGGCAGGACGCCAGCGGCCGCGAGTGGCAGGAGCGCATCCGCGACCGCGTGCTCGCCGCGACAACCTTACGGACCGACGGCGACGCACACCCCTACGGCTGAGCCGCCGCTCAGTCGTCCAGCTTGCGCGCGACCAGCACGGAGCAGTGCGCGTGGCGCACGACCCGCGCGGCGACGGAGCCCAAGAGATAGTCGGAGAGAACCGGGTCGTGGGACGCCATGACGATCATGTCGATCTCGGCCTTCTCGGCATAGTCCAGGATCTCGGTGGAGGGATGCCCCGGCCGCACGGCAATCTCCGGATGCGGCTCGAGCTGCAGCGAACCGGCAAGTGCGGTCAACCGACGCGTCGCCTCGGACATGGCGTCGTCTACGAAGTCCTTCGGGAGCTGGCTCTCGACGAAAGCCGGCACCCGCTCGATCACATGGAACAGGACGAGCTTGGCTCCCTTTAGCCGAGCCAGATCCGCCGCCAACTGCAAGGCAGCGCCCCCGGCGGCTTCTTGGGACAAGTCTACAGGCACGAGAATTTTCTTGATCATCTGGCCTTTCCAAGCCTCCCGCTAAGACACGTCGATGCACCGATTCCACAGCGCGCTCGTCGAGAATTCCGGCGCCGCGCCAAAGGTCGCGCGACCCTACATAGTCTCCCGATTGGCCACAAGAAGGGTCGGACAAAGCCCTGATCGCGCACAGCCGTAGCAAGGCCCCAGCCAGACTATGGCATTTACGCCTCTGCAAGGGATTGCAGCTTACTTTTGGCTGTTCAGTCAGGCTCCCTCCAAACCTGAAGGATAGATAGACCCGAAGGAATAGCGGCTGAAGGTGCTGGAGCGTTGTGATCCTGGGTCTGGCGCTGCGATGCGACGAAAAGCTTGGGACATGCCTTGTCTTCCTGAAACGCGCCGTCTGCGGATCGCCAGATGCACTCCTACGAGGCCGCGAACGTGGGCGCGCCAGACAAGGAGCGGTCACGTCGCTTTATGGTCCTTGGCCTTCGTCGTTGCAGTCTTCACGTCCGACCAAGCAGCCGGTGAAGAGCCTACGCTCCGTGTCGGTGTCTACCAGAACGAGCCGAAGATTTACTGGGACCCCGCGCACGGACCGCGCGGCTTTTACCCTGAGATCATCGAACGGCTATCGCAGTCCTTCGGCTGGCGCATCACTTACGTTCCCTGCGCCTGGTCCGACTGTCTCAACATGCTGGAAACCGGCGAGATCGACGTCATGCCGGACGTCGCCTATTCGCAGCAGCGCGCCCGACGTTTTCAGTTCGGGCACGAGGCCGTTCTACATTCATGGTCCTATATCTACTCGCGCCACGAGACCGTGCTGAGTGCCCTGGAGGATCTCAACGGCCGAAGGGTTGCCGTCTTGCAGGACGGCATTCAGCACCGCCGGCTTCTGGAGCTGGCAGAGCAGCAGAATTGGACATTGCAGCTGATTCCCAGTCCCTCCCCCGACGGCGTGCTCGATCAAGTTCGCCAGGGTGCGGCCGACTATGGCATCGTCAACCGCTTCTACGGCGAGCTGCATGAGAGTGTCGCCGAGCCGCGATTGGAACGCTCGCAGGTCTTGTTCCGCCCCGCCCCGCTCTATTTCGCTTACACCGATGCCGTGACCGACAGCGTCATCGAGCGGATGGATGCCTACCTCGCCGGCCTGAAGTCTTACGCACACTCACCCTACTACCAGGCTTACCAGCGCTGGCTGGCGCAGCCTCATCGGCCCACCCTGCCCGACTGGGTGCTCTGGTGCCTCGGCATCCTGGCAGTCGTGCTCGGCGGCAGCTTTCTCGCCAACGCCTATCTCAAGAAGCGCATTGCCCAGGCCAAAGCTTCGCTGGCCGCCAGCAAGCAGCGCTTCCACGACTTCGCCAAATCCTCGACGGACTGGTTCTGGGAAATGGATGAGAACCTGCGTTTCTCCTTCTTCTCCGAACGCTTCGAAAGAGTCGCCGGCGTTCCGCCAGCGAAGCTGCTCGGCAAGACCCGCGAAGAGACCGGCATTCCCGGCGTGGACCCGGAAAGCTGGCGACAACACCTGAACGATCTCAAAGCGCAGAGACCCTTCCGCGACTTCGTCCATCCCAGGGTTCGGCCGGACGGCATCACCGTCTATCTCGCCATCAGCGGCGTGCCGGTCTTCGACGATACCGGCCGCTTCCTTGGCTATCGTGGCACGGGCCGCGACATCACGCGACAGAAGCAGTCCGAGGCGGCGCTGGCGGCATCGCTGAAGGAGACCGCCTCGGCGAACCGGGCCAAGTCCGAGTTCCTGGCGACCATGAGCCATGACCTGAGGACACCGCTGAATGCCATCCTCGGGTTCTCCGACCTGATGCGGCAGCAGATTCTCGGTCCTCTGGGCGCTGCCAAGTACCGGGACTACGCCGAGGACATTCACGCAAGCGCCGCTCACCTGCTCGATCTGGTCAACGATCTGCTGGATCTGTCCCGTATCGAGACCGGCAATCTGAAGCTCGACCTACAGCCGCTCCCGCTTTCCGAAATCGTCTCGGCGGCGGCGCGCACTCTGGACCGCATCGCCCAAGAGGCGGGCGTGACCATCGCGGTTCAGACTTGCGGGCCCGAGATCTCCTGCCGTGCCGACCGCCGCGCGATCGAGCAGATCACCCTCAATCTCATTTCCAACAGTATCCGGCACACCGCAACAGGCGGCAGCATCCAGGTGACGCTCGAAGGCACGGCAGAAGGCGGAACAAAACTCACCTTCGCCGACGATGGCTGCGGTATCGAGCCTGACGCACTGCCGAGGCTGTTCGAGCCCTACGAGCGCGCCAATCCCTTGCGGGCTCGGCCCTACCACGGTCATGGCCTCGGTTTGCCGATCTGCAAGCGCCTGGTCGAAGCCCACGGCGGCACCATCACCCTCGAGAGCACGCTCGGCGTTGGCACGGTAATCACCATCGCGCTTCCGGCAAGCGACGCAACGACGTCCGAGGACCACAGCGAGGTCGATCAGAGCAACGAGCCCGGCTACTCGGAAGAGCAGCGTCGCCTTCGCCTGGCGGGCTCTGGCTGACGGCAACATAGGCGCCATTCCGCAAAGACCGCTCTCTGGGCCCAGGACTCCTCTATCATCGCGCTCCAGATACAAAGCGCGAGATGAAGAAAGCGATGTCGAAGACCGTCGCGGTTCGCCCGCCGGTGCCCTCGGAGTTCGAGCCGTGGCTTGCTCTCTGGGACGGCTATAACGTCTTCTATGGCCGGGCCGGCGAGACCGCCTTGCCCCGCGACATCTCGGAGATGACCTGGCAGCGCTTTTTCGACCGCGATGAACCGGTGCATGCCTTGGTGGCCGAGTTGAACGGCAATCTGGTCGGCTTGGCCCACTATATCTTTCACCGCTCGACGCTGGCGTGCGGGCCCTCCTGCTACATGCAGGACCTCTTCACCGTGCCGGCCGCCCGTGGCGAGGGCGTCGGCCGCGCGCTCATCGAAGCGGTTTATGAGCGAGCCCGGGCCGCCGGCAGTCCCCGGGTCTACTGGCAGACCCACGAGAGCAACGAGACGGCAATGCGCCTCTACGACCAGGTCGCACAGCGCAGCGGGTTCGTGGTCTACGCCAAGGCGCTTTGAAGTACGATCTTGCGGTTTTCGGAACGCAGGAACACCTGGCGGCGGCCCTACATTTGTGTTGCTTGAAGGACAGCGAAGAGGCCAGGCTTCTGATGCCTCTGGTCCTCTATGAGATGCGACTTCGATCATGACCGCTGCAGCCTACCCCCGCCTCTTCGAGCCACTGAGCTTGCGCCATAAGACCCTGCGCAACCGCATCGTCTTCGGGGCGCACACCGCCAACATGTCGGTCGAGGGTCTGCCTGGCGCGCGGCACAAGGGCTACTACCTGGAGCGGGCCAAAGGCGGGGCCGCCATGATCGTGGTCGAGCCGGTGCCGGTGCACCGGGCAGCCGTCTTGACCCGCGGCAACTTCCGCCATGAGGACGATGCCATCATCGCCCCCTTCCGCGAGATCACCGAGGCCTGCAAGGCCGAGGGCGCGGTGATGATCCATCAGCTCTATCACGTCGGCCAGCACGGCGACGCCGACAACTCCTACCACCCAAGCTGGTCGCCCTCGGGCCTGCCCTCCTATCACGACTCCGACGGCAGCCACGCCATGACCGAAGCGGAGATCGAGGAGACCATCGAGGCCTTCGCCCAGGCCGCACGCCGGGCCAAGGAGGCCGGGTTCGACGGCATCGAGCTCTTCGCCGCCTACAACGCGCTGATCGATCAGTTCTGGCTGCCCTGGTCCAACCGCCGCGACGACCAGTGGGGCGGCAGCCTGAAGAACCGCACCCGCTTTTCCCGCCGCATCGTCGAGCGCATCCGCGCGCTGGTCGGCGAAGACTTCATCGTCGGCCTCGCCGTGAGCTACGACGCGGAGATCGACGTCGCGCTCTCCATCGAAGCGCTGCAGGAGATCGTTGCCTATCACGATCAGCGCGGGCTGATGGACTACGTCACCTGCGGCTTCGGCAGCTACTTCGAGCACGAGGGCATCATTCCGACCTTTCTCTACGGCGAGAAGCTGACCACGCCGCTCTCCGAAGTGCTGAAAGGGGCCGTGACGCAAGCCAAGGTGCAGTCGGAGGGCCACATCCGCACCCCGGAGAATGCGGAGAGCGTCATCGCTTCGGGCCAGGCCGACATGGTCTCCATCGTCCGCGGGCAGATCGCCGACCCGCATCTCGCCAGCAAAGCGCGCGAGAACCGCGCCGAGGACATTCGCGGCTGCATCTCCTGCAACCAGATGTGCTGGGGCCG
>JANQIA010000356.1 GCA_028282405.1 Rhodovibrionaceae bacterium
GGCTTCCTTCGAGTTCGTCGACTATCCGGGTGTGCTGCACAGCTTCACCAACCCGGCAGCCGACGGTTTCGGAGAGACCTACGGCTTGCCGCTGAAGTATGACCCCGAAGCCAATCGCGATTCCTGGTCACGCACGGAAGAGTTCCTGCGTGAGCAGCTCGGTCGCTAGCCCGGCGGACTGTTTGCGCCCTTTGATCTGAGCGGCGAGCGGGCGGGCGGGGCCTGGCTGGCTTGGCCGCTGCCGCACGGCGCAGCAGGCTGGTCAAAGGGCGCCAAGCCTAAGACAGGATCGGCCCTGGCGGTTACCCGGGAACAAGATTGAGACAAGGCAGGGCGTCGCTCGTCCAGGACCATCGATTCGCCTAAAAATCCGTTTAGGTGTATGATGATTGGGCGATGGGTTGATGCGTCATGTCGGTATCGATCGGCCTTCTTTGGTATTTCCTGTTCCTACTGCTGCTGGGTCTGGTGATCATGGTGCCCTTGCGGCGGCGGGTTCGCCTGCGCAAGAGCCTGCAGAGCGGCTTCGTCAGAAGCTGGCAATTGAGTTGGCTCGACCGGCGGCTGATCAAGAACAGCAACGTCGTTCTGGCGGCCTGCGTCACCGTCATGCTGCTGATTGTCTGGTGGTCGCTGCTGGCCCTCGTCACGGGCCCCTAAGGAACGTCCATCGGCGGCGGCAAGTCCTTGCACCGCCGCTTCTCCGCGCATACTTGCCAGGTATTGTCACGCAATAGGAAGGGCTTGGTTCATGAGCAACGGCCAGAGCAGCAACAAAGACTTGATGGAAGAACTGGGACGCCTGCGCGACGAGGTGCGCCTCAAGATGAATCTGGCTTCCATGGAAGCGCGCGACGAGTGGGAGAAGCTGGAGGAGCGCTGGGAGCAGTTCCGCCGCAAGGCCGATCTGGATGAGACGGTGGACGGCATCGGGGACTCTGCCGGAGACCTCGTCGACGAGCTGCGCAAGGGCTACGAGCGCATCCGCAAGGCGCTGTAGCGCATCTGCCTTCCGGGCAGCCTAGCCGGCCTTCTGTCCCGGGCGCAGCATGGAAAAGACCTGCTCCACCGAGGTGTAGTCCATGTAGCCGAGGCGGGCGAGAGGGCGGAAGCGCGGCGGCTCCACCAGGCCGCCCTCGTTGACGATGCTGTCGTCGATGTGAAAGCCCAGCACCTCGCCGAAGACGACGAAGTTGCCGCGGCCAGCCTCGGTGCTCGGCATCTCGACTGTCTGGAGATGGCGGCATTCCATACTGATCGGCGACTCCGCCACCCGCGGCGGGGCGACGATCTCCGATTTCTCCATGGTCAGCCCGGAGAGCTCGAACTCGTTCACGTGCGGCGGCACCGAGGCCGAGGTTTCGTTCATGTGGTCGCGCAGGTCCCAGGTGGCGATGTTGACCACGAACTCCCCGGTCTCCTCGGCATTGCGCTGGGAGTCCTTGATGCCGTCCGGGCGCGGGCCGGCGTTGGAGGCGAAGAAGATGCAAGGCGGCGAGTCGGCCACGGCATTGAAGAAGCTGTAAGGGGCCAGGTTAACGATTCCCTCACGGCTGACTGATGAAATCCAGCCGATCGGACGGGGGACCACCAAGCTCTTGAAAGGGTTGTGCGGCAGGCCATGCTGCTGGTGTTCGCCGGGCCGAAAGAACATAGGGGTGA
>JANQIA010000368.1 GCA_028282405.1 Rhodovibrionaceae bacterium
TGCCGGAGCCGTCGTCGTCCCGGAAGGTGTAGATGGCATCGGTCTCGAACCCGCGGGTGTCGGAAAGGTAGCCGCGGTCGCCGATGAAGGAGATGTCGAAGGCGGAGGACGAAGGCACCAGCGCGCTGAGGTCGAGATAGACGGTGGCCTCGCCTGCGTCGTTGGCGTCGCCGTCGCCGTTGAGGTCCTCGGTGCGATAGATCGCATCGGGCGGCACGCTGCGGCTGCCGGCGTTCACCACATAGATCGCGCCGTCCGGGCCCTCGGCGATGCCGTTGGGTGTCGGCAGGGTGAAGCCGGCGGCGTTGTCCGCGCCGGAGAACCAGACGCTGGACTCCCCTTCGTCGTTGGCGTCGCCGTCCCGATTGAGATCGAACAGGCGATAGACGCTGTCCGTGGTTCCGTCGCCGATGTAGACGGCGCCGTCGGCGGCCTGGTCGATGGTGAAGATGTTGGTGGTGGGCGCTTCGATGCCGTTGGCGTTGCTCTCGTCGAAGAACACGAGCCGCTCGCCCTCGTCGGCGGCATCGCCGTCGCCGTTGTTGTCGACGAAGAGATAGACCTTGTCGTCACCCTGATCGCCCAAAAGAACGCCCGAAGGACCTGATGTCGTTTCGCGAGACATCTCACACCCCTGTTTGGAAGGTTTTGCGTGGCGGGGCACGAGCGTGCGGCAAGCCCTCCGGCCGCCGGCCAATGCCTCGACTGACCGCCGGGATGGCGAAGGTCAGCGGCGCGGATGCTATTGCGAATGCGAGTCAGTATCAATCTCAAACTGCTCCTGCCGTGACCTTCCGCCGCAAGAGACTGCCGGCAATGCGCGTTTGTCGTTTCGGGGATGGAATGAGCTGATTCGGGACAGCCCAATTGGTTGGGCTGCCGCGCCTGCTGCTGGACCCTCGGTTCAAGGTCCGCCGGGCCTTGCCCGTCGGACCTTGCCCAAGGGTGACGAAATGAGGGTCCTGCGGGCGGGCGCCACGACCCACATTCGTCACCCCGGAGGAGCCTCGTGAGAGGCGACATCCCGGGCTCGCGTAGAGAGTTGCCGAAGGCATGGTGAGGCTGGGCGCAGGTTGCGAAATGGACCCCGGCTCAAGGCCGGGGTGACGTTCTGTGGTGCTGCTGCGGCTGGCTTCCCCTCAGACTGTCATCCCGGCCAAGGGCAAAGCCCGCGAGCCGGGATCCATAGGATGACCGGGCGAGAACAGCGGGACGAAAGGGCGGCTCGTTGCAACGCCCTGGCTCTTGGGCGGAGGGTCGCGCTGGCGGCACAATGGACCCCGGCTCGAGGCCGGGGTGACAGCCTGTGATGCGGCGCCGCCTTTGGTCCCACACTGAACGTCACCCTTGGGCAAGGACCGACGGGTGGAACACCCGGCGGGCCTTGAACCGAGGGTCCAGCGACGAGCGCGGTCGTACAAATCAGTGCGCTGTCGCCGAGCTCAGGAGGGCAAGCAACGGCCAAGGGCAAACGGCGGTCGTTCCGATATCGGAATGAGTTGATCTCTTCGCCGCCCCCATCGTTCCGACAGCGAAACGAACCACCCGCGCCTGCGTCAGATCAGCCGGGCGCGCTGCTCGTCGGTCAGCAGGGCGCAATGCAGGCTCTTGCCGAACCAGCGATAGCGGTTGCGCGCGACGCGGTCGTAGGCCCAGTCGCGCCAGCCCTCGGGCACCAACGAGAAAACCCGGAAGAGCTGCCAGGGCCCACCGAGAATGCGGGCCAGCTCGAGGTAGCCGCGGCTGGCGGTGAAGGCGCGGCCGCCGGCGATCAGGAGATAGCTATCGTCGAGCTCTTGGCCGTAGTGCCGGTAGAGCGCCTGGCCGAGCGCCTCCTGCCCGGCCGCGACGTTAACCCGCGCCTTTCGGTCGACCTGCATCAGCCAGCGCACGCCGGTCGAGCAGAGCACGCAAACGCCGTCGAAGACGAAGAGCGGCTTGCTGTCGTCGAAGGCCGGCACCGCTGCGTCGTCGCGGTAGCTGTAGGGCAGCGAGACGATCTCAGGCATAGAGGGGATGTAGGGTCGATCGCACGTGCGGCCGATGGGAAAGATGCGCTCGACCTGCGATTCGCCGTCCTGGCCGGCCGCAACGCGCGGCGCGATCACGCGAGTCGGTCAGTCGAAGCGCGGCGGCTCGCGCACGGGCTCGCGCGGAGGGGTTTTCAGCTCGACGCCGCCAAGGGGCGCGATGCGCTTACGGATCGCTTCGGCTAGATTGCTTACTGTGGTTTTGGTCATATGGATCGCGGCCATTCGACGATGACCCAGAACTACGCAATGAAATCACCGCAATCAATGATCGTTGCTCCCCCCCTCACCGCCGAGCAAATTGGGGACGAAGAGGATCGAGCAGGAAGATCGCGATGACGACCGTCGTCTTTGCCATGGTGCTGGGTGCGGCCCTGCTCCATGCGGCCTGGAATGCGCTGGTCAAGGTCAATGCCGACCGGCTCGTCCTGGTCGCCGTCATGCAGAGCAGCCAGATCGCCGTCGCCCTGCTGGTCGTGCCCTTCGTGGCCCTGCCGACGCCGGAAAGCTGGCCCTACATCTGGGCCTCCACCGCGCTCAACACGGCCTATTTCCTGTTCCTGATCGGCGCCTATCGCTATGGCGATCTCAGCCACGTCTACCCCATCGCCCGAGGGGTCGCGCCGCTGATCGTCGCGGTCCTCTCTGTTGTCGTTGTCGGCGAAACCCTGGACGGCCAGGCGGCGCTGTCGGTCGTGCTCATCGCGCTGGGGATCATGAGCCTCACCCTGACCCGCGGCGCGGAGGGCTTCCGGGACCCCAGGGCCATGCTCTATGCCGTGGGCACGGGCGTCTTCATCGCCGGCTACACGGTGGTCGACGGTCTGGGCGCCCGCCTTGCGGAGACGCCCCACAGCTACACCTTCTGGGTCCACCTCCTGAACGGCATCCCGATCACCCTCCTGGCGCTTTATCTGCGGCGCGGGCGGGTGACCGACTCGCTGCGCGGCGCCTGGAAGCTCGGCGCGCTCGCCGGCATGGTCTCGCTCCTGGCCTACTGGATCGTCATCTGGGCCATGACCCAGGCGCCC
>JANQIA010000379.1 GCA_028282405.1 Rhodovibrionaceae bacterium
AGGTTGGCGGCCATCATCGCCGCCTCCCAGGTCGAGCCCTCCTGGCACTCGCCGTCGCTCAGCACGAGATAGACCTTGCCGTCTCGCTTCTGAAGCCGCTCGGCCAGAGCCATGCCGGTGGCGATGCCCATGCCGTGCCCGAGCGAGCCGGTCGAGGCGGCGATGCCCGGCACGCCGAAATCGGGATGCGCCCCGAGGCGCCCTCCGGGCTTGCAATAGAGATCGATGTCCTCACGCGACAGCACGCCCATCTCTTCCAGGATGACATACTGCACCATGCAGCCGTGCCCCTTGGACATGAGAAAGACGTCCGGAGACTGGCCCGCCTCCTGCCAGCGCATCAGACCGTGGTAGATCAGATCGACGATCTCGGTGCAGGAAAAGGCCGGCGCCACATGCAGCGCGCCCACCTGCTGCGAGATATCGAGAATGCGCCGCCGGTAGCGCAGGCAGCGCTGGCGCGCGGCCGCGGCGTCCAAGTCGTTTCGTCTCACTCTATCGGCGTCCAAGACAGGCGCCATTGCCTGAGTCATCGTTAGAGCCTTTTAAGCCCTCAGCGTATAGCCCGTCGGCCAGTCGCGGATCTGATTCAGATACGTTCTGCCCCATTCCACCATATCGCCCAAGCCCTCGTCCCAGCCGATCTGCGGCTGCCATCCGACGGCCTCTTTGAGCGCCGAGGAGTCGAGCCAGTAGCGCGAGTCCTGACCGAGCCGGTCCTCCGACATCTCGCAGAGATCCTCGAAGGGCATGTTGAGCGCCACTGCCGTCCGCTCCACCACCTCGCGGATGGAGGTGGGGTTCTCCGGGCCTGCGTTGTAGACCCGGCCTTCCGGCCCGCGCTCAGCCACCAGGTGGATGGCCCGGCCCAGGTCGCGCGCGTGCATATAGGACTTCTCAGCCTTGCCGCCACCGTGCAGCGGCAGCTTGTGACCGGTCAAGCCGCACCAGACGGCCTTGGGAATCACCCGGTGCAAGAGCTGCCCCGGGCAATAGCAGTTGCTCGGGCGGATGATGGTCATGGGGAAGTCGAGGAAGCGGTTGACCGACATGAGGTACATGTCGAAGGCGACCTTGGAGGCCGCATAGGGGCTGCTCGGCTTGATCGGCTCGTCCTCGGTCACCGCATGGTCGACCGAGCCGTACATCTCCGAGGTGCCGATCTGGATGAAGTGCTCCAGCCAGTCGCGCTTCATCAGCTCTTCGCTGAGGCGCGCCAAGGCCATGGAGTTGGTCTCGAAGAAGCGCCAGGAGTGCTTCCAGGAGACCGCGCCCTCGCCTTGTGCCGCGAAGTTGACGATGACCTCGGGCTTCTTCTCGTCCAAAAGCTCGAGCAGCAGGTCGAGCTCATGGGTCACGTGGCGGGCGTGGTAGCTGTAGCCCTCGCGCTGATCGATGTTGAGCGAGAAGGGCTCGGGCCGCAGCGGATTGCGGCCGATGCCGATCACCTCGCGCGGCGAAGCTTCATCCAAGAGGTAGGCCGCCGCGTGGATCCCGAAGGAGCCGCCACCGCCCAGAATCGCATAACCCTTTGCCGTCATACCCTAGCCTGTCTCGATATCAGCCCCGGCCGCTGGAAGGTGCGGCGCAGTCGGCTTATGAAATGATCGTCCAGTTGTAGTCGCCCGTGTAGCCGGCCTCGCTGAACAAGGCCAGCCATCCCTCGGGATAGTCGTGGAACTCGGCGGTCAACACCCAGCTTTCGAATACCGCCTTCTGTTCGGGCGTCAGGTAAGAGTCAACCCGCACGAAGGCCCGCCCGCCGGAGAGACGCTGGATCTCCTGGAGCGCTTTGCACGCCCGTTCCCGCGGCAGATTGTGAACCGTATCGAGCGAAATGACGCAATCGAAGCTGCCGTCCGGGAAAGGCAGGTGGTCGGCGCTGCCGAGATGCAGGCGGCCGATCACGTCCGGGTGGCAATGCATCAGAGCATACTCAGATATGTCGAGGCCGAAGACCTCGAGGCCCGGCAGCGCATCGAGCAAGTCCTTGACCAGATAGCCCTTGGCGCAGCCGACATCGAGCACCCGGCTGCCGGGCTTGAGTCCGAAGTGAGCAATGATGTCATGGGCCACCGGGACCCAGCGGCCATCGTACTTGTAGCCGCCGTAGCCGTAGTCGCGCGGCCCGTCGAAGTACATCTCGCCGTACTCTTTCGAGATGCGGACGACCTCCGGGTCCTTGGCCTCCTCCCGCGCGGAGATGTTGCGCTTGGTCTTGGGCAAGGCGCGCAGCAGATCGACTTGCTCTCCCATCAGGCCGCCTCCAGCGCCGCGCGGTGGGCGAGGGCAAAGCCCTCCGCCGGCTTCGTGTAGCGAAAGTCCGGAAAGGCCGCCTGGGTCGCCGCCGGATCGAAGGGCCGATAGCCGCCGTGCGGCATGGGCCCGACCCTTGGCGAGCCCTTGATCGCCACGGGTTTGGGGAAGTGCGAGACCACCATCTCCGCCGCCTCGCGGAAGGAAACCACCTCGCCGGTTGCGGCATTGAGGCTCCCCTGGCTGCGCCGCTCGAGGATGCGCAGGGCAAGCTCGGCCACATCCCCGACGTAAACGTGGTCGCGCCGCTCCTCGCCTTCGCCGAACAGCACGATGTCCTCACCGGCCGCGGCCAGACGGCGGAAGCGGTTGGGGCCGTAGCCGTTGTGCGGATCGGCCGCGCCGTAGATCAGGGTCGGGCGCAGAGTAGCGAAAGGAGTCTCGCCGGCCGCCTCCTGCAGCATCACTTCGCGGGTCAGATGCATGATGCCGTGCAGGCTGCCCGGCGAGGCGCAGGAGCTTTCGCTGAGCGGCAGCGGGCCATCGGCATAGATGGCGTCGGAGCCGATGTTGAGGACATGCGCGACCGGCTGTGCCTTGAGCGCATCGCAGAAGGTCTCGATGATCGTCAGGTTGTCGCGCAGCATCGCGCTGTTCTTGCAGGGCGCGACGGCCGAGACGGCGACCAGGCTGTCATCGGGCCGGAGCTGCTCCGCCAGCCTGGCACCCGCATCCTCGGCCATGAGATCCACATCGGCGCGGCTCAGCGCCAGGTGCGGAATACCCTTCTCAGCCAACTGCTTGACGATCGCGCCGCCGACGAAGCCGGACGCGCCGACGACAACGACACGTGCGGGATTGCGCGGCGCACTTTCCAGGTGGGTCAGCATGAGGTCGGGCAGTCCTTTATTGAGTTGCGCGCAGCGGCGGCACGCCGAGGGTCAGGTGGTCCAGGCCGGCCGCCTGCATGTCATCGGCGGCCAGCACGCGGTAGGGGTCGATCACCAGGGTCCCCTTCATGCGGGCGGCGATCTCGGCCGGCGCTTGCGCGCGGTAGTCGGCCCAAGGCGTGAGGATCATCAGCGCGTCCGCGCCCTCGACCGTCGCCAGGGGATCGGGCGCCCCATCGGCGCGCGGATGGCCGGCCTGCTCGGCAGGCACCACCGGGTCGTGCAGCCGCAGGCGCAGCTCGGGGAACTGGGCCAGGGTCGCCAGGGACGGGGAGTTCTTCACCGAGTGGGTGTTCTCCTTGTAGGCGAGGCCCCAGACGGCGACCAAGGGGTCGACACCGAGGCTTGCCTGCTCCCGCCGCAGCGTCTCCGCCGCCCAGTCGCGGCGATGCCGGCTGTTGGCCAGCCAGGCCGAGACCACGCCGCCGTCGGTGTCGTGCGCCTCCGACAGGCGCAGCACCGTGGCCAGGTCCCGCTCCAGGTTGCCACCGGCGATGCCGAGCCCGGGATTGATGTAGGCGTATTGGCCGATGCGGCGGTCCAGGCGCAGGGCCGGCACGATCTCCTGCCAATCGGCGCCGATTGCTTCGCAGACCTCGGCCATGGTGTTGGCGGCGGCGACCGAAGCGACCAGGCAGACGTTGATCGAGATCTTGGCCAACTCGGCGCTCTCGTAGCGCATGGGCAGGATAGGGCAGCCGAAGGCGGAGAGCAGCGCCTGAAAGGCCGGGGGTAGCGGCGCATTCGGTTCCGCACAGCCGACGATGTAGCGCTCGGGCTCCCGGGCGCGCTCGACGGCGCGGCCGAAGATCAAGGTCTCGACCTGGTAGAACAGGCGCTCGGCCGGAAAGTCGATGCCTCGGGTGAAGCCGGGCGGCACCTGCGACAGCACCACAAGGATGGCGCGCTCGCCGAGATGCGGCCGGGCGCGCGCAATGAGGTCGCGCACGGTCGAGAGGTCGCTTTCGCCCCGGTCGTCGGTCGGCACGTCGGCGGCGATGTAGGCGACATCGCAGTCGGCCAGCCGGGAGAAGTCGCTGCTGAAGCGTTGCCGGCCGCCGTTGCCCTTGAGGAGATCGTCGAGACCCGGCTCGGTGACCGGCAGTTCCCCGGCCGCCAGCCGTTCGACCAGCGCCGCATCCGGATCCAGGCAGACAGTCTCGAAGCCTTGCGCGCAGATCGCCGTGGCCGAGACCAGACCCAGGTGCGTCATGCCGATGAAGGCGACCTTGGGCGTCATGGCGCGGCGGCCTCCGTCGCGCGCCGGCCCAGATCGCGCAGCACCCGGTTGAGCCAGAGATCGCGCGACAGGTCCGTCTCAACCCCGTCCGCGCAGAGCCGCTTGAAGTGGGCGTACTCCAGGGCCCAGGTCGGGTCGGCCTGGACCAGGGTGGTCGACTCTTCCGGCGGCCGGCCGCTCGGCCGCACCCTTGTCCTGAGGGTGATGCGGCTCGGGCCCCACTTGCAGAGCGACTCGATGTGGGCCGAGCCCTCCTCGCCGAAGAGATCGCAGGTGAAGTGGTTGCGCCAGGACAGCAGGGTCGCCTCGAACTCGAGCTGCGGCGCGCTTGCCTTCGCGCCGAACACCACATGATCGGGCGCGCGGTTCTCGAAGCGGTTGGAGGCGATCATCTCGAAGTCGTCGCCCTCCGTCCCGAACCAGAAGTTGGCCGTGTCCAGCAGATGGGAGCCGAGGTCGTGCAGCACGCCCGAGCCCTGGTCGCGCCAAGCCGACTCCCGCACGAGCTGCGCCGTGCCGTTGCCGTAGAACAGGCGGCAGCGGTAGAGCCGGCCCAGCCGCCCGGACTGGACGATCTCCCGCAGCCGCATGAAGTGCGGCTCGAATCGGTGGTTGTAGGCGGTGTAGCAAACCACGCCCTTGTCCCGCGCCAAGCTCTGCAGCGCGGCGATCTGGTCGTCGTCGGCCGCCCAAAGCGGCTTTTCGACCAGCACGTGCTTACCCTGGCCGATCAGCTCGGTGAGCAGGGCGATCTTCGGCTCATCGGGAACGCAGCAGAGCGCGGTGTCGTAGTCGGCCGGCGGCACGTCGGCGAGATCGCGGTAGTCGGCCTCCTCCTGCACCGGGTCCACGGACGCCACGAAATCCTCGCCGGCCACGGCACGCCGCTTGCGCCCCTGGACGCCGAGGCCGATGACGATCGCGCGCATGGTGCTTACGCGAGCCCGAGCAGCCGTTCGATCTTGTCGAGCCTGGCCCGCACGTCGGCTGGGGTGATCGGAACGTTGCCGTCCACCTCGCATTCGCCGGCCGCAGCCAGCACACCGAGGATGGTCGCCTGCACCGAGGAGCCAGACACCATCATGGCCAGGGTGGAATAGGCCAGCAGGGCATCGCCGGCACCGACCGGGTCGACGACCTGCTCGACGAAGCTGTCCACCGAGAAGAAGCTGTCGAGGGACTCATGATCGGCGTTGCGGCAGGTCAGGACGCCGCGCTCGCTGAGCTTGAGCAGCAGGGTCTTGCACTCTGCCGCGTCATAGACGCCGGAGGCGAGAGAGCGGATGCCGGAGTCCTGATCGGCGATGGCGAAACGGGCCTCGCGCTCGTTCGGGGTGATCAGATCGAAGCCCTTGAACTCGGTGATGTTGCCCCAGCGGCTGGCGACCTGGCTGTCGGCCACGCGAAACACCCCCTCTGGAATGGCGTCGACCAGGCCCGGAATGGTGCGGCGGTTGAAGATGCCGTGGCGGAAGTCGCTGAAGACCACGGCTTCCGTGGGCACCACCGAAATCGAATCGAGCACGTTCTCCAAGACGCCGTTGCTGATCGTGCGGTTGTCCAGGGTATCGACCTTGAGCAGGCGGTAGCCGCCGGCGACGATGGCGTTCTTGTTGGTGGTCGGCCGCGTCGAGTCGATGACGGGCCGCACCTCGACACCGGCCTGACGCAGGTCGTCGAGCACGAAGTCCTTCAGCTCGTCGTCGCCGAGCACGGTGGAGAAGACCACCTCGGCGCCCGCCGCGCGCAGGTGCTTGGAGACGATGCCCGCGCCGCCGACGTAGTTGGCGTGGCCCTCGTAGAGCACGCTCATGGTCGGCGTCTTGGTCTGGCCGCCGATCATGGCGCACTGGGTCAAGGTATCGACGATGGTGTCGCCGACGACATGGACGCGCTTGCCCACCATGCCCGCCAATGTATGGCGCAGATCGTCGAAGCTCAGGCCCTCGCGCTCCATTAGGGTGGTCAGCTTTTCCAGCTTGAGCGTAGGCGGCGCCAGGTCGATCAGGTTGGAGGAGGAATAGACCACGTCGCCCGGCGTGAAGATGATCTCCCCGCCGTAGCTCTCGACCACGTCGGCCTCTTCCGCCGTCTTCGGCGGCAGGCCGTCGGCCACGTACTCGTAGCCCTTGGCGAAATAGTCCGGTTGGATGACCGCGATGTTGTCCAGCGGCTTGGGGTTCTTGTCGATCACCACGTAGTCGACCATCTCGAAGGCGGCCAGGTTCGCCGCGCGCAGCTCCTGCGGCACGTGCGGGCGGTACTTGCCCTTGTCGATGTGCTTGTCGGCAGTCAGGCTCGCCACCAGGATATCGGCCTTGCTCTTGGCATAGAGCAGATGGCGCAGGTGGCCCGGGTGCACCACGTCGAAGACGCCGTGGCACATGATCACCTTCTGCTCGCGCGGGCGCGGACCGATCAGGTCGCGCAGCTCTTCCGGTGTCCGTATCTTGTGACCGAAGCGTTCGGTCAGGGACGTGCTCATGACTTACCGTCCTCACTCAAATAACTGAACCAGGTCTTGGTCGCCTCGGCGATGCTGTCCGGGGTCCAGAGCGGCGCATCGCGCCAGGTCTCGATATCCGCCAGCATCTCGCGCACCCCTTCGGCGAAGGGCACGCGCGGGCGCCAATCCAGATCCGCTAGGATGCGCGCCGTATCCGCCCAAGTACAGTCCGGCTCGCCCGGGCGCTTGGGGATATGTACCCGCTCGCCGCCGATCAGCTCGGCCAGGCGGTTGACCGATTGCGGGTCGTTGGCGCCCAGATTCCAGATCTTGCCGGACAGCGGCGTCTCGGCCGCGGCCAGGAAGGCGGCGGCCACGTCGGTGACGTAGACGAAGTCGCGGCTCTGGGTCCCGTCGCCGACGATGGTCAGCGGCTTGCCCGCTAGCTTCTGCTTGAAGAAGACGCCGAAGACCGCGCCGTAGGCGCCCGTCGTCCGCACCCGCGGGCCGTAGGCGTTGAAGATGCGTACCGAGTTGACCGGCAGGCCGTAGACCTGGTGCCAGTGGAAGCAGGCCTGCTCTCCCTGGTACTTGGAGAGCGCATAAGGGTGCTGCGGCGCGATCGGATGGTCCTCGCGCGTCGGCACGTCGGCGAGGCCGTAGCAGGAGGAGGAGGCGGCATAGACGAACTTGCCCGCCTTGGCCTGACGCGCGCCTTCCAGCACCCGGACGGTGCCCTGCACGTTGGTCGCCATGTAGTCGATGGGCCGCTCGATCGAGGGCACGATGTCGCCGATGCCGGCGAAGTGCACCACGCAGGCGAGGTCGCCGAAGATCGGGCTCTCCGGCTCCAGCTCCCGGATGTCGAGCCACTCCGCGGTGAGGTCGGGATTGCCGGCGTGCTGCGCCAGGTTGGCCTCGCGCCCGCCGGTGAGGTTGTCGATGACTCGCACCTTGTAGCCACGGTCGATCAGGAGATCGACCATGTGGCTGCCGATGAAACCCGCCCCGCCCGTGACCAGAGCGACCGGCTTGTCGTTCATGCTGCCTGCAGTGCCTTCAGTGTGCGGACGTTGTAGTAGCGGTCGTCCTGCATCGGGTTGGGCAGCTTGCCGGCCTGGAAGGCCTTGCAGAGGTCGCGCACCGCATCCTCGATGCTGTGGCTCGGCTCGAAGCCGAGCTGACGGCGGATCTTGTCCGAGTTGATGTGGTAGGAGCGGATGTCGTCGGTCGGCGTGGTGACGATCTCGATCGGCGCCCGGTCCGGAAACTCCTCCTCGACCACCCGCTTGACGATCTGGGCGATGTCCATGATCGACATGTTCTGGAAGCCGCAGTTGAAGGTCTCGCCGGCAATCTTGTCGTCCTCGATCTCGATCAGGAGCTTGTAGAGATCGCACATGTCCTGGACGTGCAGGTTGGGGCGCATCTGGGTGCCGCCGAAGACGGTGATCTTGCCGTTGATCACCGCGTGGCTGGTCAGGATGTTGACCGAGAGGTCCAGGCGCTGGCGCGGGGCGTAGCCGCAGAGCGTCGCCGGGCGGATGGTGACGCAGACGAAGTCCGGCGACTGCTGGGCGAAGAGCTTCGGTTCGCAGAGGCCCTTGTACTTGTTGTAGAGGGTGAGCGGCACCAGCGGGTGGTCTTCGGTGACGTTCGGCTGCTCGGAGACGCCGTAGACCGAGCTGGACGAGGCGTAGATGAAGCGCTTCACCCCGCTTTCCTTGGCGGCGATCACCATCGGCTCGAAGGCATCGAGGTTGATCGTGGTGCTGAGGCTCTCGTCCAGCACGAAGCTCGCGTCATTGGAGATGCAGGCGAGATCGATCGCGATGTCGACCCCCTGGAAGACCTCGCGCAGCGCCGCCACATCGCGGATGTCGCCCTGGATGGTGCGGAAGTTGGGATTGTCCTTCGGCAGGAAGGCGTCGCCGAAATAGCCGATGTCGAAGGAGGTGACCCGGTAGCCCAGTTCGAGCAACTGCGGACAAAGCAAGCTGCCGACATAGCCGGCGCCTCCGAGAACCAATACGTGTTTCATGCCGCTCCCTCAGTTCGCCGCAAGCAGTTAGGTGATTGGATGCGTGCCCTCAGGCCGTGGCCGCGCGCGGTGCCGCCGGCACGGCGATGTCGTAGCCGGCCGCGGTCGCATCCCGATAGAACATCTCCACCGTCTCCCGCGAGTAGAGCGAGAGGTCCTTGCCGACCAGCTTCAGCTTGGCCAGCAGGTCGTTGGTGACGGTGATGATGTGGCAGCCGATCTCGTCGGCCTGGAAAATGTTGAGCAGCTCGCGCGGGCTGGCCCAGAGCAAATCCGCCTTGGGCTTGCCGGCCAGGAGCGTCAGCGCCTCCTTCATGTGCGGCACCGGGTCGACGCCCGTGTCGGCGACCCGCCCGGCGAAGACCGAGACGATGGCCGGCGTGTCCGGATGCAGCGCCTCGGCGGTCGCGGCCACCTGATCGAGCGTCATCATCGCCGTGACGTTGACCACCACGCCCTGCGCGGAAAGACGGCCGATCAGCGGTACGGCCGACTCGCCCTTGGTGTTGGTGATGGGGATCTTGACGTTCACGTTGTCGGCCCAGGAGGCGATCTGCAGCGCCTGCCGCTCCATCTCGGCGAAGTCGTCGGCGAAGACCTCGAAGGAGACGGGCCGGTCGGTGATCTCCGCCAGCACTTCGCGGGCGAAGGCCTCGTAGTCCTCGACCCCGGCCTTGCGCATCAGGGTCGGGTTGGTGGTGAAACCCTTGATCAGGGGATTGGCCCGCATCTCCAACATGCCGGCCAGGTCGGCGCCGTCGGCAAACACCTTGATCTTCAAATCCGCCGTGCTCGTCATGCTTCGCTCTTTCGTCCGCTCGTTCCTGTTGCGCCTCTATTGCGCCCCGGATTGTGCTGTCGCCTGCCTGGCGCCCTCTTCCGTCAGCAGCCAGTCGACGGCCGCCGCAAGGTCTTCAAAGGAGGCGAGCTGATCGCTCGGCCTTTCCTCCGCCGTGTAGCCGCGATCGATGAAGAGCGCGGCACAGCCGGCGCGCTTGGCCGCCTCCACGTCGCTCCAGCGATCCCCGATCATGACGCTCTTTGCGAGATCGATGTCCCATCGCGCCGCCGCATCCAGCAACATGCCGGGGGCTGGTTTGCGCCGCGGACCGGCCGCTTCTTTGGTATCCGTACAGACCTCGATGCCGTCAAGCGGCAGGGCCTGCATCATCTTGCCGTGCATGGCCTCCAAGACCGTCTCCGAGACGAGGCCCGTGCTCACGTCCGGCTGGTTGGTGACGACGATCAGCAGATAGCCGGCGTCCTTCAGCTTCTGCAGAGACGGCCGGGCGTCCCGGTAGAGCCGGAAGTCCTCCAGCCGGCGCGGCGCGAAGGAGCGGCCGTCGCGAAACTCCGGCACCACCAGCACGCCGTCGCGGTCGAGAAACACGGCTTGGCGAAGTTGCGGCATGCTCGGCTCGGGCCCCTTCGGCTAACGCGCCGCTACCAGGTGGTCGCTTGCTGCTGCAGCGTCGGGTGCGACACCAGGCAGTGCCAGACCACGGCCTGGAAGGCCTCGGTGTGCGGGGTCACGTGGTTGGCCGCAACGGTGGGGACGATGACAGCCGCATCGGCCATCTTCGCCGTATGGCCGCCGTCGCGTCCCACCACGCCGAAGATCTGCAAGCCGCGGCGCTTCGCCTCGTCGAGCGCGTGCACCAGATTCATGGAGACGTTGCGCTCCGCATTGCCGCCGCCAACGGAAAAGACCAGGACGCCGTCCTTCTCGTTGGCGCGGCTGGTCTTAAGCCAGGCGGCGAAGACCGTCTCCCAGCCCTCGTCGTTGGTGCGGGCCGTCAGCTCGGAGACGTTGTCGGTCGGCGCATAGGCCTCGACATCGCAGAGCTTGCGGAAGTCGTTGACCGCGTGACCCGCGTTGCCGGCGCTGCCGCCGACGCCGAGGATGAAGAGCCGCCCGCCATCAGCCCGTACCCGGGCGATGCCCTGGGCGATGCGTTCGATCGCGGCCTGGTCGATGGTGGCGCAAATCTCCGCCGCCTGCGCGAAGAAGGCCGCTACATGTCCGGAGGTATCAGGTTTCATCGGTCCGTCCAGAATGACACCAGCGCGCGACGGCCTTGCGGCCGCCCTGTGCTCTTTGTCCCTGAAGCTTGCGAGCGCGCTCGGCGCGTCCTCTCTTCCAACGAAGTGGGCTTTCTTATGCGGCCCGCGCGCCGAATTGGTCGCATAGCTTATGCCCAAGGACGGAACAAGGGAAAAGGATACCCAGCCGAGCGGCAGAGGATAGAGAGGCTTTTCAAGCGCCCTGCGCCGTGCTCTAGCTCTCTGCGACCGACTCCAACAGGCAGCAACGTGCGAGACAGGCGGCGGCCATGTGCGGCATAGCAGGCTATTGGTCTCCCAAAGCGGATGACAGCCAAGAGCGGATGACGGCCCTGGCCGAGGCCATGGCGACGGCCATCCGTCATCGCGGACCCGATGCCGGCGGCACCTGGTGCCAGCCCGAGGCCGGCGTCGCTTTCGGCCACCGCCGCCTCTCGATCATCGACCTCTCGGAGGCCGGCGCCCAGCCCATGACCTCCCAGTCGGGCCGCTACGTCCTCTGCTACAACGGCGAGATCTACAACTTCCCGGATCTGCGCCGCGATTTGGAAGGCCTGGGCCACAGCTTCCGCGGTCACTCCGACACCGAGGTGCTACTCGCCGCCATCGCCCAGTGGGGCATCGAAGAGGCGCTGACTCGCGCCAACGGCATGTTCGCCTTCGCCCTCTGGGACAAGCAGGAGCGGCAGCTCACCCTGGCCCGCGACCGCACCGGCAAGAAGCCGCTGTACTACGGCTGGTCCGGCGGCACGCTGCTGTTCGGCTCGGAGCTGAAGGCGCTGGCCGCGCATCCCGCCTTCACGCGGGAGATCGACCGCGACGTGCTGACGCTGTTCATCCAGTACGGCTACATCCCCTCGCCCCACTGCATCTTCCGCGGCCTGCGCCAGCTCGTGCCCGGCACCTGGGTCACCCTCGGCGAGGACCACCGGGGACAACTGCCGGAGCCCCAGGTCTTCTGGTCGGCCAAGCAGGTTGCCGAAACCGGCGCGCAGACGCCCTTTGCCGGGAGCCAGGAGGACGCCGCCGAAAGCCTGGACGATCTTCTCAAGGCGGCCGTGGGCCGGCGCATGGTCGCCGACGTCCCGCTCGGCGCGCTGCTCTCGGGCGGCCTCGACTCCTCCATCGTCGTGGCGCTGATGCAGGCGCAGAGCAACCGCCCGATCAAGACCTTCTCCATCGGCTTCGAGGAAGAGCGCTTCAACGAGGCGGTGCACGCCCGCGCCATCGCCGCGCATCTCGGCACCGAGCACCGCGAGCTGACGGTCACGCCCAAGGATGCGCTGGAGCTCATCCCGCGGCTGCCGAGCCTCTACGACGAGCCCTTCGCCGACAGCTCGCAGGTGCCGACCTACTTCGTCTCCAAGCTGGCGCGGGAAGATCTCACTGTCGCCCTCTCCGGCGACGGCGGCGACGAGCTTTTCGCCGGCTACAACGGCTATTTCCGCGTCTCCAAGCAGTGGGAGGCCGCCTCCGCCCATCCGGAAGGCCTGCGCCGTCTGCGCACCTGCGCGGCACGCAGCGCGGCCACCGCGCTTTGGCGTCTCGCCGGTCCAAACGCCGCCAGTCCGCAAAAGCCGGGCAAGCTGGCCAAGGCCTTCCGCAAGCTGATGAAGTCCGTGCGCATCGAGGGCGGCAACGATGCGCTCGACGTCTACGTGCGCAAGCGCGCGCGGCATCTGGCGCCGGGTCGCCTGGTGGTCGGCGGGCAGGTGACGCCGACCGTAATGGACGATCGCCAAGACTGGCCCCGGGGCCTCGGCGAAATGTCGTTGATGCAGTGGCTCGACCTGGTCTTCTGGCTGCCGAGCGACGTGCTGACCAAGGTCGACCGGGCCAGCATGGCCGTCAGCCTGGAGGTGCGCTGCCCTCTGCTCGACCCCAACGTGCTGGCCTTCGCCTGGTCGCTGCCCGAGGGGATGCGCAGCGACGGCCGCGGCGGCAAGCGGCCGCTGCGCGACGTCTTGGCCCGCTACGTCCCGCCAGAGCTGACCGAGCGGCCGAAGCAGGGCTTCGCCATCCCCATCGGCGCCTGGCTGCGCGAGCCGCTGCGCGACTGGGCCGAGGCGCTGCTGTCGGCGCCGCGCCTCGAGCGGGAAGGCTTCTTTGCCGCCAACGAGGTGCAGGACATCTGGCGCCAGCACCTGCACGGCTGGCGCGACCACAACCAGCTACTCTGGAGCTTCCTGATGTTCCAGAGCTGGGCCGAGGACTGGAAGGTCAGCGCCTAGAGCGCGCTCGGCCTGCGGCCGAGTCCCTTGCCGCCTTTCGCCCGGCGCGGCAAGCTTGCCCATCAGGGCGCGCAAACCGCCGCCGAAACGAGGGAAGCGGGGGCAGATGAACCGGGCGACGGCTGAAGCCGATCACATTGCCATGGCCGGCGGCTATTCGCTCGCCACCCGCGGCGCCAAGCACGTCATCGACCATGCCCTGCCGCGGGTCCGCGCGGCCATCGAGGCGCTTCCCATGGCGGAGGGCCGCCCCTTCGTGATGAGCGACATGGGCACCGCCGACGGCGGCACCTCGCTGACCATGGTTGCGGACGCCCTTCGGATGGCCCGCGCGCGCCAGCCCGAACGCGGCCTCTGGATGGTCTACAGCGACCAGCAGGGCAACGACTACAACGCCCTGGCCGGCAACGTCTTCGGCGAGGACTCGCCGCTGGCCGGCATCCCCGACTGCCACGCGACCATGTCGGCGACCTCCTTCTACCGCCAGGTCCTGCCGGCCGGCAGCTTGGACCTGGGCTTCTCGGCCACCGCCATGCACTGGCTGAGCCGCAAGCCAGCCGACATCAGCGACCATGTGCATATGACCGGGGCCAGCGGCATCGAGCTCGACGCCTTCCGCGACCAGGGGCACCGGGACTGGCGCAATATCCTGATGCACCGCGCCAAGGAGCTGGCGCCGGGGGCGCGCCTGGTGCTGGTCAACTTCGGCAAGGACGAGGAGGGCCGCTATCTCGGCAACACCCAGGGCGTGCCCATGTTCGATACCTTCAACGCCCTCTGGCAGAGCTTCCTCGACGACGGGCAGATCACCGCCGACGAGTATCGGGCCATGACCCTGCCGCAGTACTACAACACGGTGGAGGAGTTCTCGGCGCCCCTGACCGACCCCTCGGAGCCCGCCTATCAGGCCGGCCTCAGGCTGGAGTCGATCGAGACGCGGGTGACGCCCTGTCCCTACCGCCTGGCCTTCGAGGAGCACGGGGACGCAGGGCGCTTCGCGCAGGAGTACATCCCCACCCTACGCTCCTGGACGCAGAGCACGTTCCACGGCGCGCTCTCGCCCGCACGGCCGGCGGAGGAGCGTCAGGCCTTGATCGAAGCCTACTACTACGCCTACGAGCGCATGGTGCGGAAGGCTCCCAGCGGGCACGGAATGGACTATGTCCATATTTACATGACCGTCCGTAAGGACGGCTGAGGGTAGGAGAAAATCGCAATGAGCACCGGTTTTGCCGTGCTGATGGGCATCGGGATGGCCATCACCCTGGGCGTGCTCTTCACCGGATTGATCGCCATGGCGCGCGGCGGCGAGTTCAACGACAAATACGCCAACAAGCTGATGCGCGCCCGCATCGTGGCGCAGGCCGTCGCGCTGCTCTTCTTCGCGCTGGCCATGCTGACATCAAAAGGCTGACGACCATGGTTCAACTGACACGCATCTACACCCGCGGCGGCGACAAGGGAAAAACCTCCCTCGGCAACGGCAGCCGGGTGGTCAAGCACAGCCCGCGGGTCGCCGCCTACGGCACCGTCGACGAATGCAACTCCGTGATCGGCATGGCGCGCCTGCACACCAGCGATGAGGCTGACGCAACGCTGTCCCGCATTCAGAACGACCTCTTCGATCTTGGGGCCGATCTCTGCACGCCGGAAGAGGAGTCGCCGGCCTATCCGCCGCTGCGTATCACGGCCGCGCAGGTCGAGCGCCTGGAGCAGGAGATCGACGCCATGAACGCGGAGCTGGAGCCGCTGCAGTCCTTCGTGCTGCCGGGCGGCACGGCCGCCTCGGCCCACCTGCATCTGGCGCGTACCGTGGCTCGGCGGGCGGAGCGGGAGATGACCGCGCTGGCCGACGACGAGGCGATCAATCCGGAAGCCGTGCGCTTCATCAATCGCCTCTCGGACCTGCTTTTCGTCATGGCCCGCTACCTCAACGACAAGGGCCGTTCGGACGTGCTTTGGGTGCGGGGCGGAAACCGCTGAAAATCGGGCCGAAGTGGCGGGAATCGGCGCTTTTCCACGGCGATTGACTCGCTATTGTCATAGACCTATGTTGCGCCCGCGAAAAAGCACGCCTCGTTCGACAAGGCGACGCGCAGAAAGGCGTCCCTGTCCATGAAAAATGCCCACGACATAAGGATCCGAGGGGGGAAATGAAGGTTCTTGTCCCGGTGAAGCGGGTTATCGACGCTTACGTGAAAGTCCGCGTCAAGGCGGACGGCTCCGGCGTCGAGACGGCCAACGTGAAGATGTCCATGAATCCCTTCTGCGAGATCGCCGTGGAAGAAGCCGTGCGCCTCAAGGAAGCCGGTGTCGCCAGCGAGATCGTCGCCGTGTCCTGCGGCCCGCAGCAGTCGCAGGAGACCATCCGCACGGCGCTCGCCATGGGCGCCGACCGCGGCATCCTGGTGACCAGCGATCAGCCGCTGGAGCCGCTCGGCATCGCCAAGCTCTTGAAGGCGATCGTCGACAAGGAGCAGCCGGAGATGGTCATCCTCGGCAAGCAGGCCGTCGACAACGACAACAATCAGACCGGCCAGATGCTGGCCGCGCTGCTCGGCTGGCCGCAGGGCACCTTCGCCTCCAAGATCGAGCGCCAGGACGGCGAGTTGAAGGTCACCCGCGAGATCGACGGCGGGCTCGAGACCCTGACGCTCAAGCTCCCGGCCGTGGTCACCGCCGACCTGCGCCTCAACGAGCCGCGCTACGCCTCGCTGCCCAATATCATGAAGGCGAAGAAGAAGCCGATGGAGACCATGACGCCGGAAGATCTCGGCGTCGACGTCGCCCCGCGACTGGAGATCGTC
>JANQIA010000381.1 GCA_028282405.1 Rhodovibrionaceae bacterium
CGCTTCCTGCCTGGCCAGAATAGAGGCATGGATCTCGTCCAGCTCACCGCGATAGGCCCGGTTCATCCGCCGCTTGATCGGGAAGTCCGGGAGGTAGCCTTCAATGATGTTCGGACGGAACGCCGCACCGGTCTCATCTTCAGTCACGGTCGAAAGGCTCCCGTGTGCTGGCGAAAAAGTCCGCGAGCCCCTGGCGAAGGTGTGAGCCAAAGGCTGCCGGAACGTGCAGCTTTTCTAAGCTGGGCCTTTGAAAGCATTGACGATGGGATAGCGGCGGTCCCGGCCGAAGGCGCGGCGGGTGATCTTGACCCCGGGCGGCGCTTGGCGGCGCTTGTACTCGGCATTCTCCAGCATCCGCCAAACCCGGTTCACCGTCGCCCGCTCATGGCCACGGGCCACGATGCCCTCGACCGGAACCTCGCCTTCGATCAGGCAAGCGAGGATATCGTCGAGCGCCTCGTAGGGCGGCAGGCTGTCCTGGTCGGTCTGGTCGGGCTTGAGCTCGGCCGAGGGGGCCTTGGTGATGATCCGCTCCGGAATGACGCGGCCGGCAGGCCCGAGCGCCCCTTTCGGCTGGACCTGGTTTCGCCACTGGGAGAGCTTGTAGACCATGGTTTTGTAAACGTCCTTCAGGACGTTGTAGCCACCGCACATATCGCCGTAGAGGGTAGCATAGCCGACGCTCATCTCCGACTTGTTGCCGGTGGAGAGCACCATGTGGCCGAACTTGTTGGAGAGGGCCATCAACAGAATGCCGCGGGCGCGCGCCTGGATGTTCTCCTCCGTGGTGTCGGGCGGCAGGGAGTCGAAGAGCGGCCGCAGCATGCTTTCGAAGGCCTCCATCGCCGGCTCGATCGACACCTCGTCGAGCTGGAGACCGAGCAGCCCGGCGCACTCAGCCGCATCCTCCAAGCTTTCCCGGCTGGTGTAGGGGGACGGCATCATCACGCAGCGCACCCGCTCCGCGCCGAGGGCATCCGCGGCGATGGCGGCGGAGAGCGCGGAATCGATGCCGCCCGAGAGGCCGATCACGACCCCGGGAAAGCCGTTCTTTCCCACATAGTCGCGCAGCCCGAGAATGAGAGCACGGTAGATCGGCTCCAGGCCCTCTTCCAAGGGCACCATTCCACCAGCCTCGCAGTGCCAGCTCTCGTCGTCGCCACGGTGCCATTCGGTCAGGGCGACGCCTGTCTCGAACGCCGGCATCTGATTGGCCAGGCTGCGGTCGGCGTTGAGCACGAACGAGCCGCCATCGAACACCAGCTCGTCCTGCCCGCCGACCTGGTTGACGTAGATCAGCGGCAGGCCGGTCTCGACGACCCGGGCAACGGCAAGCTGCATGCGCTCGTCGTGCTTGTCCCACTCGAAGGGCGACCCGTTGATGACGATGAGCATCTCCGCCGCCGACTCTTCCAGGCACTCGGCGACGTCTTCGACCCACATGTCCTCGCAGACCATGACGCCGAGGCGCACGCCTTTGTAGCTGATCGGGCCCGGCAAGGGGCCGGGCTTGAAGACGCGAATCTCGTCGAAGACGCCGTAGTTGGGCAGCTCATGCTTGCAGCGAACGGCCGCAACCTCACCCTCCGCCAGCAGGAAGGCGGCATTGAACACGTGACCCCGTAGAGCGTCCTGGCGGGTGCGGTCCTCGCGCCAGGGTGCGCCAATCACCAGCGCCGGGCCGCCGTCCGCGGTCTCGAGAGCCAACGCGTCGAGGGCCGCCTCGACCTCTTCGAGGAAATGCGCCTTCAGCACCAAGTCCTCGGGCGGATAGCCGCAAAGCACCAGCTCGCTGGCAATCACCAGATCGGCGCCTAGCGACGCGGCCTCGGCCCTTGCCTCCCGCAGGCGGCGCAGGTTGCCGGCAACGTCGCCAACCACGGGATTGAGCTGAGCCAACGCGATCTTCAGTCGGTCCGTCATATGCGATACCTAGCTCCCGTCTCGAGAGGGAACAAGCGTTCGCGCGCACCCCTGATCTGCACAGCGGTGACGGGTCCCAAAACCGCACGCCCGGCTATACCGCGATCCAACGGTGAAAGCCTCGCTGCGTGGGACTTTCGTCGCAGCGCGCAGGGCGTGACCCTGTGCTAGTTTGGTGGTTACTCTTTTCTATAACGCACGCGAACGAAGCACCGGAGCTCATAAGCAGGATGACGACTTGGCAAATTGGACTGCGGTCGCGAGGTCCCGGTTTCGAGCAATCTCGGCGGTCCTCTCCCCGACTGATGGCGCTCGGTCTCGTCGCCCTCATGCTGCCCCTAGCAGCCTGCGAAGAAGAAGTGCCGCCGCCGGTCGAGACTGTGCGGGCGATCAAGACCATGACGGTCGCTGACCGCGCATCGGGCGCTGTTCGCAAGTTCGCCGGAATCGTCGAGGCAGTCGACACCTCGAGCCTGAGCTTCGAAGTCGCCGGGAACGTGCAGGAGCTTATTGCCGAGCGTGGCGACGACGTACAGCGCGGAGAGGTTCTCGCACGACTTGACGACGAACCCTTCAAGCTCGCGGTGGAGGGGGCCGAAGCCGGGCTGGGCCGGGCGAAAGCACAGTTTGCGGAGGCGACCACCGAGTTCGAGCGGCAAGAAACGCTCTTCCAAAAGGGCTGGGTGGCCAAGGCAGCCTACGATCAGGCCCTGGCCAGCTACCAAAGCGCCGAAAACAACGTCAAATATCAGCAGTCGCAGCTCAACCTGGCAAAGCGCGATCTCGAGAAGACCACCCTCACCGCGCCCTTCGGCGGCATTATCTCAGAGCGGCACGTCGATGCCTTTCAGGAAGTCAGCCGGGGCGAGCCGATCTTCGACGTCTACGCCGAAGAAGCCATGCAGATACACTTGAGCGTTCCCGAGACCAGTATCCGGGAAATCCACCTCGGCCTGCCGGCGGAATTCAGCTTTCCGACCCGGCCCGGTCTGGTCCTTCAGGGGCGCGTCAACGAGATCGGCACGGTGGCCGAAACCGCCAACGCCTTCCCTGTGAAAATCGCTCTGCTGGAAGGCAACAGCGAGGTGCTGCCCGGCATGACGGCTGAAGCCACCTTGCTGCTCGGCGGCGAGACGGAAACGACCTCCTATCTCGTCCCGGTCTCGGCAATCGCACCCGGCGTGGAGCCCCGAACCGGCTACGTCTTCGTGTTCGATGCCGATAGTTCGACCGTACGCCAAGTCCCAATTCGCAGCGAAGGTATTCGCGACAATCAGGTGGTGATCTCCGAAGGCCTAGGGGGCGGCGATGTCATCGCGGTTGCCGGCGTGAGCTTTCTTTCCGATGGTCAGCGCGTGAAGCTGATGCAGCCCTGAGCCCGGCTCCGACACCATTGCAACAAAGAAAATCGCAGCCGCTAAAAAGGGGGATAGGGGTCGGACGTCATGGGCGGCATCACAGCCTTCTCACTTAATAACTCGCGCCTGACGATCACCTTCCTGGTGGTCGTGCTTCTTGCCGGGCTGCAGCTCTTCGTGATCTTTCCCCGCAACGAAGACCCGACGATCGTGATCCGCGAGGCGGTCATTACGGCGAGCTTCCCGGGCATGACACCGGATCAGGTCGAAGAGCTGATTACCCGGAAGCTCGAAGAGCAGATCCGCACCATGCCGGAGATCGACGAGATCACCTCCGACAGCAAAACCGGCTATAGCATCATCCACGCGGTGCTGCGGGACGAGTACAACAATCTGCAGGAGATCTTTAATCGCCTGCGCAACAAAATGGACGATATCCGCCCCGAGCTGCCGGACGGCACGGTCGGCCCCTTCGTCAACGATGAGTTCGGCCTGACCGCGGTCGCCACCGTTGCGCTGTGGAGCGATGGTTTCACCATGGCCGAGATGCGCTTGGTCGCGCGGGATATTCGAGACCGCCTCTACGAGCTCGATGGCATTCGCAAGATCGAGCTCTACGGCGTCGAGGAAGAACAGGTCTTTCTCGAATACTCCAACAGCAAGCTGGCTCAGTTCGGCATCGATGTTGCCGATATCGTCAGTACCCTGACGCGCCAGAACGTGATTCTGCCGGGCGGCACCTATGACGTCGATCAACAGGCGCTGATCATCTCGCCCTCGGGAAACTTCGAGAGCATCGAAGACATTGAAGATGTGTTGCTCCGCATACCCGGCAGCGAGCAAGTGGTGCCCATCACCGAAGTGCTGACGGTGTCCCGCGGCTACCGCGACCCACCGCGCGAACTTGCCTACTTCAATGATGAGCAAGCCATCGTCATCAGTGTCTCGATCGTTCCGGGGGTGAACAGCGTCGAGTTCGGCGAGCGCCTGACCCGCAAGCTCGAAGAGCTCGAGGCTCAGCTCCCGATCGGCTACGTCCTCGACTATGCGACCTTCCAGCCGGACTTGGTGAAGATCGCGGTCAACAGCGCGCTCTTCAACGTCTATCAGACCATCCTGGTCGTGCTGGTCGTTGTCATCCTCTTCCTGCGCCTGCGCGCAGGTTTGATCGTCGGCGGCTTCGTGCCGCTGGCCATGCTGTTCGGCCTGATCTTCATGTACATGTCGGGCATCGAGCTAGAGCGCGTGTCGATCGTCTCCGCCATCGTCGCGCTGGGCATGCTGGTCGACAATGCCATCGTCGTCACCGAGGACATCCGAACGCGGCTGGAAACCGGCGCCGATCGGCGGGAGGCCTGCATCGCCTCGGGCAAGAGCCTGGCCATCCCACTGCTCACCTCGACCCTGACCACGGTGCTCGCCTTCACGCCCATGCTGCTGATCGACGGGCAGACCGGCGAGTATGCTTTCTCCCTGCCGGCGGTGGTCGCCATTCTGCTGCTCGGCTCCTGGTTCCTGTCGATCTATGCGACACCAAGCCTGTGCTACTGGTTTCTCAAGGTGAAGCCGAAGGAGCCGGCGGCCGAGGGCGCCAAGGTCGACCCCTACGGCGGCCGCTTCTACACCATCTACCGCGGCCTGCTCGAAACCGCCCTCAGTCAACGCTACGTCGTCATCGGCATCGTGCTGCTGCTGCTCGCAGGCGCCGGGGCGCTGTCACAAAGCCTGGTCCGCGAGTTCTTCGGACCCAGCGACCGCAACCAGTTCCTGGTCTACCTCGATCTTCCGGCCGGCTCCCGCACCCAGGCGACCGCCGAAGTGACACGCAACATGACGGCCTGGTTCAGCGACAAGGAGGTCAATCCGGAGATCACCAGCAGCATTGCCTATGTGGGCACCGGTGGTCCGCGCTTCTTCCTGTCGCTTTCGCCGGTCGACCCGGACCCGCACGTCGCCTTTGCTGTGGTCAACACCGAGACCGCAGATCAGGCGCCGGTCGTCATCGAACGCCTTCGGGAGTTTGCGGCGGACCAGCTTCCCGAAGCCGTGGTGCGCGTGAAACGCATGTGGCTCGGCGCCTCCGAGCCCGGCTACACCGAGTTTCGGCTCGTCGGCCCCGACTCCGAGTATCTCTACGAGAAGGGCCTGGAGCTTCAACAGGCACTCAAGGAGCTGCCGGGTATCGACTACGCGAAGCTCGATTGGGAAAACCGGGAGATTCGCATCGAAGTCGCCGTCGATCAGGTCCGGGCCCGGCGGGCTGGCGTGAGCTCCGAAGCCGTCGCGCGCTCGCTCAGCGCCTACACCGATGGCAACCAGATCACCGACTATCGCGAAGGCGACCTGGCCATTCCGGTCGTCGTGCGCTCGGTTGCCGAGGAACGCGCCTTGCTGGCCGATCTCTGGAACATCAACGTCTATTCGGAGGAAACCGGCAACCTCATCCCGCTCGAGCAGATCGCCGACATCTCCGGCGTCTGGCAGTTCAGCCGCATCAAACGGCGCGACCAGGAACGCACGGCCACAGTCGAAGCGCGCCACCGCACGCTCAAGGCGCCGCAGCTTCTGGCCGCCGCCATGCCGGCGCTGGAGGGCCTCGAGCTGGAGCCTGGGTACCGTTGGGAAATCGGTGGCGAGATCGAGGACTCGCAGGAGACCAACGAGAAACTCTTCCGCTACCTGCCGCAGTGCGTCGCCGGAATCATCGTGCTGCTGATCTGGCAGTTCAACTCCTTCCGCCGCCCGGCGATCATCATGCTGACCATCCCTCTGGCCTTTGCCGGCGCCATGGTCGGGCTGCTGGTGATGCGGGCGCCCTTCGATTTCTTCGCCATCCTCGGCCTGCTCAGCCTGGCCGGCGTGATCATCAACAACGGCATCGTCCTGATCGACCGGATTGATGGTCTCCAAGCGGAGGGGCGCTCGCGCTATGACGCCATCGTCGGGGCCGCGATTGCACGCATGCGGCCCATTTTGATGTCGGCCACCACCACGCTTCTGGGCGTAATGCCGCTGATCATTCTGGTCGACCCGCTGTTCTATGCCATGGCCTGCGTGATCGCCTTCGGCCTGGCGCTGGGCACGGTGCTCACCCTGGTCGTGGTGCCCGTTCTTTACGCGCTCTTCTTCGGGGTGAAGCCAGCGGCGGCGGCGGTCAAGCTTCAACCTGCTTGAGGTACCGCCTCGGGCTCTCGCCCATCACCTTGCGGAACATGGCGATGAAGGCGGAGGGGCTGTCGTAGCCTACGGCAAAGGCGACGCTGGTGACCGGCTCGCCCTCCGCCAGGCGGGCCAGCGCCACCTGCAGGCGCAGCCGCTGACGCCACTCCCGGAAGCCCATCCCGGCCTCCGCCTCGAACAGGCGGGCCATGGTGCGCGGGCTTGCTCCCGCCTCCCGCGCCAACGCCTCCAAGCCGGTGGGATCGGCCGGCTCTTCCAAGAGGCGTTCGACCAGCGCCCGAATGCGCGGCTCCTCGGGCAAAGGCAAGAAGAGAGACTCCGCGGGAGCCTTGCGCAAGCGGTCGAGCAGCAGAGCCAGCAGATGCCCCGCCTGTCCTGCCGGGTCGTAGTCACCTCGCTGGCGGCTCATTTCGACGATCAGCTCGCGGAGCAGCGGACTGATGCTGACCACGTGGCAGTGCTCCGGCATCATCGCTGCCTCGGGCAGCATGTAGAGCGTGCAGAACTTCAGGGGCGCCAGGTTGATCTTGCGGTGGACGATCCCGGCGGGAATCCACACCGCCCGCAGCGAGGGGGTCACCCACAGCCCCGCCGGGGTCTCGACCCGCATCAAGCCCTGCGCGGCGTAGAGCAGCTGAGCGTAGTCGTGGCTGTGCCAATCGGTCACCCGGCCGGCCGGCTCATCGCTGGCATAGCCTACGGCGGGCCGCCAGGAGTCCGGCTCCGGCAGATTGCCCAGTCTGGGGTCACGTTGGCTGGTTCTCAACATTAATTGTCACTATGACGATAGGCGGCCAAGCGTGCCATAGACAATAATTTCACAGCATCAGGCGCCGATTTCGGCGCCGTCTCTTTGCCAGGTTCGGATATGTTCAATCGTTTGCGGGGCATCCTCGCCAGCCTCCATGCCAAGGGTTGGCGCTCTCCGGAAGGGCTTCTGCTCTTGATGGGCGCGGCCGCTCCGCTGTCCTTCGCCACCTGGATGGCCCTGCTCAATAACTTCGCCATCGAGCGTGCGGCTTTCACCGGGGCCGAGATGGGCATCCTACAGAGCCTACGCGAGGTGCCGGGCTTTCTCGCCTTCACCGCCGTTTTCGTGCTGCTGCTGCTGCGCGAGCAGGTCTTCGCCTACGTCTCGCTCATCCTGCTCGGCATCGGCACGGCGCTGACCGGCTACTTCCCGACCGTGCTCGGCCTCTACGTCACCACGGTCATCATGTCGATCGGCTTCCACTACAATGAGACCGTGCAGCAAAGCCTGGCCCTGCAGTGGCTCGGCAAGGACCGCGCGCCCATCGTGCTGGGCCGGGTGGTCGCCGCGGCCAGCTTTGCCGCCCTGGTCGCCTACGGGCTGATATGGCTCGGCTTCGAGGTCTTCGAGACGGACTATAAGCTGGTCTATCTGATCGGCGGCGGCGCCACGGTGGCGATCACGCTCTTCGCCTGGCGGGCCTATCCCCAGATCAAGGAAGCGGTGCCGCAGCACAAGAAGCTGATCCTGCGCCGGCGCTACTGGCTCTACTACGCCCTCACCTTCCTGTCCGGCGCCCGTCGGCAGATCTTCATCGTCTTCGCCGGCTTCATGATGGTGGAGAAGTTCGGCTTCTCGGTCGCCAACATCACCCTGCTGTTCCTGGTCAACTACGCGGCCAACATCTGGATGGCGCCGCTGATCGGCCGGCTGATCGCCCGCTGGGGTGAGCGCAAGGCCCTGACCATCGAGTACATCGGGCTGATCTTCGTCTTCACGTCCTATGCCTTCGTCGGCAACGAGTGGCTGGCCGCCGCTCTCTACGTGATCGACCACCTCTTCTTCGCCATGGCGATCGCCATCAAGACCTACTTCCAGAAGATCGCCGACCCGCGCGACATCGCGCCAACGGCTGCCGTCTCCTTCACCATCAACCACATTGCCGCCGTGGTGCTCCCGGCCCTGCTCGGCATCGTCTGGCTGGTCAGCCCGCCGGCCGTCTTCCTGACCGGTGCCGCCATCGCCGTCTGCTCGCTCATTCTCACGCAGCTCGTCCCCCACCGCCCCGAGCCAGGCCTCGAAACCACCTTCGCGCGTCCGGCGATCCAGCCCGCCGAATAGACGGCGAGACCTGCGGCCTTTTCTTCCGCGCCCCAAGCATTTCGCGCTTGCCTTCCGGCTGCTTGCGGCTCATGCATCCGCGCTAGATTCGGAACAGGAGATTGGTGCCCATGAAGGCCGCCATTTGTTACGAGTTCGGCAAGCCGCTGGTCATCGAGGAGATCGAGCTGGCGCCGCCGCAGGCCGGCGAAATTCGGGTCAAGCTCGCCGCCTGCGCCATCTGCCACAGCGACATCCTCTTCGCCGACGGTGCCTGGGGCGGCACGCTGCCGGCCGTCTATGGGCACGAGGCGGCGGGCGTCGTTGCCGAGGTCGGGCCGGGGACCGAGGGCCTGGCGGAGGGCGACCACGTGGTGGTTACCCTGATACGCTCCTGCGGCACCTGCCACTACTGCGCTCAAGGCAAGCCTTACGCCTGCGAGACGAAGTTCCCGCTCGACCACAAGAGCCCGATCAAGAAGACGGACGGCGCGGCCGTGACCCACGGTCTGCGCACCGGCGCCTTCGCCGAGGAAGTCGTGGTCCACGCGTCCCAGGTCGTCGCAATTCCGAAGGACATCCCGCTCGACAGCGCCTCGCTGCTCGGCTGCGGCGTGATCACCGGCTTCGGCGCGGTGGTCAACACGGCCGCGGTGCCGGCATATAGCAGTGTCGTCGTCATCGGCACCGGTGGCGTCGGCCTCAACAGCGTTCAGGGGGCC
Organism: Rhodovibrionaceae bacterium; assembly: GCA_028282405.1. Classification (GTDB taxonomy): domain Bacteria; phylum Pseudomonadota; class Alphaproteobacteria; order Kiloniellales; family DSM-21159; genus JANQMX01. The sequence goes on from JANQIA010000381.1 coordinate 9,255, forward strand.
GTTCAAAGCGGTGCCAGCACGATCATCGCCATCGACTTGCTGGATGAGAAGCTGGAGGCAGCCCGGAAGTTCGGCGCCACCCACGGCATCAACGCGGCCAAGGAAGACGTGGTCGCCGCGGTCAAGGCGGCGACCGACGGACGCGGCGCCGACTACGTCTTCGTCACCGTCGGCGCCATCAAGGCCATCGAGCAATCCTACGACCTGATGGGCAAGGGCGGCGCGGTGGTCCTGGTCGGCATGACGGCAAGCGATGTGATGACCGAGTATTGCCCCTGCAACATCGCCGACCAAAGCCAGCGCATCCTCGGCAGCAAGATGGGCTCGGCCCGCATTCAGGTCGACATCCCCTCGCTGGTCGCCCTCTATCAGCAGGGCCGCCTGCAGCTCGATGAGCTGGTCAGCGGCCGCTACCCTCTGGAGGAGATCAACGAGGCGATCGAGGGCGTCAAGAAGGGCGAGGCCCTACGCAACGTCGTGGTGTTCTGACCAACGCGAGAGAGAAGCGGCCATGAAGATCGTCGACTGCAAAACCTTCGTCGTCGGCAATCCGCCGCCGCACTTCGGCGGCCAGTACTTCGTCTTCGTCAAGCTGGTGACCGATAACGGCATCGCGGGCTACGGAGAGGTCTACTCTGTCCCCTTCCACCCGCATGTGGTCGCCCGCATGATCGAGGACGTCTTCGCCCGGCAGGTCGAAGGCACCGATCCCTTCCAGATCGAGCGTCTCTGGCGCATCGTCTATTCGAGCGGCTTCACCCAGCGCCCGGACACCTCGATCCTCGGCATCCTGAGCGGCATCGAGATGGCCTGCTGGGACATCGTCGGCAAGGCGCTCGGCAAGCCGGTCTACGATCTGCTCGGCGGCAAGGTGCATGAGCGCCTGCGCAGCTACACCTACATCTACCCCGAGCCTGACGACAAAACCGACGTCTACGTCGACCCGGAGCTGGCGGTTGAACGAGCGCTGAAGTACGCCGACCAGGGCTTCACGGCGGTGAAGTTCGATCCCGTCAGCCCCTTCACCGCCTTCGATCCGCGCCAGCTTTCCCTGGAGGCGCTCGACCGCGCCGAGCGCTTCGTGAAGATGCTGCGGGAGGCGCTCGGTCCGCGCTGCGACCTTCTGTTCGGCACCCACGGGCAGATGACCACCGCCGGCGCCATTCGACTGGCCAAGCGCCTGGAGCCCTACGATCCGCTTTGGCTGGAGGAGCCGACCCCGCCGGAGAACGCCGAAGAGATGGCGCGGGTGGCGCGGCAAACTTCCATCCCCATCGCCACCGGCGAGCGTCTCGGCAGCAAGTACGAGTTCGCCCGGCTCTTGAGCGCCCAGGCAGCTTCCATCCTGCAGATGAACCTGGGTCGGGTCGGCGGCATCCTGGAAGCCAAGAAGATCGCCGGCATGGCCGAGGCCCACTACGCCCAGATCGCACCACACCTCTACTGCGGGCCGATCGTCGGTGCGGCTAACGTCCAGGTCAGCGCCTGCACGCCCAACTTCCTGATCCTCGAGAGCATCCAGACCTGGGGCGGCTTCCACGCCGAGATCCTCAAGACGCCCATGCAGTGGGAAGAGGGTTACGTGATCCCGCCGACGGAGCCCGGACTCGGCATCGAGCTCGACGAGGAGGTCGCCGCCCGGCACCCCTACGAAGGCCAGGCCCTGCACCTCGACATGCACGACCAGCCGGTCTGACCAAACCGAACATACGAGCGAGAGGGGAGCACGCCCATGCGCATCGGATTCATCGGCCTTGGCAATCTCGGCAAGCACCTGGCGGCGAGCCTGCTGCGCGAGGGTTTCACGGTCACCGTCCACGATCTCGACCAAGCAGCCGCCGCAGATTTGCTGGCGGCCGGCGCGTCCTGGGCCGAGTCTCCCAAAGCGCTGGCAGCCGCGTCGGACAGCGTCATCACCTGCCTGCCCTCGCCCCGCGCCGTCGATGCGGTGATGACGGGTCCGGAGGGCGTGCTGGCGGGTCTGGCGTCCGGCGGCACCTGGGTGGAAATGAGCACCAACGACCAGCACGAGATCCAGCGCCTGGCGGAGCTCGCCGCCGCGCAAGGGGTCGGCACCTTGGAGGCGCCGGTGACCGGCGGCGTGCATCGCGCCGCCAGCGGCCAAATCACCGTGCTGGTCGGTGGCGAAGAGGCCGCCTACCAAGCCCACCTGCCGGCCCTCAAGGCCATGGGCGGCGAGGTCTTCCACATGGGTCCGCTCGGCAGCGCCTCGGTGATCAAGGTGATCACCAACATGCTGGCCTTCATCCACCTGGTAGCGGCGGGCGAAGCGCTGATGCTGGCCAAGAAGGGTGGGCTGGACCTGGCCCAGTCCTTCGCCGCCATCCGCGCCAGCTCGGGCAATAGCTTCGTGCACGAGACCGAGAGCCAGGTGATCCTCAACGGCAGCTACAACATCGGCTTTACCCTGGACCTGGCCTGCAAGGACCTCGGCTTCGCGCACGATCTCGGCCGCGAGTTCGGCGTCCCGCTCGAGCTTGCCGGGATGGTGGAGCAGATCTTCGCCCGCGCCCGCGCCCAATACGGCGGCGATGCCTGGTCGCCCCAGGTGGTCCAGCAGCTAGAGGACGCACTTGGCACGGAGCTGCGCGCCGCCGGTTTCCCGGCCGTGCTCAGCGAAGACGACTAGGGCGCGCCCGGCAACGATAGCGATACAGGATCCCATGCCCCTTTCCCTGGGCCTGATCGGATACGGACACTTCGGCGCCTTCCTCCATGTGCTGGCGCAGCGCTATCTGCCCGACGCGCAGCTTATGATCCACTCGCCCCGGCGAAAGCCGGACGGCGTCCTCTTCTTCCCCTTGGAAGACGTCGCTGCCTGCGACGCGGTCGTGCTCGCCGTGCCGATCAGCGCCTACCCGGAGACCCTGGCGCAGATCGGCCCCCACCTGGGTGACGACAGCGTCGTGGTCGATGTCGCGACGGTCAAGAAATACACCATGGACCTTCTGCAGGCCCTGCAGCCGGCCCGCCCCTACCTCGCCATGCATCCCATGTTTGGACCGGAAAGCTACGCCAAGCGCGGCAGCGACGTGACCGGCTTTCGGATCGTCATCACCGGACACAGCCTGGCGCCCGAGCGCTATACGACGCTTCTAGATAAGCTTGCCGCGGCGGGATTCTCCGTCGTCGAAAAGACCGCCGAGGCACACGACAAAGACCTCGCCGAAACGCTGTTTCTCACCCACTACATCGGCCAAGTCGTCGCCCACGGAGGATTCGAGCGGACCGACATCGACACGGTCTCTTTCGGGTCTCTGATGGACGCGGTCGAGTCCGTGCGCCACGACGGAAAGCTCTTCGAGGAGGTCTGCCGCTTCAATCCCTATTGCCGACAGGTCATCGAGCGCTTCGACGCCAGCGATCGGCAGATCCGCAACGCAATGCTGGGCCTCCCGCCACCGGAGCGCGGCCAGGGGTAACGAGGCGCCGCGATCTGCGTCTGTACCAAGTCGGCGGCTTACAGTAGGCTTGCGGGCTAATAACAAACGAGGAGTGTGAGACGTTTCCGAGCGCAACTACGAGCCTATGACCAAGGCTGAGGTCGTCGCCGCGCAGCGTGCTTGGGCCAAGTACGTTGTCGAGCGTGACGTGGACCGGCTCTTGGAGCTCTACGATTTCGGAGCAGCGGACGAGCCTCTTCTGTTTAAGCCTACTTTGGCGGACGTCATTCGCCTCGATCGCGCCGGCACGCGATCCTACTTCGTGGGTGGCGACCCCGACTATCCCAACGACGACGGCTTTCTCAATCGCGGTTGGAAGCGCGTTGAGTTCCAGAGCGCCGCCGGTCCGATCCTGAAGGCAGGCGGGCTCGGCTATAAGGATATGGGGCACTACACCTTCATCGACGGCGGCGGTAACGCGACCCGCGCCGACTATACCTTCGCCTATCACAAGCTGGACGGCCTCGTTCTTATTTCGCTGCACCATTCCTCGCTCACCTGGCTTCCCCCGCTAGAGGACTGAGGTGCGCGCACGCACGGCCGGCTAAGGCCCGCGACAAGCAGCTGAGCTCGGGGCGCTTTCCCGTCCGTCGGTCAGACCCGTGAATTGAAGCTGTGGTAGGGCCGATCCTCCGGCGCCTCCCAGGCTTGGTACCAAGCAGTAAGGTGGGGGATCAGCTCGGCTGTCAGTGCGCGCTCGGCCTCAGTCGTGGGGCTCGCCTCCAAGGCTTCCGCCAGGGCCGCGCCGGCAGCGAAGTAGTCGAAGCTGACCGGCTTGCCCTCCTGCACCACCACCTCGCCGTCGACCAGGACGGTTGCCACGTCTCCTGCTCGGGCCCGCTGCAGCACCAGGTCGAGCGGCTTTGCCTCAGGGGCGACCCACGGCCAGCAGACGCGCTCCAGATCGACCAGCACGACGTCCGCCTTGTAGCCCTCCGCAAGCCGGCCGAGGCTCGCCTCTTGCAGCAGCAGCTTGGCCCCTCCGGCCGTCGCGAGCGAGAACACGTCTTCCACGCTCGGTGCCGGATCGCCGAGACGCGGCGGCCGGTTGAGGCGCAACGCAAGACGCATCTCCGCGAACATGTCCTCGTCGTCGTTGATCGCCGTGCCGTCCATGCCGAGGCCGACGGTCACGCCCGCCTTCATGAGGGCATTGAGCGGCGCCACGCCGGCGCGCAGCCGCAGGTTGGAGCTTGGATTGTGGCTGACCGACGCGCCGGTCTCGGCCACGATCTCGATGTCCTCTTCGCTCAGCCAGACGCCATGGGCCATGGAGAAGCGCGGACTCAGCACCCCGAGGTCCTTGAGATGCCGGACCATGGGCTTGCCGTAGAAGCGCGGCCCGATGAGCTTCTCGTAGTAGGACTCAAGCACGTGGGTTTGCAGACCGACGTCATGGCGTTCCGCCCCCTCGGCGATGCGCACCATGAGATCATCGGTGATCCACTGCGGCCCCGGCGGCCCGTACCAGATGCGCAAGCGCGGATGCTCGCGATAGTCTGCGATCAGACCGTCCAGCACCGCCAAGTAGTCCTCCGGGCTCATGTCGGCGGCTGTGCTCAGCATGGCCTCCGACCGTTTGCGGAGGTCTTCCGGCAAGCTGGCAAGGAAGGCTGCGTCCTCTCCCTTGCCGCTGATCAGGAAGCTCTCGAAGGTGATACCGGGCGCCAGCACCACGCGCATGCCGCTCGCGGCGTAGCCGTCCAGCCGCTCCCGCAAGCGGCGGTCCATGCTCTCCGCCGTGCCGCCGCCATTGGCGACGTCGAGCACCGAGGTGACCCCGCTCATCAAGAGCTGACCGGCACTGACCATGGCTCGGAGACGCGGCGGCTGATGGCGCATGGCGGCGTTGGCCAGGATCCAGGGCTCCAGCACGTCGTCGGCGACACCTTGCAGGATTTGGGTTACCGCGTTGGCGTGATGGTGGGCGTTGATCAGGCCCGGCATGACGGCGTAGCGCTCCGAGCCGAAAACGCTGGCACCGGGATAGCGCGCCTTGATCTCCGGCCAGGGCCCGAGGGCCGTGATGCGGTTGCCCTCGATCGCCAACGCGCCGTCCTCCAGGCACTGCGACGCATCGGCGATGAGCCAGCGCCCGCGGACGATCTTGACCTGCGACATGACTTTCCTCGACTTGGCTGGATGGTTCGCGGGGCGGCTCAGGCTACTTCTTGAGCAGGAATTCGCGGCCGATCTTGACGCGCGGCTCGCCGTTGTAGGCGACAATATCCGCAGTCGCATAGGTTTCCGACCAGCGGCTCGGCAGATAGCTGCCGGTCCCGATCAGATCGATCGGCGCGCGCGCCTCGGCCATCAGCTTGCACTTGCGCGGACCGAAACCGGAGGAGGCGACGATCTTGACCTGATCGAAGCCCTCCTGGTCGAGCGCCTCCCGCACCTTCCAAACGGCGGCCGCCGTGACGCCGGGACCGACCAGGTAGCGCAGCTCTTCCTCCGTGCGGTAGCCGCGGATGGCCTCCGGCACGTGCCGCTCGAGCACGCCATAGGATGCGGAGGGGTCGAGGCCTTCCAGATAGCGGCTGCCCATGGTGTCGATACGCACGGCAAGCTGGCCCTTGGCGGCGCGCTCGGCGAAGCGCCGGGCGACGGTCAGGCTATCCGTCACCTCGCGCGCGAAATAGTCGACCAGCACGGTCATGGGCTCATCGGGATAGAGCGCATCGTACATCTCGGCCGCCCGCAGGGTGGAGCCGGCATAGCCGACCAGGGCATGGGGCATGGTGCCCTTGCCGCCCTCGGCCCCGAAGTAATGCGCCGTCTCGTCGGTGGCGTTGCCGACGAAGCCGATGGCGCCGACCTTGCGCTTGGCCCTGTCAGACCCGACGCTGGCGGCATAAGCCATCATCTCGGCCATGTCGGCGCCGGCACAGTGCCGGGCATCCATAGCCAGGAAAGCGACCCCCGGCAGATCGGCGCACATCGTATAGGCATTGAAGGCAGCAACGCAGGCCGGGCCCAGGCGCATCAGCAGCAGCGTCTCGAGGTCGACCAGGTGCTGGAAGGAGCCGGTGATGTACATGATGGGCTCGCCGGCACCGACCCACTTGCCCTCTTTGAAGCAGAGGTCGATCTCGACCTCGGCGCCGCGGCGCACCAGCACCGCCTCAAGCCAGTCGAGCGCCAGGCGCGGCGCCGAGACCACCGGCCGGCGCATGAAGACAGCGTATGTCACCCGGCAGTCGCCGAAGCGCTCGACCGCCGCGCGGGTGCGTCGGAAGTACTGATCGGTCCAGGCACCGATCTCAGCTTCCTCAAGGGGCCAACGATCAATGGCGGGACGACCGGAGGCCTCCCGGCGACCCTCCGGTGGCTTACCGGCTGGGATGTTTCCTGGGCGATCGTCCGGCATCTTGGCCTCCCCTCGGAGAGATCCTGCTCAGCGGAAGCGCCGCGGGTCGCTTCTACTCCGCCGCCTGGCGCTGCTGTTGTCCTTGCCGCTCGGCCTTGAGCTCCTCGGCCAGCAGGAAGGCAAGCTCGAGGGACTGGCTGGCATTGAGCCGCGGGTCGCAGTGCGTGTGATAGCGGTCACCAAGGTTGTCATCGCTGATCGCCTGGGCCCCGCCGGTGCACTCGGTCACGTCCTGGCCGGTCATCTCGAAGTGGACGCCACCCGCGTAGGTGCCTTCGGCGCGGTGCACCGCGAAGAACTCGCGAACCTCCGAGAGGATGCGGTCGAAGGGCCGCGTCTTGTAGCCGCTGGCCGACTTGATGGTATTGCCGTGCATGGGATCGCAGGACCAAACGACCTGCTTGCCCTCGCGCTCGACGGCGCGGATGAGCTTCGGTAAGCCGGCTTCCAGCTTGCCCGCGCCCATGCGCACGATCAGCACCATGCGGCCAGCCTCGTTGGCCGGATTCAGCGCATCGATCAGCCGCAGCATGTCGTCCGGGTCGAGACTCGGCCCGCACTTCATGCCGATGGGATTGTTGACGCCCTTGGCGTACTCGACATGGGCGCCATCGAGCTGCCGCGTGCGGTCGCCGATCCAGATCATGTGCGCTGAGCAGGCATAGGGCTGGCCCGTCAGGCTGTCGATGCGGGTCAGCGGCTCCTCGTAGTTGAGCAGCAGCGCCTCATGGCTGGTGTAGAAGTCGGTCTCGCGCATCTGCGGTACGCTGTCCGGCGTGATGCCGCAGGCCTCCATGAAGTCCAGCGCCTCGCTGATGCGCGAAGCCATCTCCTCATATCGCTCGCCCTGGGACGAACCGGAGACGAACTTCAGGTTCCATTCGTTGACCTTGTGCAGGTCGGCGAAACCGCCCTGGGCGAAGGCGCGCAGCAGGTTGAGCGTCGCGGCCGCCTGATTGTAGGCGCGCAGCAGGCGCTCGGGGTTAGGCGCGCGGCCGCCGGCTTCGAAGCCGATGTCGTTGATGATATCGCCGCGGTAGCTCGGCAGCTCCTGCTCGCCTTGCGTCTCGGTCGGCGCGGAGCGCGGCTTTGCGAACTGTCCGGCCATGCGGCCGACCTTCACCACCGGGCAGGCGGCACCGAAGGTGAGGACCACCGCCATCTGCAGCAACAGACGGAAGGTGTCGCGAATGTTGTTCGGATGGAACTCGGCAAAGCTCTCGGCGCAGTCGCCGCCCTGGAGCAGAAAAGCCTGGCCCTCGGCCACCGCCGCAAGCTGCTGGCGAAGCTTGCGCGCCTCGCCGGCGAAGACGAGCGGGGGATAGCCGCGCAGCGTCTCTTCTGCGGCGCTCAGCGCCGCCGCGTCGGGATAATCCGGAACCTGCTGGATCGGCTTGCCGCGCCAGGAGTCCGGTGACCAGGTCGTAGGCATTCTCACTCTCTCAATCGCATGGCGCCCCGGCCAAAGCCCAAGGGCCGGCGCGCGGGCTGCCTTTGTAACGGCCCAAGGGGGGCGACTCCAGGGAAAATGGGCCTCCTGCCGCCCGCCCTCAAGTCGGAAGCCCCGCATCCCAAGGCGCCTCGGGCGCAAAGCGGGCAGCAAGGAAATCGATAAAGCTTCTTACCTTAAGGGGCAGATAACGGCCGGGCGCATAGAGCGCCGAAACCTGAAAGGCCGGCACCTCATAGCCCGGCAAGATAGGCTGCAGCCTGCCTGCCTTGAGGTCAGGGGCGACGATGAAGCTGGGCTGCAGCACAATGCCCATACCAGCCACCGCGGCCACGGCCAGGGCGTCACCGTTGTTGGCAATCAGCGGCCCGCGCGGCCGGATTGCGGTGCGCTTACCGTCCGGGCCCACCAGCGACCAAGTTTCGCCCTGGAAGCTATAGCTGTAGCAGAGGCAATCGTGCGCCAAGAGGTCGTCGGGCGTGCTCGGATGACCGCGGCGGGCGAGGTAGTCCGGGGCAGCGCAGACCACCATGCGGCAGGCGGCCAGGCGCCGGGCCACCAGGCTGCTGTCCTCCAGGATGCCGATGCGAATGGCGAGGTCGTAGCCCTCTTCGACCAAATCGACGCGGCGGTCGTTCAAGCTGAGCTCCACATCGACGGCAGGATGCGCCGCGCGATAATCGGCCAAGAGCGGCGCCAGATGGCGCACGCCGAACGACATGGGGGCGTTGACCCTGAGGCGCCCCCGTGCCTGGGCCGTCTCCTGCCCGGCCTCCCGCTGGGCCTCCTCCAGAAGGCCGAGGGCTTCGCGGGCGCGCTGCAGGTAGGCGCGCCCCGTGTCGGTTAGGGAAACGCGACGGGTGGTGCGCTGCAACAGCCGAACGCCGAGGTTTTCTTCCAACTGCTTTATCTGCTTGCTGACCGAGCCTTTCGACTGCCGGCTCCGCTCCGCCGCGACAGAGAAAGACCCGCTGTCGGCAACCAGCAGAAAGGTCTCCAGGCGCTTGAGACGATCCAAACTGACTCTCCCAATAGGAAACAATATGTTTCGATTATGCCATATTTTTTCTCTTCAGGGAATTATCAAATCTCGGACAGACGCAAGGAACGATGCGCACCCGCGCAAACACCGATGACAAAAGGAGAGCTTCCATGATCGATACCCGCACCGCCCCCTACGGCGCCTTCGCCCTGCGCGCCGCCCTCGGCATCATGTTCATCGCCCATGGCCTCTTGAAGGTCGTGGTCTTTACGCCGGCCGGGACCGCTGCCTATTTCGCTTCGCTCGGCCTGCCCGAGATCTTCGCTTACCTCACCATCGTCGCCGAGATCGGCGGCGGCATTGCCATCCTGGCCGGCGTCTTCGGCCGCTGGGTGTCCCTCTCGCTGGTCCCGCTCCTGCTCGGCACCATCGTCTTCGCTCACGGCGACAAGGGCTGGCTGTTCAGCAACGAAGGTGGCGGCTGGGAGTACCCTGCCTTCCTGGCGGTGGCCGCCCTGGCCCATGGCCTGATCGGCGACGGCGCCTTCGCCCTGCAGAACCGCCTCGCCAAGACCTTCAAGATCAAGGCTTTGGCAACCGCCTGACCCCCCAACCACCCCACCCGACCACGAAGGGCCCCGCGTCGCATGTCAGACGCGGGCCTCTGCTTTTGTCACAGAAGCGTGAGCGCCACCGACTTGGAAGTGCCGCGAACAGCCTTCACATGCTTGCCATGACGCAAAGCGACACACCTGCCCGCCTAACGGACTACCGAGAATCGCTCTCGCGCCGCCGGCTGATCGGTGGTGCTGCGCTCCTGCCGTTCGCGGGCAGCCTGACTCTGCCGTTCGACGCGCTGGCCGCTCTCGCCGCCACGGCGCAGCAACCGCTCGGTCCCTTCTATCCGACCGCCTTTCCGCGAGAGCAGGACAACGACCTGACCTTGGCGCCCGGGGCAAGCGGGCGGGCCGAAGGCACCGTCATCCACCTGTCGGGACGCGTCTTCGATGTGGAGGGGCAGCCTCTCCGCGGCGCCGTGGTGCAAATCTGGCAGACCGACAAGGGCGGGCGCTACCGCCATCCCAATGCCCGCGGCGCCGAGCTGCTCGATCCGAACTTCCAGGGCTTCGGCTGGACGCGGACGGATGACGACGGCCAATACAGCTTCGTCACCGTAAAGCCCGCCGCCTACCCCGGCCGTACGCCGCACATACACTTTGTCGCCGGCTTCCCGGGCGGTACACCGCTGGTGACGCAGATGTACTTCCCGGACGAGCCGCTCAACCGCCGCGACGGCTTGTTGAACTCGGTGCGCGACCCGGCGCTGCGCGCCGCCCTCATCGCCGAGGTCGAGGACGGCAGCGACATCGAGCCAGGCGCCCTTCGCGCCGGCTTCGATATCGTCCTCCCCGGCCGGGCGCCCGCGTGAGCGTCGCCGTGAGCCTGCGCAACAGTCAGGAGAGCTGGGGCTGGCTTGCCATGGCGCTGCACTGGGCCATGGCGGCGCTGATCCTGGCCGCCTGGCCGATCGGCTTTGCCATGACGCGCTGGTTCGAGAGCAACTTGATGCAAAAGTTCGAGCTTTACCAGCTCCACAAGTCGCTGGGCTTCTGCATTCTCACGTTGGCGCTACTGCGCCTGCTCTGGCGCCTGGTCAACACAGCACCGGAACTGCCCGAGACCCTCGCCGGCTGGGAGAAACGCCTGGCGCACGCAACCCACTGGGGGCTCTACGCCTTCTTCATCCTGCTGCCGCTGACCGGGTGGCTGATGGTCTCCAGCTCACCCATTCAGGTGCCGACCGAGATCTTCGGGCTGGTGCCCGTGCCCCATCTCACCGGCCCGGACGAAGCGCTGTTCGAGGTGACGCAGACCACCCATCAATGGCTCGCCTGGTGCTTCGGCGTGCTCCTGGTGCTGCACATTGCAGCGGCCCTGAAGCACCACCTGGTGCTCAAGGACCAGGTGTTGCGGCGGATGCTGCCCCTTGGAGCGAGCTACAAGCGCCAATAGCTGTAGCCGCCGGCCCGGAAGGGCTCCGGCGACAATCCGCCCATCACGTCGACGCAGAGCCCGCCGGGCTTGAGCTTGGCGCAGATCTCTTCGGCCGGCCGCTCCATGAGGACCGTATGCGGCGCGCCGACGATCAAAGCGTCGGACTCCGGCAGAGCCTCCCAGGGGCAGGAGATCGAGCCGAACATCGAGCGCACCTCCTCGCCGTCGGCGATGGGGTCGTGCAGGGTGACGGCGAGGCCGAAGTCGCGCAGCTCCTGCACCACGTCGAGCACCTTGGAATTGCGCACGTCCGGGACGTTGGGCTTGAAGGTCACGCCCAAGACCGTCACGGCCGCCTGCTGCAGGCCCTTGCCGGTGCGCATGATGCGCTTGATCGTCTCCTGGGCGACAAACTTGCCCATGGTGTCGTTGATACGGCGCCCGGCGAGGATGACCTCAGGGTGATAGCCCAGCTCCTCGGCCTTGTGGGTCAGGTAGTAGGGATCGACCCCGATGCAGTGGCCGCCGACCAAGCCCGGATGGAAGCGCAGGAAATTCCACTTGGTCCCTGCCGCCGCCAGGACCTCCTTGGTGTCGATGTCCATGCGGTTGAAGATCAGGGAGAGCTCGTTCATCAGCGCGATGTTGAGATCGCGCTGGGTGTTCTCGATCACCTTGGCGGCTTCGGCCACCTTGATCGAGGAGGCACGGTGGACGCCGGCTTCGATGATGGCCTCGTAGAGCGCTGCGACCTTGGCGCAGGTCTCCTCGCTGTCGCCGGAGACGACCTTGACGATCTTGCTGAGGGTGTGCTCGCGGTCGCCCGGATTGATGCGCTCGGGCGAGTAGCCGAGGAAGAAGTCCTCGCGCCAGCGGAGGCCGGACTCCTGCTCCAGGATGGGTGCGCAGATCTCCTCCGTCGCGCCGGGGTAGACCGTCGATTCATAGATCACCACGGCACCGCGCTTGAGGTTCTGACCGACCATGCGGCTGGCGGCCCGCAAGGCCCCCATGTCCGGCCGATTGGCACCGTCGATCGGCGTCGGCACGGCGACCACGACAAAGTCGGCTTGGGCGATGGCCGCCGGGTCGTTGGTGAAGGACATCTGCGTGGCGGCCGCGAAGTCTTCCGGCGGCGCCTCGTTGGTCGGATCGCGGCCGTCACGATAGGCCGCGATCTTGTCGGCGTTTACGTCGAAGCCGACCGTCGGGAGCTTGGCGCCGAAAGCGAGCGCAACGGGCAGCCCCACGTATCCGAGCCCGACGACGGCGACTTGCGTATCCATGGCCATCTGCGTTCCTTGTCTTTCTTTGGGCCCGCAGTCGCCCGGGACCCCAGGCGATTAAGGGCACACCCGCTTAAGCAACCGTCAATTCCGCGTTGCGCGCGACCTCGCCAAGCCAGGCGTAGAGGGCGAGCAGCGGCCCCCCGCCCGTCTTCGTCGCATGGACCCGCCAGGGGGCATGGTGAATGACATGCCCGCCATCCAAGTCGCGCCAGTCCTCCCCCGCACGCCACCAGGATGCCGGCGTCAGGGGCAGATAGATCTCCTCGGCCGGATGGTTGTGCTCGGGGTAATGGCGGTCCGGCCCAATCAACAGCAGGCCGATGCGCAGCCCTTCGTGCGCCAAAGGCGCCACCTCGCCGACGAACTCGGTGAAGGCGTAGCCGGAGAGGTAGTCCTGGTCGAGCGTCGTCAGGTAGTTCGGGTTCTGCCGCCAATGAAAGCCCGGCGCAGCCTGGCGCAGTGCGGCCATCAGGCTCGCCGGGGCGCTTTCGTCGGCGATCGTTAGGGCTTCTTCCCAATAGCGCAGCGCCGGCAGCCGGCTCGGCTCCGGCGCCGAGCCGGGACGCGCTTGCTCCAGCAGCGCCAGGGCGCTCTCAAGCGCGTCGGCCCCCTCGCAGCCGGCCGTAATCTTGATGCGGAAAAACGCCGCGACGGCCTCGGTCACAGGCGCGGGCCCGTTCACGGAAGCCTCCGGCCGTCTGGGTCGTCAGGCGCTTTCGGCGATCATCTTGGCCTTTTGCACCAGCACCTCGGCCTGCTTGATCGAGGCGATATCGATCAGCCGGCCGTCCAGCGCAACCGCGCCCTTGCCTTCGCGCTGGGCCTCTTCCATGGCTTCCAGAATGCGCTTGGCCTTGTCGATCTCCGCCTCGGAGGGGCTGTTGATCTCGTTGGCCAAGTCGATCTGGCTGGGGTGGATGGCCCACTTGCCCTCGCAGCCCAGAACGGCGGCGCGGTAGGCCTGAGCCTTGTAGCCATCGGGGTCGGAGAAGTCGCCGAACGGCCCATCGATCGGCCGCAGACCATTGGCGCGCGCGGCCACCACCATACGGGCAATGGCGTAGTGCCACATGTCGCCCCAATGGAACTGGCGCTCGCCGCCGTCTGCGGGCGGGTCGGTCAGCACGCCGTAGAGCGGGTTCGGGCCGCCGATCACCGTGGTGCGCGCCTTGGTGGAGGCGGCGTAGTCGGCCACGCCGAAGTGCAGCGACTCGTTGCGCGGGCTGGCGCCGGCGATCTCGTCGACATTGGCCATGCCAAGCGCCGTTTCGATGATCATCTCGAAGCCGATCTTCTTTTCGCGGCCCACCGCGTCCTCGACCTGGGTGACCAGCATGTCGACGGCATAGACGTCGGCGGCGGTGCCGACCTTCGGGATCATGATGAGATCGAGGCGCTCACCGGCCTGCTCGAGAATATCGACGACGTCGCGGTACATGTAGTGGGTGTCGAGGCCGTTGATGCGCACGGACATGGTGCGCGTGCCCCAGTCGAGCTCTTGCAGCGCTTTGATGATGTTCTTGCGCGCCTGCACCTTGTCGTCGGGCGCCACCGCGTCTTCGAGGTCGAGGAAGATCACGTCAGCCGACGATTCCGCCGCCTTCTCCAAGAAGCGATAGTTGCTGCCGGGCACGGCCAGTTCGCTGCGGTTGAGGCGCGCGCGCGCCTGCTCGACAATCGTGAAGCTCATGGGAGTGACGTCCTTCGTCTGATGGCGGATACCGGGGCGCTCGGCGCGAGTCCGGCCAGGGTCTTAGCGGCTTGCCCTAGGGCAAATCAAGGCTTGATGCCGTCCGCGCGGCATTGCGCCGGGTCCGCTTGCTCCTCCTCCGGCTCGTCCCGCGACGTCGCCGATAGAGGGTGGTGCTCGTCGACCAGGCGACGCAGGCGTTCATTGAGCACGTGGGTATAGATCTGGGTCGTCGAGATATCGGCGTGGCCCAGCATCTGCTGCACGGCGCGCAGGTCGGCGCCGTTGGCCAGCAGATGGCTGGCAAAAGCGTGCCGCAGCACATGCGGCGAAACCCGCTGCGGGGCCAGGCCCGCCGCGACCGCCAGCTCTTTCAGCAGTTGACCGACCCGGTGCCGGGTCAGGTGACCGCCCTGCCCGCGCGACGGGAAGAGCCAGTTTTGCTCCTCGACGTGCCCGTCGCGGCGGCGCAGAAAGACGCCGCGCACCGCAAGATAGGCTTCCAGGGCCGCGCGCGCAGCGCTGTTGAGAGGGACCAGGCGTTCCTTGCCCCCCTTTCCGGTGACCAAAATGACTCGCGGGTCGCGCTGCACGGCACCCAACTTCAAGGTCACAAGCTCGGTAACCCGGAGGCCGCTGGCGTATAGCAGCTCCAGGAGGGCGACCAGGCGGAGGCCTTCCGGCCCGGGCCGTTGCCGCGCGGCCGCCAACAGGCGATCGACCTCTTCCACCTCGAGCAGTTTCGGAAGGTCGCGACCGCGACGCGGACTATCCAGGTCCGCCGAGGGATCGTCCTCTCGCAGGCCCTCGCTGTAGAGAAAGCGGAAAAACTGCCTGAGCGCGGACAGGCGGCGCGCCGAACTGCGTGGCGCATAGCCTTGATCGGTAAGAAACGCCAGGTAGTCGCGCAGGTCTTCGGTCGTCGCCGCGCCGATATCGATGCCTCTGGGCGTGAGAAAGCCGGAGACACTGTCGAGGTCGCGGCGGTAAGCCGCCAGAGTGTTGTCGGCAGCACCGCGCTCCGCCGCCATCATCTCCAAGAACCGCTCGACCAGGAAGGTCACCGGCGCCTAGACCCCGCTCGCTACCAAAGCCTCGGCGGCCAGCATGCGCGCTTGCTGCGTGTAGCCGACCTGATGAAGCGCGGCGACGGAAAGCGCCAGCGCCGGTACGTCCAGGGTCGCGAGGTCCCGTGACCCGAATTCCCGCAGGATCAGGAGGAGCGTCTCGCCCGGCCGGCCGGCCAAGGCGGCCTGCTGGATTTCCTGACGCGGCCCTGGCGGCTGCAAGCCGAGGCTCGGGTCGTGAAAGGCATTGACGATGGACTCGACCAGAACGGCCCGCATTTCGCGAGAGTCAGGGGGCAGGCCTTGCGCCCAAGCGTTCGACATGGCCGGGTCGGCGCGCCCGCCGGTGAAGACCTGTAGATAGGGCCAAAGCGGCGTGACCAGACGTGCCGTCTCCTGCTGGTTGAGACGCCAAGCCTCCGCCTGAGTCGCTTCGCCGCCGAGATAGTAGGCGCGCGCCAGGGCCGGCGCAGCCCAAGACAGGCTCGGCGACGGCGCGATGGGATCCGCCTGCGCTTTGGCCGTACGCAGGCCGGCCAAGCCGGCGCCGTCGCTCGCCATCCGCTCGATGTAAGCCGTCAGAAGCTGCGCCCGCAGCAGAGGATAGTCTTGTCGCTTGGCCGCCTGATAGAGCAAGGCATGGGTCAGCCAGGGTGCCAGATCGCCTCGCCCGGCTGCGGCGATCGGATCATCGAGATCGACCGGGTCGAAGATCGGCTGAACATAGAGAGCCGCGAGCTGCTCCGCAGGCAAAGCGCCCGTGCCGACGGCGCGCTCGGCGATCGGCACGCGTTCTTCCAAGGGGAGCGCGCCCAGCCGCGCAAACACCCCGTCCCAGCCCATAGGCGCCGCCGCGCGAAACGTCGGCGAAGGGGCAACGCCGAGCTTGGCCATGGTGGCGAGGTTCAGCGCGGAGAACGGAGGCTCCGTCGTCGGGACGCCGACGCCCAGCAGGGCATTGATCAAGTCCGCGAAACCATCCTCGTCGGCGCCGCCCTCACGCAGCAGGTCGAGGCCGAGATGGGCCCGCGTGTCGTCACCGGCCACGGCATCGCAAGCAATCTTCACGCGCTGCCAATAGGTTTCCTGCGGTGCGCGGGTCAGTGCGTTGACTGCAGGCCGGCACGCAGCGTCCCAGTTCCCAGCGAGCAGCAGACCGTCGACGCGAAGGCGTCGCAAGACCGCATCGTCTCGGCGTTCGGAAAAAAGCTCCAGAAGCGCATTGAGCCCCTCGATCTCACCCATCGCATAGAGGCGCTCGGCGCGCAGGCGGAGCAGATCGCCGACATCGGCCGAAGGCGACATCGGCTCGGTCGAGGCCTGAAGCGGCAGCAGCGAGGGTGGCTCGGCCGAAGACAGCAACATCCGTCGCGCCAGCTCCCGCAGTGCCGGAGATTGGATGTCGCTTGGCAGGCTGCTCATCAGATCGGCCACGCGATCCGCGGTGGTACCCGCCCAAAGATCGAGGCCAAGGCCGCCCTGCGCCGGTGTCAGCGGCCCCGTCGCGCCGCCACCTTGGCTGCCGAGCTTACGAACCTCGATGCCTTCGACGCTGGAGCGAGGCGCCGTCGTGCGCTCGGGCAGCACGACCGGAGACGGCGCGATATCGGCAGAGCGCTGCTCTTGCGGGAGCGCCGGTGCCAAGCTTCCGCTGCGAGCGCCGGCCCCGCCTGCCGCGGCGCTGTCGGTCGGTGTCGTCGCCGGAGCATCGAACTGGAACAGCTTGATCGGCCCGCTGCTCACGGCCCCCTGCGTCTGCGCCTCAGCTCGGGGCAAACTGGCGAAAAGGAGAAACAGCGGTGCCGCGGCCAGATAGGCGGCTCTATTGCGATAGCCGATCATGGGGTATCACCTGTTCTACGGGAGTTCGGCTGATAGGTATCTCGACAATCATGCTGGCCAGCGCCCCGCCGACAAGCAGCAAGAGCAACAGCACAAGAAAGATACGGGTAAGAGAGCTCATGGCCTCGAAACGGTTGTCCCAACCGAGCAGCGTCATGCCATCGAATAGCGAACGATCGCTAACGATCCGACAAGCTTGCATTAACGTGCGAGCCTTGGGATAGGTGGCGCGTATGGCAAAACTGCGGCGCTGGGGCTCGCCAGGCGCGGGTCGCGGGGCCTAAGCACGATGACAAGGCTTAATCACTCCCATTCGCCCAGTGCGGACGAAGCACCTCGGGATGGCCATACCAGCCCACCGCCACGCTGTATTGTGCTGGTCGGCCTGATGGGGGCTGGCAAGAGCTGCATTGGCAAACGGCTGGCTGAGACCATCGGCTGGGACTTCGTCGATGCCGACAGCGAGATCGAGAAGGCGGCGGGCTGCTCGATCACCGATATCTTCGAGCGGCACGGCGAAGCGGCCTTTCGCGATGGTGAACGCCGGGTCATTCAACGGCTGCTGGAACAGGGACCGTCGGTGATCGCGACCGGCGGCGGCGCATTCATGAACCCCGAGACGAGAGCTGCCATCCGCGCCAACGGCGTTTCGGTCTGGCTGCGCGCGGACCTGGAGGTCCTGCTGCGCCGCACAGGGCGGCGAGATCACCGGCCGCTGCTCAAAAAGGGCGATCCGCGTGAGACTCTCAGCCGCTTGATGGCGGAACGCTATCCCGTCTATGCCGAAGCCGACGTCGTGGTCGAGAGCGTCGAGCGCCCGGCCGAAGAGACCACGCGCCAGGTCGTCGAGGCCCTGCGCGCCCATGGAGTCGACATCGATGCCGGCTGACGGGCCGCATCGCCAGACCGTCGAACTCGGTGCGCGCAGCTACGACATCCTGATCGGCTCCGGCCTGCTGGCGAAAGCTGGCGCCCATGTCTCCGAGATTGCCAAGGGCCGGCGGGTCGCCGTCGTGACGGATGCGAATGTTGCGCCCCACTATCTCGCGCCCCTGCAAGGCAGCCTCGAGAACTCGGGCTTTGCCGTACAGTCGGTGGTGCTTCCCGCAGGCGAAAGCACCAAGTGCTTCGCGGAGCTGGAGCGGCTGTGCGGCATCCTGCTGGACCAGGGGTTGGAGCGCGGCAGCCTGATCGTGGCGCTTGGCGGCGGCGTCATCGGCGATCTTGCCGGCTTCGCCGCGGCGATACTGTTGCGCGGCGTCGACTACGTCCAGATCCCGACGACGCTTCTGGCTCAGGTCGACAGCTCGGTCGGCGGCAAGACGGCCATCGACATGCCGCAGGGAAAGAACCTGGTCGGCGCCTTCCATCAACCGCGCCTGGTCCTCGCCGACAGCGATACCCTCGACAGCCTGCCGGAGCGCGAGCTCAAGGCGGGCTACGCCGAGGTGGTGAAGTACGGGCTGATCGACCGTCCCGGCTTCTTCGATTGGCTTTGCGAAAATGGCCAGGCGGTGCTGGACGGCGACCCGGAAGCGCGGCGGCACGCCATTGCCCTCTCCTGCCTGGCAAAGGCGGAAATCGTCGCCCGCGACGAGCGAGAATCCGGCGCACGCGCCCTGCTCAATCTTGGCCATACCTTCGCCCACGGACTGGAGGCCGAAGCCGGTTTCGACGGCTCGCTCCTGCATGGCGAGGCCGTTGCCCTCGGCAAGGTGCTGGCGCTGCAACTCTCTTGCGACAAGGGCTATTGCCCGCCTGCCCATCTCGAACGCCTCTTGGCGCACTACGACAGCGTCGGCCTGCCGCAGAGCCTGGCGGATCTCGGCCTCGCCGAGATCGATCTCGAGCGGGTGCTCGCGCACATGGGCCAGGACAAGAAGGTCAAGGACGGGCGCCTGACCTTCATTCTCGCACGCGGCATTGGCCAAGCCTTCATCACTCAGGATGTGTCCGAGGCGGAGGTTCTCGCCGCAATGGCCGCGCGAAGAGGCGCGGCCCCGGTGGCAGGACGCCGGGTCGGAGCTTAGATCTAGGCGGCAATGGATACCTTCGTTCTCGTCAATCTGGCGGCCATTCTGGGCCTGCTCGTGCTGTCCGCCTTCTTCTCCGGCTCGGAAACCTCGATCACGGCCGCCTCTCGAGCGCGCATGCATACCCTGGAGCAGCAGGGCGACAAGCGCGCCAGGACGATTCAGCAGCTCTGGGAACGCAAAGAGCGAATGATCGGGGCGATCCTGCTCGGCAACAATCTGGTCAACATCCTGGCGTCGGCCCTGGCGACCAGCGTGCTGATCAGCCTGTTCGGCGAAGCTGGCGTTGCCTATGCCACCATCGGCATGACCTTCCTGGTCCTGGTGTTCGCGGAGATCCTGCCGAAGACCTATGCCCTGCTCCACCCGGATCGGACGGCGCTGCGCGTTTCCCGCATCCTCCGGGTCGTGGTCACCGTTTTCGGTCCCATCGTGCAGATGATCGAAGGCGTGGTGGGAACCATCCTGAGCGTCTTGCGGCTGCGGCCGGATGAAGGCCACGGTGCGTGGGAAGAAGAGCTGCGCGGCACCATCGACCTCCATACCGGGCCGGACGAGGAGACCAAGCACGAGCGGGAGATGCTACGCTCGATCCTCGATCTCGACGACGTCGCGGTCGAGGAGATCATGACCCATCGCCGCGACGTGGAAGCCATCGATGTCGCGCAGTCGCCGCGCAAGATCGTCGAGGAAGCGCTGGCCAGCCCCTACACGCGCCTACCGCTCTACCGGGAGCAGCCTGACGAGATCGTCGGCGTGCTGCACGCCAAGGCGCTCCTGCGCGCGGTTCAGGCCAGCCCCGATGCAGTCGACACGCTGGACGTGCTGTCGATCGCCAACCCGCCCTGGTTCATTCCCGACACCACGGACCTGCTGAGCCAACTGCAAGCCTTTCGCCAGCGCAAGGAGCACTTCGCTATCGTCGTCGACGAGTATGGCGAGCTGCGCGGCGTGGTGACCCTGGAAGATATCCTGGAGGAGATCGTCGGCGACATCTCCGACGAGCACGATGTGGACGTCGAGGGCCTGGAGCTGCAGCCCGACGGCACCGCTATCGTCGAAGGCAAGGTGACGATCCGCGATATCAACCGGCGTTGCGAATGGCGCCTGCCGGACGACGAAGCCTCGACCATCGCGGGCCTCGTCCTTCACGAGGCCAGGCGCATTCCCGCGGTGGGCCAGCGCTTCGCCTTTCACGGATTCTCTTTCGAGATCCTGGCCCGCCACCGCAACCAGATCACCTTGGTCAAGGTCAGCAAGCTCGACACCCCGAGCGTCGAGGACGCGTCCGAGTTGGAAGAGGCTTAGCGGCAAGCGCCTCAACCGGCCTTGGGTCGGTCTTCGGGCGCCCGCTTACCGCTGGTTTCATTGTTAAACCAATGATATCCTGACGTCTGACTTCTTTACGACCCAGGAAGAGGTTGTTGCAATGAAGCGGCGGATCGTCCCTGACATTATCGAGAAACAAGAGCTCTTCACTTTGTCCCCGGACGACACCGTCCGGAATGCCGTCAAGGTCATGGCCGAGCGGAAAATCGGCGCCGTGCTCATTCTGCGCAATGGCAAGCTGGCCGGCATCTTCACAGAGCGTGACGTTCTGACCCGTATCGTCGATGCGGGTGTCGACGCGGACTCGACCGCGTTGCAGGAGGTCATGACCATCGACCCCGACACCCTGGCGCCGAACGACCGCGCCGTGGACGCCCTCATGAAAATGAGTGATCGAGGCTACCGCCACCTGCCGGTGGTCGAGGGCGACCAGTTGGTCGGAATTGTCTCAATCCGAGACATTTTCGACGCGGTGAAGAAGGAGCTGGAAGGCGACCTCGCTCAGCGCGACCAGCTCATCTTCGACACCGGCTACGGCACCGGCTGACGCCGGCGCAGGTCCCGGCAGAACGCAGACCTAGCGCCACCCGTTTCCGATCAAGGTCCGCTCTTCCTCCGGCGAGAGCGGCTCGCCGGCGATGGTCTCGGCGATGAAGCCCTCGAGAGCGACCTGTCCACCGCTGCTCGCCGCCTCATAGCCAGATTGGGCCGCGCCGTCCGAGGCCTGCTTCGATACCACCAGAACCTCGTCGGTCCAGCCTTCGTCGGCCCCGCGACAGGCAATGCCGATGGTCGAGGAGGCCGAGCCCGATGACGTCACCAGCATCTCGTACTCGCGGCAAATCCGTCCATCGGCCGTGCGGAAGCTCATCACGGGAATGGCCGAGGCCTGCCCCGCCTCTCCGCCTTCCCAGGTCACGCTCTCAAAGCTCTCCACCTCCTCCAGCACCTGGTGCAGAGGGCTGGCGCGGTCGATCGGCCCCGCCATATGCACGGCCTGCTGGAAGGAGCTTCCTCGGCCAGAGCCGAAATCGAGGTTGAGCCCGACCACGCCACCGACGCAGAGAGCGACCGATGCCGCCATCGCAAGCTCAGTCCATCGCCGTGGAGCCGCCTGTCGGCGGTTGCTTCGGAAGGGCACCACCGTGGTCTCGGCTGTCTCCTCCTGCGGATCTTCGAAAGGGCGCAGCAACCGCTCCGGCACCTCCTCCTCCATCGGCTCCTCGAAGGCCTGGCGCAGCTTCTCGCCAATCCTGCGGTGCTTTTCGACGAAGGCCCGTGCCTCGGGGTCCTCCGCGATAAGGCGTTCGGCGCGGGCCAGATCGGCCCCCTCCAACTCGCCGTCAAGATAAGCTAGCAGCAATTCTTCACGATCCTCTGCCATACGCGTTAGTCCTCGCCCATCAGCACTGAAAGAGTGCGGCGCGCGCGCGCCAGGCGGCTCATCACCGTCCCGATCGGGACGTCGAGTATCGAGGCTGCCTGCCGGTAGGAAACACCGTCGACACAAACCAAGGCAACCAGCACGCGCTGCTCTTCGGGCAGCTTCGCGACGGCCTGCCGGACCTGTGTCAAGGCGATCCGCGCGTCCATTACCTGACGCCCATCCGTCCCTGCGATCTCCATCTCCTCCGGGGGCGTGTCTGCATAGTTCGCCCGCTTCTCGCTGCGGAGACGGTCGCGCCAGAGATTCTGGGCGATGCGAAACATCCAACTGTCGAGACGCGTGCCAGGCTGCCATAGCTCGGCCCGGCTGAGTGCGCGTTCACAGGTGGCTTGAACAAGGTCATCTCCCTTCTCAGCCGCACCGGTGATTGCGTAGGCGAAACGTCGAAGCCGCGGCAGCAGCTCCACCATTTCTCGCCTCATCTCCTCGGTCATGGCTGACTTTCCAGGTTCATTGACCGGCACAACGCCCCCCGCTCTTCATTATTCCCGTTAACCAAAGAAAAAACGTCTCGCGCCCGAAAGACGATTTATTGCGGAATAAAGCCTTGTTTCCCGCGTTATTGCCCCAATTGCTAGGTTATCTATAGCCGGTCGGGCCGGCTCAAGAGAAGAGAGACGAGATGCTGATAAACCGAAATCGAGTTCGCTGGGTTGGCGCGTTCGTGCTCTCGGCTTTTCTCTTTCTCACGCCACCGGCCATCCTCGCCGTCACGCTTCTCCTCCCGCACCCGGTCCTGGCCGAAGACGGTGATGGCGGCGGCGACGGCGACGGCGGGGGCGATGGCGACGGCGGCGGAGACGGCGACGGCGGGGGCGACGGCGACGGCGGGGGTGATGGCGGCGACGGAGATGGTGGCGGCGATGGAGACGGCGGTGACGGCGGCGACGGTGACGGCGGCGACGGTGACGGTGGCGACGGTGACGGTGGCGACAGTGACGGCGATGGCGATAGCGATGGGGACGACGGAGACGACGGAGATGATGGCGACGACGGAGATGATGGCGACGACGGAGACGACGGAGACGATGGCGAAGACGGAGACGACGGAGACGATGGCGAAGACGGCGAAAGCGCCGCCGCGGGTCCGAGTGCCCCTGCCGCCGCAAACAACGACTTGCCCCTGGCCGCAGGCGGCCTGACGCGCAGCGAGGTCGTCGTCGTCGATCTGACACAGGACGCACAGAACGTTGCCTTGGGTTTGGACTTCCTCGTCCGGGAAACACAGACCTTCGATGCTCTCGGCTTCAGCTTGACGCGTCTCTTCGGGCCGCTCGGTCGCACCGGCAGTCAGGCGGTCGCTCTGCTGCGTGCGCAGCAGCCGCAGCTGACCGTCGCGGTGAACGATGTCTATGGCTTGGAAGAGAGCGACTGCCGCGGCAATCACTGCCGCCACCACAGGCTCGTCGGCTGGTCACCGCCGGCCCCCGGCAGCTGCCAGATCACCGATATCGGCGTGATCGACACTGCGGTGGCGGCGGACCATCCGGTGCTGCGCGGTCAGCAGATCGAGCAACGCTCCTTCATTGACGATCTGCCACCGGCCGCAACGGACCACGGCACGGCCGTCGTCAGCATCATCGCCGGACGCAGCGACAGCAGCACTCCCGGCCTTGCGCCAGGCGCCAAGATCTACGTTGCAGGCGTCTTCCACAAACGCGGCGACACGCTGGAGGCGAATGCCTTCGACATCGTCGAGGCCTTCAACTGGCTGGCCGCGGAGAATGTACGGACCATCAATCTCAGCTTCAGCGGCCCGAACAACTCGGTCTTGGAGCGCGCCGTTTCGACCGTGGCCGGCAAAGGCGCCCTGATGGTGGCCGCTGCCGGCAACAAGGGCCCGCTCGCCGGGCCGGCCTATCCGGCGGCCTATGATCAGGTGATTGCCGTGACGGCCGTCGATACCAACTTGCGGCCCTACCGGCGTGCCAACCGTGGCGACTACATCACGGTGGCGGCGCCCGGTGTCCGGGTCTGGACGGCAGGGAACGGCAGCGGCGGCACGTTTCGGCAAGGCACCTCCTTCGCCTCACCGTTCGTCACCGCCATCCTCGCCTCGGCCAACCACGATCAAGACTGGGGCGGCGATATCCGCGAGAGCATCGACTGGTTGAAGAGCAACACGCGCGACCTCGGCAAGCCGGGCAAGGACCCGCAGTTCGGCTGGGGCCTCATCCGCGCCAACCGAGCCTGCGTGACGAAGTAACACCTGCAGGAGAAAAACGGCGCGCAAGCCGAGTCGCGTCTTAGGCCAATTTGTGTTTAGACTCGGTCCTCCAACGAACCGGCACGTAAGTCCGGTTCCCGCAACGCAAAGGCGTAAGCCAGGGAGGATATCGTGGCCAAAGTCTCTGTTCAGTCGAAAGTTGACGCCCCTGTCGACAAGGTCTGGGAACTCATCGGTCACTTCAATGCGCTGCCGGACTGGCACCCAGCGGTGACCAAGAGCGAGCTGCAAGATGGCGGTCAACAGCGACGGCTGGACCTGGTGGGCGGCGGCTCAATCGTCGAACGCCTCGACGAGCACGACCACGACTCCCGCACCTATCGCTATTCGATCGTCAGCGGGCCCCTACCGGTAATGAACTACCAGGCCATCATCCGCGTCGAGGAAGACGAGAACGGCAAGGCTGTCGTGCATTGGGAAGGCGAGTTCGAGCCCATGGGACCGGAGAACGACGCCGTGGCCGCCATCCAAGGGATCTACGAAGCCGGCTTCGAGAACCTCAAGAAGATGATGGGCGGCTGAGCCGGCGCGGGCGCCTTGCTCGGCTTGGTGCCCAACAGCTTCAAGCGGCCTGCCGCCACTTGATCGAGCAGCCCATGCTGGCGGTCTGCTGGCGCGGCCCCTGCCCGGTCTCGACCACTCGGCGCATCGCGTCCAGCAGTTCGCGCTTGGCGCCGGGTGCCGCCGGCTGCATGCGCGATTCGTCGAGGCGGCCCCGGTACTGCAGGCCAAGCATGGCATCGAAGCCGAAGAAGTCGGGTGTGCAGACGGCGTCGTAGGCTCGAGCTGCTGCCTGGCTTTCGTCGATCAGGTAGGGGAAGGTGAAACCGTGTTCCGCTGCGAAGGCGCGCATCTTGTCCGGCGCGTCGGCCGGGTAGGCCTGCCAATCGTTCGGCATGATCGCCGCGACGCCCACACCCATCGCCTGTAGCTGCTTGACGTCAGCCACCAAGCGCTCGGCCACGGCCTTCACGTAAGGGCAATGGTTGCAGATGAACATGATCAAGGTCGCTTTCTCGCCCTTGATGTCCGCCAGACTGTGCATCTTGCCATCCAGGTCCGGCAGGCTGAAATCAGGTGCGGCCCAGCCGAAATCGCAGATGGGCGTTTCCAAGGCAGGCATGACGGCGTTCCCTCTGTGCTCCAGCCTAAGTGCTCTGTCCCTTGGACATAGGTTGCCCGTCACGCGGAGGCGAGCCTAGGCGACGCGCTCACGCAGATCATGCTGCAGATACGCGCAAATCCGGGAGAAAGTCGTCGAAATGCTCGATCAGACTGTCGGGCTGAAACTCAGCGACAGGCATTGGGCTATAGCCGAATGTGACCAGCGCCAAGCCTGTGCCGGCGGCTCTGGCCGCACCGGCATCGGCGGCTGAGTCGCCGACCATCACCGCCTCGTTCGCCGCGCAGCCGAGCGCATCGAGCGCATGCAAGAGCGGCTGTGGATCTGGTTTCTTGGCCGGCGTCGTATCGCCGCCCACGATGCTGCCGAACAGGTGGGCGACCGCGAGATCCTCCAGGATCTGCCGTGTGATCTCTTCCGGCTTGTTGGTGCAGAGCCCGAGCCCAACGCCTGCGACGGCAAGCTCGGCCAGGAGGCGCTCGGCGCCGGGCATCAAGCAGGTCTTGCGGGTCGCCCGGGCGCGATAGTCGATCAGGAAAGCCGGCAGGAGACGCTCCGCCTCTGGCTCGGAGAGCGTCCTGCCGTTGGCGGCGAAACCGCGCTGTATAAGCACCTTGGCGCCGGCGCCCACCATGGTTTTGACGGCGTGAAGGGCCTGCTCCTGCAAGCCCTCGCTCCGTAGCACTCTGTTCAGGGAATCGGCCAAATCCGGCGCGCTGTCGATCAGCGTGCCGTCCAAGTCGAAGACGACGGCCCGTGGCAGCACGGCGCAAACTCGCGCGGTTGTCGGGGAACGAAGCAGCCAGCCGGGGCCTGGCGCCCCGAGAGCGCCGGCCCCAGTGTTCGGCTACTGAGCGGTCGCTTCCTTCAGGTAAGCGATCACGTTCACCACATCCTCTTCCTTCTTGAGGCCGGCGAACGCCATCCGGTTACCTTTGATGTAACCCTTGGGGTCCTGAAGGTACGCGCCAATGGTCTCCTCGTCCCAGACAATACCGGAAGCGGCCATCGCCTTGGAGTAGCGGAAACCGTCAACGGCGCCGGCCTCACGGCCGAAGATGCCGACAAGATGCGGCCCGACGCGGTTCTGCTCTTTGTTCACCACGTGGCAGGCCTTGCACTTGCGAAAGACCTTCTCGCCTGCGGCGACATCGCCTGCAGCCAAGCTCGGCGCAGCAAAACCGACGGAAAGCAGGGCGCCAAAGACGCTTGCCGTTACCAATGTCCCAAAACGCATACCTTCTCCTCCGGATTGTCGTTTATTGAACGAACGGCAAACTAGTATTTAGCCCCGGGCGTCTCCATGGGATCAAAGGTCTCACCGCTCGCGCCTCTTCCTGTGCCTTGCCGCTGTTCCGAACGCGTCAAGTCTCTTCGTTCCTGGCCAAGCCCACAGTGCTTAGCCCATTACCATCGCAGAAGCTAGACTGCCTGGTCCATATGAAAAGGCTCGATAAATGCCTCTTGAGAGCGCGCATGCCCTGTACCGCAGCAACAGTCCGCGCCAGCACGGCGCCATGGAGTTCTCCACGCCCCCCGTCGACCTCGACGCGGTGCGCCTTTACCGTCTAAACCGCCTCCGCGAGCAGTTGAAAGCGCGGGATTACGGCGGATTACTGTTGTTCGACCAGATCAACACACGCTACGCCACCGACGCGACCAACATGCAGATCTGGTCTTCCCATTACGAGACGCGCTGCGCTTTCATCCCCACCGAAGGGCCGGTCGTGCTTTTCGACTATGCCAATCACCCGCATCTGGCCGAGGACTTGCCGACGGTCGACGAGTACCGGGTGATGCCCTCCTTCTACTACTTCACCGCCGGCCCCCACGCCGAAACGCGGGCCCGGCAATTCGGCGATCAGATCGCCGACCTCATGGCCAAGCACGGCGGCGGCAACAAGCGGCTCGCCGTCGACCGCCTGTCGCACCTCGGCACCGACGCCATCCGCGCCCAAGGCATAGAGATCTTCGACGGCCTCGAGGTCGCCGAGCTGGCCCGCGCCATCAAGTCCGAAGAAGAGCTGACACTGATGCGGCGGGCGGTGGAGGTCTGCGAGGAGGGCATCGCCGCGATGCGCGAGGTCCTGGAGCCGGGCATCACCGAGAACGCGCTCTGGGCCAGGCTGCACGAAGCCAACATCCGCTTGGGCGGCGAGTGGATCGAGACCCGCCTGCTCTCTTCCGGCCCGCGCACCAACCCCTGGTTCCGCGAATGCTCCATGCGCGAGATCGAGCGCGGCGACATGGTCAGCTTCGACACCGACCTGATCGGCCCCTATGGCTATTGCGCCGACATCTCCCGCGCCTGGGTCTGCGGCGACAGGCCGAGCGACGAGCAGCGCCGGCTCTACGCCATGTCCTACGCCCAGATCCAGCACAACAAGTCGATCTTGAAAGCGGGCAAGAGCTTCCGGGAGGTGGTCGAAGAGAGCTGGCCCATTCCCGAGGAGTTCCTGTCCAACCGCTACGGCAGCGCCCTGCACGGCGTCGGCCTCGCCGACGAGTACCCCTCGATCAAGCACCAGGCCGACTTCCCGATCAAAGGCTACGACGGCGTGCTCCAGGCCGGCATGACCCTCTGCGTCGAGTCCTTCATCGGCGTCGCGGGCGGCAAGGAGGGGGTCAAGCTGGAAGAGCAGGTGCTGATCACCGAAGACGGCATCGAACAGCTCTCCCGCTATCCCATGGAAGAAAGCTGGCTGTAAGCTCCGGCTGCGGACTGCACCGCACCACAAACTGTCATCCCGGCCAAGGGATGCACGCCAGTGCAGACCGCGAGCCGGGATCCATTCGTCAGCTTGCGCCTGTCGAACGACGGTCCGCGCCCAGTCCTACCATGGACCCCGGATCAGGTCCGGGGTGACAATCATGGGCGCGGCAAATGCCGGTGTACCTCCTCTCACGTCGCTGCCGGCTCCTCGGCAGCGAAGAGCGCGCGGAAAACGGCGGCAGCTCGGTCCAAACGACGCCCTTTGCGCCAGGCCATGCCCACGTCCAGGGTCGGTAGCGTCTCGACCAGCGCCCGCCGCTCGACGCGCAGGCCGTCCACCGTCCAGGGGCGATAGACCACGTCGCTCAACACGGTGATAGCGAGTCCGCTCGCCACCATGTTGCGCACCGCCTCGATGGAGATCGACTCGAACGCAACCCGCGGGCGGATGCCGTGGCGCTTCCAGATCGACTGAGCCTGGCGCCCGGCCTCGTCGGCCTTGAGCAGCACCATGGGGTGCTCTGCCAGGTCGGCGAGGCGGACAGAGGCTTGCGCCGCGAGTGGATGGCCGGCTGCGGTCCATAGCCTGCGCGGCGAGCGATGGAAGGTCAGGGTGCGCAGCTCGGCGCCATGCTCGAGGTTCGAAGTCAAGAGCAGCGCGAGATCGATATCGCCGGAGAGCAGCATGGCTTCGAGCTCCGCCCGGTCGGCCTCGACCAGCTCGACTTCGATGGCAGGATGGGCGCGGCGGAGCTGCGCCAGTTTCGGAAAGAGAAAGTAGCTGGAGAGCGTGAAGGTCACCCCGAGCTTGAGCCGCCCGGCCACCGGATCCTCGCTCTTGCGTACGCTGGCGAAGGCCTGAGCCACTTGGTCCTGAATGGCGCGGGCATGGGCCAGCAGTGCGTGGCCCTCACGGGTCAGCAGGAGGCCGCTCGACTTCCGCTCGAAGAGGCTGACACCGAGCAACGCTTCGAGATCGCGCAGCGCCAGGGTCATGGCTGACTGGGAGACGTTGACGGCGCGCGCCGCCGCTGAGACCTGCCCCGCCTCCGCGGCGGCGAGAAAGTAGCGAAGCTGCTTCAGAGTGAAGGCCATTGGAAAAACTCATATTGATAACAATACGATTGAATTTCCAATGCTCGACCGAGCCCGGTAAGTCAAGACTAGGACGTCACGCGCAAGACCTGAAGAGAAAGGACGCGGACGATGGAAATCATGGCCTTCCTGTTCGGCGCGGCGGCGCGCCTGACCCCCGCTTCGGCCGAGGCAACGGTCGTTTGGCCGAACGAAGCGCTTGCCGGTGGAGAGACCGATCGGCGCAGGGAGCGCCCTGCCCGGCTCGAGGACTGGCCCGGCCACTGGGCCGTTACGAAGTACCTCTAAGGGGTGCCGCTCTCTTGCGTGGCCCCCACCACGGGCTGTCATCCCGGCCAAGGGCTTCGCGTTAGCGAAGGCCGCGAGCCGGGATCCATTCAGCGGCCTGCGCCAGTCGTTCGATGGTCCGTGCCCAGGCGTTCCACGGACCCCGGATCAAGTCCGGGGTGACGATAGGGGATGTGGCAGGCTCGCGCCCAAGATCGGCCAGGGGAGTTGACCCAAGAGCTGGCCCATCGAGAAGTACCTCCAACGGAGCGTCCGCGTCTACGGAAGCCTCACCGCTTCCACTGCACCAGCAGCATGCCGGAGACGACCAGCAAGGCCCCGATCACGCGCTGCGGACTGATCGGCTGTTCCTTGTAGACGATGAAGCCGAAGTGATCGATCGCCAGGGAGGCGACGACGGCGCCGGCAACGGTGGTGGCGATGAAGGCCGCCGCGCCGAGCTTCGGTGCAATGGTGAGCGCGCTGAACACGAAGAAGGCGCCGAACAGGCCCCCGGTCCAGGCCCACCAGGGCGCCTGCGCCAGGCTGGACATCTGCGGGACCGGCACCCGGGCCACCAGCATGAGGATGAAGAGAAAGGCGCTGGCCACCATGGTGTTGGTGAAGGCCGCCGTCAGTGGATGGCCGTTGTATTGGGCGATGGTGGCGTTGACGCCGGCCTGAATGGGCCCGGCAGCCCCGACCAGCAAAGCGATGAAGATCAGAAACAGGACCTCGAGCGACATGGGCGGCTTCTCTTTCGGCTGGAACGCTGTTCGCATCCAACCTAGCGCTGCCGCCACGTCGCGCTAGCCTGGCAGTCGCACATGCAAGGCAGCTCAACGCCGTACGTATGGACGAACCATCACCAAAGAGTGCGCCACCGCTCAGCGCTATCTGCTGGACTTCTTCTTTTGCTCTTCCGGGAAGAGCCACATGGCGAAGATCATGAAGGCGCCGAGCGCCAGCGCGACCCAGGGCGTGACCTCCTGCCCCGCCGCCGACTGAAAGTGAAACACGGCCGCTGCGGCAATGACCACGACGATGGAAATCATGATCTTGAACTTGGCGGGCATGGCGGGTTCCTCCCTAAGCTTGGTTGCAACGCGCGGCTAAGCGATCAGCGCGCGCGTCAGAATCGCGAGCAGGATGGCCTGGGCGGCGATCAGTGCGCAGAGACCGACCAGGCCGCCGGCGAGCTTTTGCGGCAGGCCCTGAAACAGCAGGGGTCCGCCGAGCAAGGCGAGGCCGGCGGCAATCAATGCCGGGGCCCAGGCGGCGGCGAAGACGATAAAGCCGAGCAGCAGGATGGCGGTCAGCAGCAGGCTGGCGCTCGCCAGCAGCACCAAGGCCTTCCCGCCGAGGCCGCGTCTGGGCAGCGGCGCCTCGGCCAAAGGATAGCAACCGCTCAAGAGTGCGCCACCATAGCCCAGCAGCAAGCCGCAGGCCGCGGCGATGGCCAGATGGTCCAGCGCCACCGTCTCGGGCAAGCCGATCACGGCCACTACCACGCGGTCCTCCCTGGGCGTTCTTGCAAGGCAAAGCCGAAACCCTCCCAGCCCCGCGGGCGAAGCTTGACCGACCGCGCGATATCACTAAACATACTACTCATATATCATACATATCACAGGGATGCCCGCGCCGCCAAGCGGCGCGGGCAGCAGATGCAAGCCGACAAGAGGCGGAAGGGAGACGCGAGGGCATGCCCAAGGACAACGGCAGCGAAAAGAAGAAGCGGACGATCACCGAGATTCGGGACTCGAAGCACACCGGCGAAAAGATGGTCTATAGCTCCGTGCCCGACTACACCTCGGCGCGCTGGGCGGAGATGGCCGGTGTCGACGTCTGCGTGGTCGGCGACTCCCTGGCCATGGTGGCGCACGGCCATGCCAGCACCATCCCGGCCACCATGGACATGATGGTGATGCACGCGCAGGCCGTCCGCCGCGGCGCGCCGAAGACCTTCGTGCTCGGCTGCATGCCCTATCAGAGCTACAACACGGTCGATCGCGCCCTCGTCAATGCGACCCGCTTCATGCAGGACGCCGACTGCGACGCCGTGAAGCCGCAAGGCGGCAAGAGCCAGGCGCACATTCTCAAGGCGCTGGTCGATGCCGGCATTCCCACCGCCTCCCACATTGGGCTGACGCCGCACACCGTCGCCATGTTCGGCGGCTTCAAGATCCAGGGCCGCACTGCGGAGGCAGCCATCAAGATCCTGGAAGACGCGCTCGCCATCCAGGACGCCGGCTGCTTTATGCTGGAGTTCGAGGCCGTCCCCGCCCCCATCGCCAAGGTGATCTCGGAGCAGCTTGAGATCCCGACCATCGGCATTGGCGCGGGCGCCGGAACGGACGGGCAGATCCTACTGTCCTATGACCTCTTGGGCGTTTTCACCGACTTCAAGCCGAAGTTCACCAAGCGCTATGCCAACCTCACCGAAGTCGCCGTGAAGGGCCTGTCGGATTACGTGCGCGAGGTTAAGGAAGGCAGCTTTCCGGACGACGATCACAGCTACGGCGTCAACGATGCGGAGTATGAGAAGTTCCTCGGCCTGCTGGAGAAGCGGCAGCAGCACTAGAGCACCGGGAAGCGGTGACGGGCTATAGCGCTCACGGCCCCGCCGCAGACAGGGTTCGCGCACCGTAGGCGAGTGTCGAGCGGGTGAAGCGTTCCAGATAGTCGACCAAGGCGTCGGAGGCTGCCGCCGCGCCTGGCGCATCCCCGGCCGCGATACGACGCAACCGCTCGGCATGAAGCTTGGCGGCCAGCTTCAAGTCGCCGTGGCGCTCATAGTGTGTGTACCAGAAGCGCCGCGACAGCCCCTGCACCTGACCGATGACGTTATCCAGGATCTCGTTGTCAGCCGCTTCCGCCGTCAGGTCGTGAATCTCCTTCAGCATGGCCATGAAGGCCTTGCCGTCGCCCGACCTCGCCAGAGTCTCGAACGACTTTGCCAAGCTGCGCATGCGCTGGCGCTGCGCCTGGGTGGCCCGCCTGGCTGCGCCGACGACCATGAGGCGCTCCAGCTCGGCGCGCACTTCCAGCAGCTTGAGTTGTTGGTCGACGTTGATGTCGGTCACCATGACGCCGCGCTGCGGCAGGATGCTGACGAGCCCCTCGGTCGCGAGGCGCTGGAAGGCCCAGCGGATCGGGCTCCGCCCCAAACCGAGCTGCGTGCTGAGAGAGAGTTCCGAAACCAGGGTTCCGGCCGGAAGGTCCTGCAGGATGATCATCTCTTTCAAAAGCGCATAGGCGCTTTCCTGCTGCCCACCGCGTTTTTCGGAACCCTTGCCGTTCGGCACGAGCCTCTTCGCTGCGGGGCCTGACAGCTTGGCACGCACCATCCGTTCGATCGTCCCTCTCGTGTTGCATTCCGCGGCCTAGGCCAAGCCGGCCGTTGGCGGGTCTTCCACCCTTACCCTATTGCTGGACGGGTTATCGCTCAAGCTGGTTGACATCTAACATGTTAGTTGAACATCATGCTCGCCACCGATCAGCCGGAGCGCCCAGCCATGTCCGACCTTCCTCGTGTGCCGCCAACCGAGCCATCGGCGGCACCGTCGCGGGCGCCGTCGCCGAACCTCACGCCGAGTTGGAGCGCCACCAACCTCTATCCGCGCAGTCATGGCCTGCCGCTTTTCATGGAACCCGATGTCGCCGTCGTGGGCGGTGGTGCAGCGGGTGTCGCGGCCGCGACCACGGCGGCGAAGACCGGACTGTCGGTACTGCTGATCGAGCGCTACGGCTTCTGCGGCGGCAACGCAGTGGCCGGCCTGTCCGGCACGATCTGCGGCCTCTACTACGCCAGTGAGCGGGTGACCAACCGTCCCGAGCAGGCCGTCTTCGGCTTCGCTGACCGCTTCCGCAAAGCCATGATCGAGCGCGGCGGGCTGACCGCGCCGCAGCGCTACGGCAAGACCTGGACGGTGACCCACGAGCCCCTGGCTTGGCGGGAGACCGCCGACGGCCTGCTGCAGGACAGCCGGGTCAAGGTGCTCTACCACAGCCTCGTGGTCGGCGTGATCGGCGAGGAGGACTGGATCCAAGGCGTCGTGGTGGCGAGCAAAGCGGGGCTGGCGGCGGTTCATGCCAAGATCGTCATCGACGCCAGCGGTGACGGCGACGTGGTTCATCGCGCCGGCCTGTCCTTCACCGTGGGCGATGAAGGCAAGGTCCAAAACCCGACGATGATCTTCCGTCTGGGCGGCGTCGATGTGGCGCGCTTTCTCGACTACTGGGGGCCGGATACCATCTGCAGCCCGGAGGTGTCGCGCCTGCTGCAGGAGGCGAACGCCGAAGGCGCCTACGAGCTGCCACGGGCCAAGATCTGGATTTTCGCGACACCTCGGCCGGGTCAACTCCTGGTCAATGCGACGCGGCTGCTCGGCCGCGACGGCC
>JANQIA010000382.1 GCA_028282405.1 Rhodovibrionaceae bacterium
CAGCATCGAGCTTGCGGCGACGCTGGAGCCCGACCGCATCTCGCTGTTCGGCTACGCCCACGTGCCCTGGATGAAGAAGCACCAGCAGCTGATCCAGGAAGCGGACCTGCCGGACGTGGAGACCCGCCGCCAGCAGTCCGAGGCCGGCACCCGCCGCCTCTCGGAGCTCGGCTTCGTGGCGATCGGCATGGACCACTTCGCGCGGCCCGACGACCCCATGGCCGTGGCCGCCGCGCGCGGCGAGCTGGGGCGCAACTTCCAGGGCTACACCACCGATACCGCGCCGGCGCTGATCGGCCTCGGCGCCTCGGCCATCGGCTCCCTGCCGCAAGGCTACGCCCAGAACATGGCCGACCTGGGGGACTACCGCCGTACCATCGAGGCCAGCCGGCTGCCCACCCAGCGCGGCTTGAGCTTGAGCCAGGACGACATCCTGCGCCGCAGCCTGATCATGCAGGTCATGTGCGGCGAGCGCATCGACATCTCGGCCATCTGCGCCGAGCACGATCGTTCCGTCGATGCGGTCGCGGACGCCTTCGAGGGCCTGGACGAGCTCTGCGGCGATGGGCTGATCGAATGGAACGGGCAGCAGCTCGCGTTCACCGAGGAAGGCCAGCCCTTCCGCCGCTCGGTCGCCGCCTGCTTCGACAGCTACCTGAAGGCCGGCAAAGCCTGTCACTCGCTGGCCGTTTGATACAGGACGCTGTTGCGCCGTACGGCCCAGCCCGCTTGGCGGTGTGGTAGTGTAGATGCAGGCGCTGCGTTTTTCAGCGCAACGGAGCCATCCTTTAGCGCGACTCGAGAACTGAATGTCCTTAGCCGTCAGAACTCCCTTCGGCGCTCGCCCTCCAGGGACGCGGCTTTGGGAAAGGGCTCTGTTTGTCGATTTCAACGGCGTGCTCAATCACGACCCTTTCTGGTCGAGCATTCTGACCGGGAAGACACACACGATGAAAGCGTCTGTGCAGAGCTTCGTACGCCGGATTTTCTCGGATGAGGCGTTTGTGCGCGACTGGATGCGGGGGGTGCATTCAGCCGAAGACGCCATCCGTCGATTTGATGCACCCACCCTGCCAAATGCCAAAGACGGCTTCATGCTCGAGCGGCTCATTCAAGACTGCGCTGCCATGCGCCTCGATGGTGAGATTGTTCAGGTGCTGCTGAAAATCAGGCAGCACTCTCTCGTTGTTCTTGCGACCGACAATATGGACTGCTTCGTCAATGCCATCGATGAGAATCGGGAAATCAGGGACAACTTCGACGATGTCTTGTGCTCGTGCGAGGTTGGAGCTTTGAAGGAGGAGCCTGAGCATTTTTTTGCGCCGTGGCTGAAGAGTCACGGATTGAGCTTCCGTGACGCGGTTCTTGTCGATGACAGTGCGCAAAACTGCCACGCGTTTGAAATGACTGGCGGCTCTGCGATCCATTTCACGCAAAGAGACTCGGCGTTGGTGTCGCTCGTCCGCCGGTTTGATCTTTGATGCCTGCGGCGCTGTAGGGCACCAACCTCAGCCGTCATCCCGGCCTCGACAGCGAGCCGGATACTATCTATCGGCCTGCACCGAACCCTTTTCTGCACGCCGGCTCGCGGCCTTCGCTAACGCGAAGCTTTTGGCCGGGGTGACAGGCTGGTGCTCAAACGGCCGCTGTTTCGTACAACATGTCATGTATGGACGGCCCCGCTCTGGCAAGGGTTGAATGGCAGTTTCGGCAGTTGGTTGGGGAGCGGTCATGTATCCGGCCTGTGATTTGCGGCCGTTGTTATGACCGCTGGCCCGCAGGGGTTTCGCGGGAGCGGGTTCCCATCATCCTTGCGCGCTGTTGAGCGCCGTGACGTTTCGGAGTGTCCCGCCCCAGTCCTGACCATTTGC
>JANQIA010000383.1 GCA_028282405.1 Rhodovibrionaceae bacterium
AAGACAGACACCTAAGACATATCAGCAAATCAGCCCACAGAAGGCCAACCGCCAACACATCCCTTCCATTCATAACAACTTGTCAAAAAACCCAAGCGCCTTACCGGCCACTTGACCGAAAAAAGCTCCCCTCCACCGCTCCTCGGAGCGGTCGCTGGTCGCTATTCCCGGGAAGAAAAGCGCCGCGTTCGAGCGGCGCGAGGGGTTATCTATTCATCCGCCACGGCCTTGTCCAGAGAAAAAATTACGGCCGTGTCATATTTCTCCACAGCGCCCCTTCGACCAGCGCGCAGCCTGGCTCAGAGCAGCCCCAAGCTCCGCAGATCGCGCAGCATTTCCGGCGGCATGTCGGCGAGATCGCCGGTCTCGGCCGTGATGTCCGGCGGGGCATCCTTCGGCTCCAGATAGCGCCAGCCCTGGAAGGGACGATGGGCGCGCGGCGCCACCCGAACCAGCGTCTGCTCCAAGTGCAGGACCGCCCAACGGCGCCCCTCGCCGCCGTCATCGTCCTCGCTGGTGATGTCGGCCAAGGGCTGACGGGCGCTGACGATGCCCTTGATGACCCAGTAGATCGAGCCGCCCTCGAGCAGCGCCTGCTTCCGCTTCGGCATCATGCGGGTGCGGTGAACGATTCGCCCGGTCTCCGCCAAGCGCCCCGCCTGCCAAGCAGCCAGGCTTTCAACGCTCTCCGAGCCGACCGAAAGCTTGATGAGATGCAACGTCATAGCCGCCTCATCAGGCGGCCTTGGCCAAGGCGACCCGCGAGACCGGCTGCCGACCCAGCGCCCGGCAAATGAACCAGGCCGTCTCGATCAGCCGATCGAGATCGACTCCGCTGTCCATGCCGAGCCCGTTCAGCATGTAGACCACGTCTTCGGTCGCCACGTTGCCGCTCGCACCCTTGGCATAGGGACAGCCGCCGAGACCGCCGACGGAGGAGTCGATCACCCGCGCGCCCTCCTCCAGGCAGGCGTAGATGTTGGCCAGCGCCTGGCCGTAGGTGTCGTGGAAGTGCAGCGCCAAGGCCGGCAGGGGCACGGCTTCGGCCACCTGCAGCAGCATGCGCCGCGCCGCCTCCGGCGTGCCGACGCCGATGGTGTCGCCGAGCGAGACCTCGTAGCAGCCCACGGCGTGCAGTGCCGCTGCGACCTCGGCCACCTTCGCCGACTCGATTGCACCCTCATAGGGACAGCCGAGCACGCAGGAGACATAGCCGCGCACGGCGACGCCATCCTGCCGCGCCGCCTCCACCACCGGCCGAAACCGCTCGAGGCTTTCGGCGATGGAGCAGTTGATGTTCTTCTGGGAAAAGCTCTCGGAGGCGGCCGCGAAGACCGCGATCTCTTCGGCCCCTGCGGCGCGGGCCCGCTGGTAGCCCTTGAGGTTGGGCACCAGGACGGGATAGCGCCGACCCGGCCGCCGCGCGATCGCGGCCAGCACCTCGGCGCTGTCGGCCATTTGCGGCACCCACTTGGGCGAGACGAACGCGCCCGCCTCGATCACGGACAGGCCGCAGTCGGCAAGCCGCTTGATCAACGCAAGCTTGGTCTCCTGGCCAACGCTCTCCGGCTCATTCTGCAGGCCGTCGCGTGGGCCGACTTCGACGATCTTGACCGCCTCGCCGGCCAGGCCACCGGCTTCCCTCACGGCGCCTCTCCCGCCACTGCGGCCCCCTCTTCCGCCTCGATGGCCACCAACTCGACCCCCTCCTCGACCTGATCGCCTTCCACCACCTGCAGCGCGGCCACGATGCCGGCCATGGGCGCCTTGATGCTGTGCTCCATCTTCATGGCTTCGAGGACGAGCAGAAGCTGACCGGGCTCCACCGCCTCGCCCAAGGACACGGCCACCTGGGTCACCCGGCCCGGCATGGGGGCGCTGAGATGACCCGCGCCGCCGCTGTCTTCGCCGTGACCACCCAGCGGATCGACCAGCTCCAGGCGCTGCGACCAGCCGAAGCCGGAGAGAGTCAGCCGCGCTCCATCCCAGACCACATGAACCCGATGCTGGACCCCGTCCAGGCCCGCCAACACGGCACCCTCGCCAAGGTCCCTGGCCGTGGCTTCTATAGTCTGCTCGCCGACGCGAATGGCATAGCCGTCGCGGTCGTAGTGGAGCTCGATCTCCTCCGTCTCGCCGCCCTGCCGGAACCGAATGAGGCGGCGGGTGCCGCCGTTGAGTCGCCAGCCGCGCGCGTCGGCCCAGGGGCTGTAGGGGTCCTCGGTCAGCGCTGCGCTCTCGGCCGCCTGCCGCGCCCGCAGAAGCTGCTCCGCCAAGGCGCTGAGGGCCAAACGCTCCGCCCGGCCGGGACCCGTCTCGGCCAGAAGGCTGTCGGCATGGCGAGCCAGAAAGCCGGTGTCGACCTGGCCGGCGCGGAAGTCCGGATGGCGCAGGGCCGCTTCCAGATAGGCGATGTTGCCGTTCAGCCCGGTCAGCCGGCTGTCCGCCAGGGCGGCGGCCAGGCGGGCGACGGCCTGAGCGCGATCGGCGCCCTGTGCGATCACCTTGGCGATCATCGGGTCGTAGTAGGGTGTGATCTCGTCGCCCTCGACCACGCCGCTATCGACCCGCAATCCGGGCCGGTCGTCCGGCAGGCTGAGACTGGTCAGCCGCCCGGTGGTCGGCAGGAAGTCGTTGGCCGGGTCTTCGGCATAGACGCGCGCCTCGACGGCGTGGCCGCTCACCGAAATCTCAGACTGCTCGAAGGGCAGCGCCTCGCCGGCGGCAATGCGCAACTGCCAGGCGACGAGATCGAGCCCGGTGATCATCTCGGTCACCGGGTGCTCGACCTGGAGGCGCGTGTTCATCTCCATGAAGTAGAACGCGCCGTCCTCGGCGATGAACTCGACGGTGCCTGCGCCGACATAGCCGACCGCCTCGGCGGCCGCCACGCCGGCGGCACAGAGCCGGTCCCGCTCAGCCTCCGTGAGGCCGGGGGCCGGTGCCTCCTCGATGACCTTCTGGTGGCGTCGCTGCAGCGAGCAGTCGCGTTCGAAGAGATGCAGAGTCTTGCCGTGGCTATCGGCCAGAACCTGCACCTCGATGTGCCGCGGCGCGCCCAGGTACTTCTCGATCAGCACCCGGTCGTCGCCGAAGGCAGCCTTGGCTTCGCGCTTGGCCGCCGCCAGCTCGGCGGAGAAATCCTCGGGTGCGCGCACCGGCCGCATGCCCTTGCCGCCGCCCCCGGCCGAGGCCTTGATCAGAACGGGATAGCCGATCTCCGCGGCTTCCTGCGCCAGGCGCTCCGGATCCTGATCGGTCCCGTGGTAGCCTGGCACCAGAGGCACCCCGGCCTTGGCCATGATGGCCTTGGCCTCGCTCTTGGAGCCCATGGCGCGGATGGCCGCCGCCGGAGGGCCGACAAAGATCAGGCCTTCCTGCGCGCAGGCCTCGGCGAAGCCTGCATTCTCGGACAGGAAGCCGTAGCCCGGATGGATGGCCTGCGCGCCGGCGCGTTTCGCCGCCTCGAGGATGGCATCGATGCGCAGGTAGCTCTCGGCCGCCGGCGCCGGCCCGAGGCGCAGCGCCAGGTCGCTTTGCAGCACGTGCTGCGCGTCTGCGTCCACATCGGAATAGACGGCGACGCAGCGCAGGCCCATGGCACGGGCGCTGCGCATGATGCGGCAGGCGATCTCGCCGCGATTGGCTATGAGTAGACTGTCGAACACCGCCTAGCCTTTCGCCCCCGGGGCCGCTGCGCCTTCGCCCGCAGCCGCCGGAATGTAAGTGAAGACGAGGTCGCGCAGGGTCACGAGGCCGGCGAGTTCGCCTTTCTCCATCACCAGCGTGCGAGAGATACCGAAACGGGTGAGCAGGCGGACGGCGTAGCGGATATCCATATCGGCATCCACGGTCACGACCGGCTTGGACATGATCTCGTAGACGCTGACCCGCTGCGGCGAGCGGTTGGGCGTAATCACCTTTTCGGCGATGTCGTGCATCACCACCAGGCCGTATTCGTCTCCCTCGTAACGGCGTTCGATGACCAGGGAACTGATACTGTGGTCGCGCATCACATCCATCGCTTCGGCGACGCTCGCCAGCCCGGCAATCGTCCTCGGCTCCGGCCGCATGGCTTCGCGGACCGGTCGATAGGTCGCGACACTCATATTTCGTCCTCGATCTCTTCCCGCAAGGTGGGCATTTGCGAGCCCAAGCCGATGGCGTCCTCTATATCGATCTGGAACGCGACTCCGCTGCCCGGATCGCCATCGAACTCTCCGGCCTTCCCGATCGCCTCGAGAATGCGGCGGCTCATATGCTCTTCAACCAACAGCAGCACGACGTCGCTTTGGCCCGTCAAGGTCAGGCCGAGAAAGGTCTTGGGTGGATTGAGCCCCTCGCCCCGCGCGTTGGTGATCACCGTGCAACCGGTGGCGCCGGACTTGCGGGCGGCCTCCAGAATGTCGTCCGTCTTCTCGTCGGCGATGATCGTGACGATGAGCTTGAACTTCATGTCGGCTCGGCCCTCTCTCAGCTCGTCTCTTTGTCTCGGACGGGCTTGCGGCGTGCGTTCAGCCAGGTGCTGAACTGCGCGTAGGCCATGACCGTAATCATCGGGAAGAGGCTGGCAAGGGCGATCAGTCCGAAGCCGTCGAGCACCGGGCTGCGTCCCGGTACGGTGGCGGCCAGACCCAGCCCCGTCGCCATCACGAGGGGCACGGTGACCGTCGAGGTGGTGACCCCGCCCGAGTCGTAGGCCAGTGGAATGATCATCCGCGGTGCGAAGAAGGTCTGGATGACCACCAGCACGTAGCCCACGACCATGTACATCACCAGCGGCGTGCCGGTGACGATACGAAAGGTCCCGACGGCGATGCTCAGGCCGACACCCACAGCCACCGCAAGGCGCAGTCCCCAAGGCTTCAAGGTGCCGCCGGAGACCTCGCCCGCCTTCAAGGCAACGGCGATCAGCGCCGGCTCCGCCACCGTCGTTGCGAACCCGATGGCGGCTGCAAAGGCGTAGACCCAGAGATAGGCAGTCCAGTCCACCGACTGGCCTTCCGCCACCCCGATCACCTCCGGCGAGGTGAGCTGTCGCGCCATGGTTTCGCCCAGCGGAAAGAGGGCGCGCTCCAGGCCGAGCAGGAAGAGGCTCAACCCCAAGACGACGTAGGCAAAGCCAACCGCGAGACGCACCGGACTGGGCGGGACCTTGCGCAGCACCGCGAGCTGAAAGGTGAGCACGATGAACGCGATCGGCAGGACATCGACAATCGTTGCCAGCAGCGAGTCCAGGAAGTCCGTCAGCAACGCCGGCATCGCCTAGATCACCATCCCGTAGACCAGCACGAAGGCGATGGGCGTGAGGCTGGCAAAGGCGATGAGGCCGAACCCGTCGGTCAACGGATTGCGCCCGCGTATGGCAGACGCGAGACCGATGCCGAGCGCGGTCACCAGCGGCACGGTTACGGTGGAGGTGGTCACCCCGCCCGAGTCGTAAGCGATGCCGACGATCTCCGCCGGCGCCACCAGGGTCAGCAGGACGATGACGAGATAACCGCCCATGATGATGAAATGGAGCGGCCAGCCCTTGAGAATGCGCAGGACTCCCAGCACGAGCGCCGCGCCGACGGCCAAGGCCACAGTGTAGCGCAGCCCGTCGGCATACTCCTCCATGGCGTCTTCAGTGGCAGCAATCACGCCGGCGTCCGCCACGGCTTCGGCCGCTTCGCCGGCCACCGCGATCAATGCCGGCTCGGCGACCGTCGTGCCGAAGCCCAACCCGAAGGCGAAGATCAGCAGCAGCCAGAGATTGCCCTTGCGCGCAAAGGCGTCCGCCATGGATTCGCCCAAGGGAAAGAGGCCCATCTGCAGGCCCTGAATGAAGAGGGCCAGCCCGAGCATCACCATCAGCAGACCGGTCAGGATCTCCCGCCAGTTGGGAAAGGGCTCCTGGATGACGAAGACCTGGAAGAAGGCGATCACCCCGATGATGGGGAGCAGATCGCGCAGCGTCCCCAACACAAGCAGCACGAAGGACCGAACACCCCTAGCCGTGGCCAAGACGGCGTCTTGACCTCGACCGCGGTCAGGCATCGGGTGGGTCCTTGTGGGCGCGGGCGTAGCCGAGAATCTCGTTGAAGCCGAAGAGCAGCAGCAGAACGCCGACGATGATCTGAATGGCGACCAATGCCTGGATGATCGGGCTTGCCGGGATGATGTCGCCGTAACCGACGGTGCTCAGGGTGATGATCGAGAAATAGAGGCTCTCGATGAAGGTAATCTCGGTCGGCGCCCCACGGACGACGAACTGCGGCCCGTCCGAAAGACGGTCGGCGATCCGGTAGAGGCAGGCGAAGATAATGACGTTCAAGGTGTAGAACGTCGTGAAAGCATAGACCGGCGCCATCAGGCCCTTCACGCGCGTGAAAAACTCCTCGAACGCCAGTCCTGTGCGGAGCAGGAAGATGGAGATGTCGCGGCTGACGAAGAAGACCAGCATGCCCACCAGAATCATCGCCCCGAGGAAGAGCTCGTCGTAGTACTGCTCCGGGGTTACGACGTGGCGCACCAAGCTGGTCGAGAAGGCAATGGCCACCAGGGGTGCGATCCAGAGAAGGATCCGGCCGTAGCCGCTCTGCTTCTGCCGCTCCTGCCCGCTCAAGACGAAGGCACGTATCGTGTCGCGCTGATACCAGCAGCCGAGAATCAAGCCGACCAAGGGGGCCGCGAAGCCGGTATAGGCCTCCCAGAACTCGATGTGGTCCGCGAAATTGAGCTTGGCGAGAAAGACGAAGATGCAGGTGTAGACGGCCAGGGAGTTCGCCAGCGCCAGGCTGAAGAGCCGGCTGCCGGGAAAGAGAAAGAAGAAGAAGGACACGGTCA
>JANQIA010000037.1 GCA_028282405.1 Rhodovibrionaceae bacterium
GGGCCGGCCGGTTTATCCCAAATTCCGCAGATGGGCGCTTGATCGGACCCCAGGATGCTGAAATCAATCGGAAAAAGCCGCACGCGTCACCACGCCCTGGCGTGGTAACGACCCCCAAAACGCACAAGACCTTGGTGCCCAACGCCAGGGCGGACGCGCTGCTGGACGCGGCGTTCACGGGACTCGCGGCGGAGGGATGAGGCACGGACGGGCGGGTGGGGGTGCGAGCCGCCCTTTCCCGGCGTCCCGTGGACCACCGACGTGTACCGGCGCTCGGGTTATCCACAGGGCAACTCGTTGATTTCACTGAAGAATAAGGAGTTGGCTGGGGCGCCAGGATTCGAACCTGGGGTCGCGGGACCAAAACCCGCTGCCTTACCGCTTGGCTACGCCCCATGCTGCCAGGCCAAGAAGGCGATTATCTACGCTTTGGCTCGGTGCCTCGCAAGCCTTCCGGTTCCGAGGCACACCACTAGGCGCCCCGGCAGCGGCTGGCGGCGACCCACCAGGCCGGGTAGGCGCGAGCCACCGCCTCGGCGGCAGTCTCCGCCTCGGCAGGCGTGGCGTAGATCCCGAAGCAGGTGGCGCCGCTGCCGCTCATGCGGGCCAGGCGGCAGCCTGCGGTGCGGCCGAGCGTCTCCAGGACCTCGCCGACGGCGGGGCAAAGCCGGCGGGCCGGGTCTTCCAGGTCGTTGGCTTCCTGCGCCAGCCAGTCGATCAGCGAGTCCAAATCGCCGAGGGCTGAGGGCAGGGGGCTTGGCGTTGCATAGGCCCCTTGGCGCGTGGCGAAGATCTCGGCGGTGGAGACGGCGGCCCCCGGGTTCGCCAGCAGCAGGGCGAAGGGCGGCAGGTGGTCGACCGCGGCGAGATCCTCGCCGATGCCGCGCATCATCGCCGGCTGCGTGAGCAGGCAGACCGGAATGTCGGCGCCAAGCGGCAAGGCGAGGGCCTGC
This sequence comes from Rhodovibrionaceae bacterium, assembly GCA_028282405.1. Classification (GTDB taxonomy): domain Bacteria; phylum Pseudomonadota; class Alphaproteobacteria; order Kiloniellales; family DSM-21159; genus JANQMX01. The sequence goes on from JANQIA010000037.1 coordinate 954, forward strand.
AGTGCGTCGAGCGAGTACGCCAAGCCCCACAGGCGGTTGAGCAGGTGCAGGGCCGCGGCGGCATCGGCGGAGCCGCCGCCGATGCCGGAGGCGGCCGGCAGGGCCTTGGTCAGCGTGAAGGCGGCGCGCGGTGCAACCCCGGCATCCTCCGCCATCCGGCGGGCCGCGTGCAGCACTAGGTTGTTCGCCTCGCCGTTCAACTGCGCCGCAAAGGGCCCCTCGACCGAGAGGCTCAGCTCCGTCTCGCCGGCAGCGGGCAGGCGGACATCCAGCCGATCGCCCAACTCGGTGAAGACCACCAGGCTGTCGAGCAGATGATAGCCGTCGGCCCGGCGGCCGGTGACCCGCAGGGTGAGATTGATCTTGGCCGCAGCCGTGACGCTATGGGCGGTGCCGGCAGCGGTCTCTGCGGCAAGAGACATCGGGCTTGCTTTACTGCGCGTCCGCTTCCGAGCGGTCGCCGTCCTCTGTTTCGCTCCCGAGCGCGGGGAGGCCTTCGCGCAGCTTGCGCTCGATCTTCGGAATCTCTTCCTCTTCCGGCTCCAAGCTCAAGGCCCGGCTCCACTGGATCCGCGCTTCCCGCTTGCGT
>JANQIA010000389.1 GCA_028282405.1 Rhodovibrionaceae bacterium
CTGGTCATCGACGACAATGAGCTCGTTCTCGATGTCCTCAGCGACCTGCTGATGGACGAGGGGCACGAGGTGAAGACCGCTGTCGAAGGGCGCCGCGGCTTGGCGCTGCTGGCCGACTTCACGGCCGATATCGTGATCACGGACATCCTGATGCCCGGACAGGAAGGCATCGAGACTATCCAGGAGCTGCGTGCCAAGAACCCCGAAATCAAGATCGTGGCAATCTCCGGCGGCGGCACCCGCTATGGCGTATCCTTCCTGGAGATGGCCGAGAAGCTCGGCGCGCATGCGACCCTCGGCAAGCCGATCGACGCTACGGAGCTGGCGGCCCTTGTCCAGCGGCTGACATCGCAGGACGAAAGCGACGCTGGCTCAGCCGAGTCTCAGTCCTCGCGGGCCTGCCGGTAGCCCTCGATCACCCACTCCGCCAGCGGTACGAGCGCCCGCGGCACCACGAAGGCTGCCGCCAGGATGACGGCCATCACGGCCCACCAGAAAGGCTCGTAAGGCGCCCCGTAGAGCAGGAGGACAAAGAGCATCGCGCCGGCACAGCCCGCGCCGCCGAGCCCGCACAGCAGCAGCGTCAGACGCCGCCTCCCCTCATTTCGCGCTTCCGCCATTCCCGTCCTCCCATCGCAGACGGAAGAGTTTAACACAAGCCTATGCGGTTTCGACCAGGGCCGCGAGGGTCTCCACCCGGTCCGCCTCGTCCGCCGGCTTGTCCCAGCGGATGCGCTTGACCCGCGGAAAGCGCATGGCGAGGCCCGACTTGTGCCGCGTCGAGGGATGCACGGCATCGAAGGCCACTTCCAGCACCAGGCCCGGCGCCACCGCCCGCACCGGGCCGAAGCGATCGACCGTGTTGTCCCGCACCCACTTGTCGAGCTGCTTCAGCTCTTCGTCGGTGAAGCCGAAATAGGCCTTGCCGACCGGCACCAGTTCGTCACCGCCTTCGCTGTCGCGCCAAGCGCCGAAGGTGTAGTCGGAGTAGAAGGAGCTCCGCTTGCCGTGGCCGCGCTGGGCATACATCAGCACCACGTCGAGGGTCAGGGGATCGCGCTTCCATTTGTACCAGGGGCCCTTCGGCCGGCCGGCCACATAGGCGCTGTCGGCGCGCTTCAGCATCAGGCCCTCGATGCCGGCGGTCCGGGCCTCGGCCCGCAATGCGGCTAGGGCCTCACGCCCGGCGACCGGCAGCACGTCCGAAAGGTCGAAGCGCGGCCGCCCTGCCCCGTACCAGCTCTCCAATCTCTGGCGCCGCTGATCGAGCGGCAGCGGCCGGACGTCGTCCCCGCCTTCGAAGAGCATGTCGTAGAGCCGTACATGGGCCGGATTGCTCTCCAAGAGCTTGGCGGAGACCGTCTTGCGGCCCAAGCGCTGCTGCAGGTCGTTGAAGGGCGCCACCAGGCCGTCGCGCACCACCAGAAGCTCGCCGTCGAGCACCGCCTCGAAATCCATCGCCTCGATGATCTCAGGGAAGGCTCGGCCGATATCGTCCCCGGTGCGGCTGTAGAGCCGCCGCTCGCCATTGCGTGCGACGAGCTGCACGCGGATGCCGTCCCACTTCCACTCCGCCCGATAGGCCGCGAAGTCGAGGCTCTCGAAGTCCCGATCCTCCAGGGGGTTGGCCAGCATCATGGGGCGAAAGGCGACGCTCTCGTTCGGCTCGGGCCGGTCCCCCCGCCCCTCCAGCCAATCGAACAGCGGACCGTAAGGCGGCTCCAGACCGTGCCAGATCTCCTCGATCTCAGCGACATCGACCTTGCCGAACTCGGCGAGCGCCGTCTTGGCCAAGCGGGCCGAGACACCGACCCGCAGGCCGCCGGTGATCAGCTTCAGGAGCGCCCAGCGCCCGGTGGCATCGAGCGCATCGAGCCAGCCGGCCAGGAGGCCGGGGACCTCGCTCTTGCCCGCCAGGCGGAGGCGGGTCACCACCTCGTCCAGGCTCGGCGGCCGGTTGGCCCCGGGCTGCGCGGGCCAGATCAGCGCCACGGTCTCGGCCAGATCGCCGACGAAGTCGTAGGACCAGCGGAAGAGCGCCGGATCGACCCGCTCCTCGACCAGCGCCCGCACCAGGGCCGGCTTGGCGCTTTTGAAGTCGAGCCCGCCGGTCAGGCCCGCCAGCCCCCAGCCGCGGTGCGGGTCCTCCGCCGTGGCGAAGTAGGCCTGCATATGGCGCAGCTTGCCGTTGCGCGAGGGCGTGAAGATCAAGGCATCGAGCAGTGCCGCGAAGTCCTTCATGCGACCTCCTGCTCCTCCTCCCCACGCCCGATGAGGGACAGGGCACGGGCCCGGAAGCCTTGTCCGTTGGCCCAATGCACCAGCGCTTCCTCGCTGCCGTGGGTGACCCAGACCTCCGGGGCGCCGACGTCTTCCAAGGTGCGGGTCAGCTCCGGCCAATCGGCATGGTCCGACATGACCAGCGGCAGCTCGACACCGCGCTGCTTGGCCCGCTGGCGCACCCGCATCCAGCCGGAGGCCAGCACCACGACGGGATCGCTGAGCCGCCGGGCCCAGCGGTCGGCGATGGCCGAGGGCGGCGCCAGCACGATCTCCCCCATCATCTCCTGCTTGGAGGTCGCTGTCGCCGGGCGCAGCTCGCCGAGCGCCACCCCGAGCTCCCGGTAGAGATCGCAGAGCGCCTGCAGGGCCCCGTGGATGTAGAGCGGCCGGTCATAGCCCTCCTCGCGCAGGCGGCAGATCACCCGCTGCGCCTTGCCGAGCGCGTAGACGCCGACCACGTGCGTGCGTTCGGGAAAGAGCGCTCGGGAAGTCAGCAGCTTGCGGATTTCCTCCCCGTCGTCCGGATGGGTGAAGACCGGCAGGCCGAAGGTCGCTTCGGTGACGAAGACGTCGCAAGGGACCGGCTCGAAGGCCGGACAGGTCGGGTCGCGCCGGCGCTTGTAGTCGCCCGAGATCACCACCCGGCTGCCACGCCACTCCAGCACCGCCTGGGCGCTGCCCAAAACGTGGCCTGCCGGCGCGAAGGAGACCTCGACCTCGCCGATACGTTCGCGCTCGCCATAGCGCAGGGGCTGGAGCGTGCCGCCCGCCTGCTCGCGGTATCGGGCGCGCATGATGGCCAGGGTCTCCGGCGTGGCCAGAACGGCCTCGTTGTTGGGCCGTGCGTGATCCGCATGACCGTGGGTCACCACCGCTCGCCCCACCGGGCGATGCGGGTCGACGTAGAAATCCCCCGGAAGGCAATAGAGCCCCTCGGGCCGGGTTTGCAGCCAGGTCTCGGGGTGCGGTGCGCTCATGCTTTGGAATATAGGGCGCCGTCGCGCGACAGGGATAGCGCTCAGAAATCGCTCAGCGTTCGGCGGAAACGCAGATCGCCGGCCTTGTCGATGGCAAAGGCTTCCCAACCGCGGCGGCGATAGAAGTCCTGCGCCCGCGTCCCCGGCGTGGTGCTGAGGAAGGCGCGGCCAAAGCCGAGCGCCTTGAGATCGGCGCAGCAGCGGCGGAGCAGCGCATCGCCGATGCCGCGGCCCTGGGCGTCGTCGTGCACATAGAGCACCTCGACGGTCGCGCTTTGCGGGTCATAGGCGGCGAAGCCTTCGACGCGCGCTGCCTCCTCCCAAACCCAGCAGCTCCCCGCATCGACCGCAGCGCCTGCGATCTCGAGGAAGCGCTCATAGCTGTCGCGCAGCCGGTTCTCCCGGACCGACTCGCGAATGGCGAAGCAGCGGTCGAGATCGCTGCGATAGGCCTTTCGCAATCCCTGTCGATCTTGGGTGGCTGCTATCCCGCTCATTCGGCTTCCCGCGCTCCTCCCATCTCGGCTACAAGGTGGCAAGATCACCGCGACCGGGCAATGCTTGCCAAGGAAGGAGACCAAGGATGAGCGACAGCCCCGCCTTTGTCCTGCACGCCGACCTGGAGCGCGATTGCGTGCCGGTCTGCGACCTCGACCTCTGCCGTGTTCTGCTGATGGACGACGCCAACTATCCCTGGCTCGTGTTGGTGCCCATGCGCAGCGACAAGCGCGACTTCCACGACCTCACCCGCGCCGACCAGCAGTTGCTCTGCGACGAGATCACCCGCTGCTCCCTGGCCATGGTCGATCTCTACGGCCCGGACAAGATGAACGTTGCCGCGCTCGGCAACATGACGCCGCAGCTTCATATCCACGTTATTGCCCGCTGGACGACGGATGCCGCCTGGCCGGGGCCGATCTGGGGCAAGGTGCCGCGCGCGGCCTACGAAGCGACGGCCCTGGACACGCGCATCGGCGAGCTCCGCGGCGCGCTCGAGGCGGCATGACGGTCTATCTCCGTCTTGGCGCCGAGGTCTCCGCCGCGCTCGACGAAGGCCAGCCGCTGGTTGCTCTCGAGTCGAGCGTGGTGGCGCATGGCCTGCCGCGGCCCGAGAACCTCTCGGCGGCGGAAGCCATGCTCTCGGCCGTGCGGCAGGAGGGCGCCGTGCCGGCCATGGTGGCCTTGATGGACGGCCATCTGCATGTCGGCCTGAGCGACGAGGAGGTCGAACGCCTTGCCACCGCCGACCACGTGGTCAAGGTCAGCCGCCGCGATATCGCTGCCACCCTCGCCGCCCACAGCCTGGGCGCCACCACCGTCTCCACCACCATGGTCGCGGCACGCCTCGCCGGCATCCGCTTCTTCGCGACCGGCGGCATCGGCGGCGTGCACCGCAACTGGCAGAGCCACCCCGACGTTTCCTCCGACCTGGCCGAGCTGGCCCGCACCGCCGCGGCGGTCATTGCCAGCGGTGCCAAATCGATTCTCGACATTCCGGCGACCTTGGAGGCTCTCGAGGGCCTCGGCGTCCCCGTCATCGGCTACCGCACCGCACGCTTCCCCGCCTTCTATGTCGCCGACAGCGGTTTCGGACTGCATCACCAGGCCGATGACAGCGCCAAGCTTGCCCGCATCGCCGCGGCCCAGTGGTCGCTGCTCCCGGACAGCGGCCTCCTGATCGCCAATCCGCCACCGGCCGAAAGCGCCCTCGACCCAGCCGCGTTGGAAGCCTGGACAGCCGAAGCCCTGCGCGAGGCGGAGGCGAAAGGAGTCGCAGGGGCCGCCGTGACACCCCATGTCCTCGGCAGGTTGCATGAGCTGAGCGGCGGCAAGACCCGCGCCTGCAACGTCGCCTTGTTGCTGTCGAATGCACGCTTGGCGGCGCAAGTTGCACGCGATTTCAATGCTCTGGAGCACATTTCCTAAGCGGAATGTGAGGGCAGCCGCCACCCCGGCCCGTCAGGCGGTTTGAGGGAAATCAAAACCGCCGCGCAATGAGCGTGCTTTCTTCACGCTGCGGGATAGGGCCGGAAGCGGAGGACACGGCGATGGATGTCATCGATATGCTCAAAGAGGAGCATCGGGCCATGGCCAAGCTGCTGAAGGCTTTCGAGCGGCAGCTCGACGTGCTCGCCCGAGCAGAGCACCCGGACTACGACGTGATCGACGGCGTGCTGCAGTATTGCCGGGAGTTTCCCGACCGCTATCACCATCCGAAGGAAGATCTGCTGCTCGAGCGCTTGCTGATGCGCCAGCCGGAAGCCTCGGAGAAGATCGGCGACCTCTACAAGGAGCACGAAGAGCTGGCCGAATTGACCGGCCGCCTGGCGCATGGCTTCGAGAGCCTGCTCAACGAAGCGGAGATCTCCCGCAACGGCCTCGTCACCTTGGGCCGCGAGTTCCTGCAGCACTACTGGGACCACATGCGCAAGGAGGAAGAGGTCTTCCTCCCCCTCGCCCGCGAGGTGCTGTCCGACTCGGACCTCAGGCAGGTGGACCAGAAGATCGCCGGCTCGCCGGACCCCCTTTTCGGCCCTGAGGTCGACTCGCGCTTCGACAGCCTGCGCGAGCACATCATTGCCTGGGACCGGGAAGACCGCGAAGCCGCCGGCTAGTCTCCGTTCGTCGGCACCGCCAGCATCGCCAGGCAATCGCCCATCCCGATCAAGCCGGGGAAATGACGTCCGGTCAGGATGCCGTCCATCTTGGCGCGGTATTCGGCGGGTGTCCGGCCGCTCGCCTCGATGGGATGCACCTTTGCGACGAGCTGTCCTGCGGCGACCGGCTGGCCGAGATCGATGCAGGGCTCCAAGAGGCCGCGGTGCTCGGCGAACAGAAAGCAATCGTCCCCCGGCATATCGAGCAAGACGCTCTGCACGCGCGTCACCTCGCCGGGCAGGATGCCGGCGTGCACCAGCAGGTTCCTCAGGCCGCGCTTGGCGATGGCGACGCGTTCTGCCGTCACACTGCCGCCGCCCCCCAGCTCGGTCGAGATGAAGGTCTTGCCCATCTCCTCGGCGGCCGTGTCGTACATGCCGACGTTGTCGATCTCTCGCAGCATCAGGGAGTATGGCGCGTTGAAAGCCTCCATGGCCGCGCGGCAGCGGGCTTCCTGCGCCGGGTCGTCGAGCCGATGTGCCGCGGCGAAGGGCACGAAGTCGAGGGTCTTGCCGCCAGAGTGGATGTCCGCCACCAAGTCAGCCATCGGCAGGAGGACGCGCTGGAAGTAGTCGGCGATCTTCTCTGTCACGCTGCCATCCGGGCGACCGGGAAACAGCCGGTTGAGGTTGCCGCCATCGACCGGCGAGGTGCGCCGGGCCGCCAGAAAGGCCGGATAGTTCATCGCCGGCACGATGATGACGCGGCCTTGGATCTCCTCCGCCCTGAGCTGCCGAACCAGATCGAAAAGCGCCACCGGCCCCTCGTACTCGTCGCCGTGGTTGCCGCCGGTGAAGAGCGCCGTCGGCCCCTCGCCCGCTTTCACCACCGTGATGGGAATCATGACGGAGCCCCAAGCCGAGTCGTCGCGCGAGTGGGGCAGCCGCAGATGCCCGTGCTGGACGCCGTCTTGCGCGAAATCGACGGTTGCCGTGATCGGGCTGTCGCGCATCTCCGGTCTGCCTAGTCCTTGACGAAGAGCCGGCGGGGATAGCGGCAGAGCGGCTCCGCGCCCGTCTCGGTGATCACGATGCTCTCGCTGATCTCCAAGCCCCAGTCGTCCATCCAGAGCCCCGGCATGAAGTGGAACGTCATGCCCGGTTCCAGCACCGAGGCATCGCCGGCGCGCAGGCTCATGGTGCGCTCGCCCCAATCGGGCGGGTAGCTGAGCCCGATGGCGTAGCCGGTACGGCTCTCCTTCTCGATGCCGTGGCGCGCCAGAATGCCGAAGAAGGCCGCCGCGACGTCCTCGCAGCGATTTCCGGGCCGGGCTTGCTCCAGGCCCGCTTCGACCCCCTCCAGCACCGCCGTCTCGCCGTCGAGAAAACGCTGTGGCGGCTTGCCGAGAAAGATCGTCCGCGACAGAGGACAGTGGTAGCGCTTGTGGCAGCCGGCGATCTCGAAGAAGGTCCCGGCGCCGGCCTCCAAGGGCTTGTCGTCCCAGGTGAGATGCGGGGCGGCCGCGTCGCGCCCCGTCGGCAGCAGTGGAACGATGGCGGGATAGTCGCCGCCGTGCTCCCCGTTGCCTTGGATGCCCGTGCGGTAGATCTCCGCCACCAGATCGTTCTTGCGCAAGCCCGGCTCGACCAGCTCGAGGATGCGCGCATGCATGCGCTCGACGATGCCGGCGGCAATGCGCATGTAAGCCAGCTCCTGCGGCGACTTCACCGCGCGCTGCCAGTTGACCAACCCGGTCGCATCGCCGAACTGCGCCTCCGGCAAGCCTGCTTGCAGCGCCGCGTAGGCCGCCGCGGAGAAATAGTAGTTGTCCATCTCGACGCCGATGCGCACAGCCCCCCAGCCGCGTGCCTGGATCACCTCGGCGAGATAGTCCATGGGGTGCCGCTCGGTCGACTGAACGTAGCGGTCCGAATAGCCGACGATGTTGTCGTGCTGCATGAAGACGGTGCGTTTGGCGCCGTTGGCGTCCTGGCCCCGGCCGAACCAGACCGGCTCACCCTCCAGGCCCAAGAGGACGCACTGATGCACGTAGAACGACCAGCCGTCATAGCCGGTCAGCCAGGCCATGTTGGAGGGGTCGGTGACCACCAGCAGCTCCAGTCCCCGTGCCGCCATCGCCTTACGGGTCTTTGCCAGGCGGACGTCGTACTCCGCCATGGTGAAATTGAGCCCCACGTTGCTCATGCCTTGCTCTTACCCCTAGGGCAGTGCTGCTCACGCCACTCCCCCAAGGATGGTTGCGCATAGCCGTCGATGGAAAAGCTGACCGCGTTGCAGCAGCAAGAGCCTTCGAGATGCACGGCACAGTCTCCTTTCGAAAGTTGGCGCAGCCTCAGATGCAAGGGTGCGCCTCGCGCAGGCTTTCGACGATGAGGTCCAGCGCGGAGTTGCGGCGCAGCGCTTCGTTTTCGTCGAGATAGGCCACCACGATCTCCCGTTCCTCCTCGTCGCTCAGACCCTCGGGCGGACAGTAGAGCGCCGCGCCCTCCACGCGCTCCAAGTGGTCCGATACGCCGGCGACGTAGCCGAGACAGAGCATCCAGAGCGGCGTCGCCTGTTCGCTGCGGCACCAATTGAGCAGGCGGTGACCGGTGATGCTCGGGTCGGCTAACGCCGGAAGGCCGCCAAGGCACAGGAAGCAGGACAGGATGGCCGCCGGCGCCCGCATGACGGCTAGAAGGCGACGCGGTCGCCGCCCTTCAGGCGCAAGAGCGCGCGCGCTTCGTCCGGCGTCGCC
>JANQIA010000392.1 GCA_028282405.1 Rhodovibrionaceae bacterium
CGACCGTGGGAGCTGAGGCGCAGGCGCCCGTCGTGCTCGCCGGGCCGGTCGTACTCCAGCCTGAGCCAGTATGGCTCGAACCGCCAGGTCTTGCGCTCGCCGTGATAGCTCACCCGCTCCACCGTCAGCCCGCCTTCGGTCAGGCAGAGCCGCTCGTACATGCGGGCGCTGCGGTAGTTGATGCGAAAGGCCAGGTAGATCAGCAGCACGTCGAGGCCGAGGAAGCCGACCACCGGCCAGGCGCCGATCAGGAAGAAGACCAGGCCAGCGCCGAAAGAGACGGCGCAGACGACCGACATCAGGATGACGAAACCGCGCGGGCCGAGGCTGCGGTGCGGCGTCAGGATGGCGTCGAAAAGCGGTTCGGGCGTAGTGCTTGCCTCGGACATCCGCAAAGGATAGTGCGGAATGCGATTGAGAACCAGCGACCGAGGGACGCAGCGGAATGACAGCGGCGAGCAAGAAGATGACCAAGGCCCAGATCGAGGGCTTCTTCGACCGGCTCGCCGAACTCGACCCGGAGCCGAAGGGCGAGCTGGACCACACCAGCCCCTTCACCCTCTTGGTCGCGGTGGTGCTCTCGGCCCAGGCGACCGACGTCGGGGTCAACAAGGCGACGGGGCCGCTCTTTGCCGTGGCCGATACGCCCGAAGCCATCTTGGCGCTCGGCGAAGCCAAGCTGCGCGACTACATCAAGACCATCGGCCTCTACAACAGCAAGGCCAAGAACGTCATCGAGCTCTGCCGCATCCTAGTGAGCCAGTACGGCGGAGAGGTGCCGCAGGACCGGGCGGCCTTGGAGGCCTTGCCGGGGGTCGGGCGCAAGACCGCCAACGTGGTGCTCAACATCGCCTTCGGCCAGCCGACCATCGCTGTCGACACCCATCTCTTCCGCCTGGCCAACCGCACCGGCCTGGCGCCCGGCAAGACGGTGCTCGAGGTCGAGAAGTCGCTGCTCAAGCGGGTGCCCAAGGGACGGCTGCTGCACGCCCACCACTGGCTCATCCTGCACGGCCGCTACATCTGCAAGGCGCGCAAGCCCGACTGCCCCGGCTGCCCGGTGATCGACTTCTGCAACTACAAGGCCAAGACCCAGGCGGTGGCGTCTTCCTAGGCGCGCCTTCACCGCGATCGCTTGTTTCGTCGTAAGGAGGCGCCCAAGAGAACAGCACACTGGCCAACTCACACTGTCATCCTCGGGCTTGACCCGAGGGTCCACGGAAAGGCTTGGCGCGGGCGGAGGAATGGATGGTCGGATCAAGTCCGACCATGACAGTTGGTGGGTGTCCCGTCGTCGCGAGAAAGGCCGCGGACAGCGCCGCACCACAGGCTGTCACCCCGGCCTTGAGCCGGGGTCCATTCATCGGCCAGCGCGGCACGGCGACATGGTTCCCGGCTCACGGCCTTCGCTGACGCGAAGCCCGCGTCCGGGATGACATTCCGGGATGGGCCGCCAGCGACGCAGCCCCTGTCAAACCGCTCAGCTATCCGACAATGCGGCGATGTCGAGGAGGCGGCTGAGGCAGGGGGCGGCCTCGGCCGGCTCGGCATAGAGGTCGCGGGCTTCGAGATAGACCACCGAGGGGCCGTCGGCTTCCTCGTAGAGGAAGATGTCGAGGACGCACTGCTCGGAGCGGTACTGCCAGACCTCGGCCGGCGACTCCTTGCGCAGGGAGCTCGGCTGGCCCAGCTCTTCCAGCAGGAAGTCCGGCTTGGCGCCGATGAAGCGGCGCGGGTCGTTCTCGACGACGAACTTGCGCGGCGGCGGCTTCTCGCCCTGCTCCAGCTCGATGGCGATGCCCGGCGGCTTTGCGGCGCCCGCCGATGGCTCGATGGCCGAAAGGACAGCGCCGATCTCCCCGGAGGCGGTCATGGAGGGTTGCGGGCTGCGCGTCACGCCGGTCGCGGCGACGACCGCCGCCAGCGCGCAAACGCAGCCCATCAACGCCACCGAACCCACCGGGAATTTCCTTCGTGCCGCCATCCGCCCTCGGCCGGTTGCGCGCTCCGCTTAACCCTCGGCGGCGGCGCGAGCCGGCTTGGCGGACTCGGCCTCTTCGCTCTCATCCACCGGCGTCGGCGCCTCGGCCGCAGCGGCCGCTGCGGGCGGCATCGCCGCGGTCAGGCTGCGCCCGTCGATCTCCTCGATCTGGCCGGAGACCTTGCCGCCGCGCTCGATCTCCATCTCCATGTAGCGGAGCGTGCCGATCACCCGGCCGCTGGCGCGCAGGGTCAGGCGGGTGCGGCATGTCAGCTCGCCCTCGAAGGTGCCGCTGATGAAGGCCTCGTCGACCACGGCGCGGCCGCGGAACAGGCCGGTCTCGGCAATCTCGAGGATCTGGCTGTCGCTGAGGTCCGCTTCCACCTCGCCTTCGACCACCAGCTTCTCGCAGGCCATGATCTCGCCGGACAGCTTGATGCCGCTGCCGACGATCAGCTTCTTGCCTTCGCTGGTGTTGCTGCTGGCGGCGGGCTCGCTCGGCCGCTGCTGCTCCGCTTGCCGCCGAACCGGCTGGGAGGCGTAGTCGGCAGTGCGGCGAATGGGGTCGCGCACCGGCTGCGAGGGTTGCCGCTCCAAGCCGGCGCCGGAGTCGGAGCGCCCCGCGGACATGCGCGGCTCGAGCTGTTGGTTGGCGTCGCCGCCGCCGCCTTTCTTCTTCGCAAACATGGTCTATTCGGTCCCTTTCCTCTGTGGTCTGCTGTCCGCCTGACCTTAAGCCGTCGCGCCCTGCCTTTCGCGGACCCCCTCGAACACGTGAAGGATGAAAGCCATGGCAACGATCGGCATGAACAGGTTGACCAACGGAATCGTCAGCAAGATGGCGATCACAACGCCGGCAAGCACGACCCGGCTCCGATGAGCTTTCCGTAGCTGCCGGCCCTCGGCTGCCGTCATGCGTCGCACGGCCGCCGTCTCGAAATACTCACGCCCCAGAAGATAGCCATTCAAAAGGTAGAACACCACAACATTTAGGGGTGGGAGGAAAAGTAAGAGCAGATATACGGGTAGTAGCAGAAGATTCAGACCAATCGTGATGCCGGCCAGACGCAGCGCGTCGGTCAGCGTCTCGACGACGGGCTGGGCGCGCGCCGGTGGCAGATTGGGATAGTAGCGCGCCTCCACCCGCTCGCAGATTTCCTCCAGCATGAAGGAGAGCGCGACGCCGACCGCGGCCGGGAACAGGAGGAAGCTGACCAGGAGTATGGCGCTCAGCGCGCCGCCGGCGAAGAAGACCCGAATGACGCCGAGCCAGAAGTCGGAGAAGTTCTCGCTCTCGGCCCAGGCCAGGAGGCTGTCGCCACCCCAGGAGAGCAGGTAGAAGGCCACGATCCAGAGCAGGATGTAGCAGGCGAGAGTGAGCGCCAGGGCGCGCCAGAAGATGCGGCGCGAGCCGGGGTCGGAGAGCTGCCCGAAGGCCTTCGACAGGTTTGCCAGCATGTGCCGCGTTTAGAGGGACAGGGCGCCCGGCGCAAGAGCGTTAATGGCGGCCTAAACGCGGTGACAATGCAGGTCTGTGGCTAAGTCTGGACCCTCGGGTCTCGGCCCTTCGGGCCTCCCCCAAGGGTGACATTCCGAAAAGGGCCATGGACGACACAGCCCCACAGACTGTCACCCCGGCCCCCGAGCCGGGGTCTATCTCGAAGCCTGCGCCCGGCCCAACCATGTTGGAGTGGACGGCCCCCGACGGCATCGACTGTGCCAGAGTGAGTTCATCGACAACTCAAACAAAGGGAGCCGTCCATGTTGGAGGTTATACGCA
>JANQIA010000402.1 GCA_028282405.1 Rhodovibrionaceae bacterium
GGCCGGACTGTGTAACATTCTGGACGCAAAAGCAACCGGCCAGACGGCCGCCGGGCTTGCCCCTGCTGCATTCTTCACGCCAATGTCAGCGATCAGCAACTATTCCCGGGAAACAGCCTAAGCGCGATGAGCCAGCCCCCCGAACATACCCAAGGCGCCACAGCCCGCATCGAAACCCGTCTGGCCCATCTCGGCCGCGACCCTGCGTCCGGGCATGGCGTGGTCAACCCGCCCGTTTACCGCGCCTCCACTATCATTCATCCGACTATGGAGGACATGCTGGCCGGCGCGCAGCGACGCTATGAACAGGGTGCCGTGACCTACGGTCGCTTCGGGACGCCGACCCACTTTGCGTTGGAAGATGCCATGGCGGCGCTGGACGGCGGCCACCGCGGCATGGTTCTGCCCTCGGGCCTGGCGGCGGTCGTCGCCGCCGTGACGGCCTTCGTCGGGCAGGGCGACCATCTGCTGATGGCGGACACGGTCTACGGCCCGGCCCGCACCCTGGCCAACGGCTTTCTCGCCCGGATGGGCGTCGAAACGACGTTCTACGACCCGCTGCTTTCTGCCGACGACCTGGCCAAGCAGCTCCGTCCCAATACCAAGCTGGTCTACGCCGAGTCTCCCGGTTCCTATACCTTTGAGATCCAAGACATCCCGGCACTTTCGAAGGTTTGCCGCAATGCCGGCATCCCCCTGCTGATGGACAACACTTGGGCCACGCCGGTGTTTTTCCCGGCGATCGAGCGCGGCGTGGACGTCGCCATCTACGCCGGGACCAAGTACATCGTCGGCCACTCCGACGCCATGCTGGGCGTTCTGGTCACCACCGAAGCGACGGACGGCGTCGTACGCCGCAATGTGCAAGACCTCGGCTATTCGACCGGGCCGGATGACGTCTATCTCGCCCTGCGCGGCCTGCGCACCATGGAGGTGCGCCTCTCACGCCACCAAGAGAATGCGCTGACCGTCGTGCGTTGGCTCCAGGACCGGCCGGAGGTGGAGCGGGTCATGTATCCGGCCTTGCCCGAAGACCCGGGTCACACCCTTTGGCGGCGGGACTTCCTAGGCGCCTCCGGCCTGATGGGCGTGCTGCTCAAGCCAGTGTCGGACCCGGCGGTCTTCGCCATGGTCGATGACTTGAAGTACTTCGGAATCGGCGCAAGCTGGGGCGGCTTCGAAAGCCTGGTGCGTCTCATTCCCATGCAGGGCTACCGCAGTGCCGTCCCTTGGACCTCCAAGTCCCCTTGCCTGCGGCTCCACATCGGGCTGGAAAATCCCAACGATCTGATCGAGGACCTGGCCGAGGGCTTCGACAGGCTCAATGGAGCGGTGAAAGCATAGGCCTTGGGCAGCGCACCAACACAGTGGCCAACGCTTCAACGAGAGGAAAAGCACCGATGTACGCCCCGACCAGATTTCGCGAGGAGCGCGCCGAGGTCCTGGCGCAGGCGATCGATACCATCGTTTTCGCCAATCTGGTGACGCCGGCCGCGGACGGCCTGGTTGTCTCTCACGTGCCGATGGTCTTCAAGCCGGCCGATGGCGACCGCCCGGCCGTATTGGAATCGCACGTGGCGCGGCCCAATCCCCACTGGCGGACGCTTGCGGGCGCTGGCCCATCGGTCGCAATCTTCCAGGGACCGCAAGCCTATATCTCACCGGCTTGGTATCCCTCGAAACGCGAGCACGGCAAGGTCGTCCCGACCTGGACCTATATCGCGGTCCACGCCCACGGCCCGCTTGCGAGCTTCGAGAGCGAGGAAGAGCTGAGCCGCCATCTGAAGGAACTTACCGCGCTCAAGGAGAGCGGCCGTGCCGAGCCCTGGCAGATCGAAGATACGCCGGCGCAATTCATCAAAGGCCTGGAACGCGCCATCGTTGGACTGAGAATGACGGTGGAGCGCCTGGAGGGTGCCTGGAAGCTGAACCAGCACAAATCCGAGGCGGACCGCAGCGGAACCATGGTGGGCCTCGCTGCCTCCTCCGACCCCCGGGACCGACTGGTCGCTGAGGCAATGCGCCAAGCCGAAGGTGAGCGGATTGGCTGAAGGCTCGAAGACGCTGCCCCGAAAGCGCTTCGTCAGAATGGTCTCGTACGGTCGCGAAGCGCTCTAGCGGCTGCCGGCGTTTCTGAGCTTCCGGAATGCGCCGAGCCCCAGTAGGGCCGAGGCGAAGAGCCAAACGGCGCCGGGCAGCGGGACGGGATTCACCCGGGCGGCATCGATGACGCCACCCGCCTGCCCTCCTCCGCCCGAAAAGAAGACGGTGTAGTTGAGCTGGATGACCGCGTCGGTCAGCCCCGCCATGGCGATGGAGTCCACGGTCGCCTGGTCGATGCCCGGGTTGGGCACGTTCGAGACCGTGGCGTTCACCACGCTGCCGGTGATGGTCAAAGCGACGTCGCCGAAGAAACTGTCGCCGGTGGCACCGAAGTTGGCATTGGTGCCGTCCGAGGTTCCGGTCAGGTTCAACGGGTCAGGATTGCCTTGGCCGAAGACCGGGCCGTCGAAATCGATGACCAAAGATGGTGAGGCGGGGTCGAGATCGATGGTGATGGTCACAGCATCGCTGCTGCCGAAGGTGAGGTTCTCCCAAGTGCCTTCGTAGATAGCGGCAGCGGCTTGCGCCCCGTTTGCAGAAGCCAAGCCAATGAGCACCGCCACGGCGGCTGCGATCGTGCGAAGCATGTCCCGTCCCCCCAAGTCCAGTTCGCCCTCTCGGACTTACAGGACTGAATTCTACATGCCGGCGCTGGTATCCGGTACCCCCAAATGGGGGCGCTTTCGATAAGCGTCTTGGTTAAGAGCTGCCTCCGTAAAGGATCTCTGCGTGTGCCGTGAGGTCTTTCATGGCCTGCCAGTAGGGCGCCGGCCCGTGGCTGATGCGGGAGACGCCCTGCGCTGCCAGGTCCGTGATGGTCGGGACCTCGGCAATCTTCATGGCATTGACCGGCAAGGCCGTGCCTTCGCAGACCCGCTGCAGCAAGCCAAGATCGCTCAGACCGGGCACGAAGAAACCGCTGGCGCCCGCGTCCCGGTAAGCCGCGGCGCGCTCCAACGCCTCCGCCACCAGATCGCCGTGGCGGGCCGCGTCCTTCTCTTTCAGAAAGAGGTCGGTGCGGGCGTTGATGAAGAGGGGAACTCCCGCCTCTTCGCCCGCCTTGCGCGCGGCCGCCACGCGTTCCGCCTGGGCGTCGATAGGGTAGAGGCCCTCGCCACCCACCACCTGGTCCTCGAAGTTGATGCCAATCGCGCCGGCCGCAACGATGCGCGCCACGTTGCGGGTGACACTCTCGGGCTCGGCCGCATAGGCGCCTTCGAAGTCGACGGTGAGCGGCACCTCGACGCTGGCGGCAATACGGCGAACGACGGTCTCGAGCAGCTCCAGCGGCAAGGCCTGACCATCGCCGTAGCCCTGGGTGGCCGCGACAGACCAGCTACCGGTGGCGACCGCCTTGGCCCCGGCCTTGGCGACCGCGGCGGCACTTCCGGCATCCCAGATGTTATAGAGCACCAGCGGGTCGCCCTTCACATGCAGGGCGGCGAAGCGCTGCGCGGTCTCGCTTTGCGTCATTGTTGCCTTGTCCTTCGTGTCAGTCAGGCCGGGACGCCTGTTGAGACTTTGCCTATCAGGCGTGACCGGCCAGCACGCGCTCCAAATCGATCAGCTTCTGCTTGCGCCAAAGCCCACCGCCGTAACCGGTCAACGAGCCGTCGGCGCCGATGACACGGTGGCAGGGGATGACGATGGATATCTGGTTGGCGCCGTTGGCGCGTGCAACGGCGCGCACGGCCGTGGGCTTGCCGATAGCCTCGGCCACCTGGCTGTAGCTTCGGGTCTCGCCCGGCGGAATGCGACGCAGCTCGCCCCAGACATTGCGCCAAAAGGGCGTTCCGTGGAGGGTCAGCGGCGTCTCGAAGTCCGCCCGCTCACCGCGAAAGTAAGCACCGAGTTCCGCCTCAATCTGATCGACAGGCTCGAAGCGTCCGATACCGAGCTGGCCGTGCGATGCCTTGAGCAAGCGCTTGAGCTCACCGGGCAGCGCCCGGCGCTCAGCGAACTCCAGTAGGTGGAGACTGCGCTTGTCGGCGACCGCGATCATGGTGCCGAGCGGCGTGTCGATACGATCCGCTTTCAGGAGCTCGCGGCCGCTGAACGTGCCGGGCGCTTGGCCGAGCAGCTTTGCAAAGGCAGCGCGAAAACCGCTGGGCGAGTCGAAGCCGGCGTCGAGTTGTGCATCGATCACCCGGCTACCGTTTGAGAGGCTGTCCAAACCGTTGCAGAGGCGCGACAGGCGCGTCATCTCCAAGAACGTCATCCCAAATTGCCGTTTGAAGGCACGCCGGACGGTCGAGGGGTCGAAGCCCATGGCCTCGATGTCCGCCTCGCGCCAGCGTCGGCCCGGCTCCTTCTCATGCGCCGCCAGGAGCGTGCGGATGGCCGGGTCGGTCTCGGCGGCCGGCGCCAGCGGGCTGCAGCGCTTGCAGGGACGGAAGCCGGCCTGCAGGCACTCACCGGCCGTCGCGAAGAAACGGCAGTTCTCCCGCTTGGGGTTTCGCGCCGGACAGGTCAAGCGGCAGAAGATGCCGGTGGAGGTCACGCCGACGAAGGCTCGGCCCTCGTAGGCGGGATCGCGCTTCAGCAAGGCCTCGTAGAGCGCGTCTTCGTCGAGCGGTTCGATCAGCATCAGCAGGACATAGCAGACCCCGTCCCCGCCGTCCGCCGCAATTCGGGCAGCAATGTCGCCCCAACCGCTATGCAGTGCGCGACGAGCTTCAGTCCGTTTCCCGACGAGCGTCGCCGCGTCGGCCTTCGCGCCAATAGGCGACGCTGAGCTGCGCGCCTTGACCCAAGGCGAAGTCGCGCTTGAAGAGCTGGCGCAGCGCCTGAGCATTGGCATGCTCGCCGCCGAACCAGGCGTTTTGGATGCGACGCTCTGCGCCGATCGCCTGGACGATGGACAGCACCTCCTGCCGAAAACGCTCGGGGGCGACGGTGCGGAGTTCGAGCGCCGTTGGCGGCAGATAGCTTGCCGGATCGGCGTTCTCGGGAAAGGCGACGACCAGATGGCCGCTGGCTTCGGCGCTCAAGCTCTCCAGGATGCGAGCGATCGGCGGTAAGGCGGTCATGTCGCCGGCCAGCAGAAGCCCCTCTTGCTGCTCTGGCGGATGCCCGCCGCCTGGCCCCATAACGCCGATGCGGTCGCCCGGCGCAGCTTCCAGCGCCCAATCGGAGATCATGCCGCCGGGGTGCTCGACAACGTCGATGTCGACCTCTCCGATCTCCGGACGCAGGGACTTGAGCGTGAAGTAACGGACGTGCAGCCGGTCGTCCCCCTTCGGCCATTTGGTGACACCGTTGGCCGCGACACTCGGCCAAACCGGGGTGCGGGTACGATCCGCCGGCAACATAAGCTTCACGTGCAGGCCGCCGTCCGCCAGTGAGCCGATGTCGTCGGCTTCCAGCGTCAGGCGCGTCACCCCCCGTATCGGCCGGCTGCGCCTTATCAGCGTGAGCTCGCTGAAGTTGACCGGCTGATGGACTGGAGCCAACTGATCGCTCCAGCGCAGGCTCTCAGCCGCCACGGGGTCGATCTCGGCAACATGAAGAGCCGCCGCCTCTTTCAAGAAATAGAGCATGTTGGGGCTGGGCGCTTCCAAGGCGATGGTCAGCGCCGCACCGTCGTGCCGTAGCTGGATTGTGCTCCCTTCGTATCGGAAACGATGGTGCGCCGAGCCAAGCGTTTCCGGCTCGATGCCATGCTCGGCAATATGGGCGGACACATGCTCGAAGGCCTCGCGTGCATCAGGCAACGTCACGCTGGTGCTGGACTGGGCGCTCACGAGGCTATCTCCTTTTTCTCTTGCAAGGCGGCCTGCCGCGCGAGCGCTGCACCGGCAAGCGAGCCAGCCGCCGCCAAAAGCAAAACGACGGGCATGCCCGCTAAATCGCTTAGCAGGTTGCCCAACCCGGCCAGCAGCAGCAGGGCAATCCCTTCGAGGCTGATGAAGGTGGCAAGCTCCGTGGCTTTCCGCCCTTCGGCACAGCGCCCCATGATCAGTGTGCGGCTGGCCGCGAAGGAGGCGAAGGTCAGCCCGTTGGCGACGATCACGAAAGCGGCCGCCGAGATTTCGGTCACGCCGTCGGAGAAGAGCACGGCGAAGACCAGGCAATAGAGCGCAGCCAGCAAGCCGATGGCGGCAAGGCAAAAGAAGCCGCCCCAGCGCTCGACCAGCGGCCGTGACAGCAAGGCAAAGCAGACGCCGGTCGCGTTCCCGATCACCAGTCCGACGATGCCGGCCTCCGAGATGCTGTAGCCGGCATCGATCAGCACGATTGACTTCAGGCCGTAGGTCAGGACCAGGCCCATGGAGACCAAAATAGCGATACCCAGCAGGTTCCGCGTATCGGCGCGGCGCAAGATGGAGAACTGACTCCAGAAAGGCGCTCGGTGCGGGCTTGGCCGGACACCGCTATCCAGCGGCAGGAAGAAGACCGCGACAAGCCCAATGGCGGCGATGGCCGTGACGCCGGCAATCGTCATCGACCAGCCCAAGTCCGCCATCCAGAAGAGCACGCCGGCGCCGAGCAGGAGACCGGCGAACCCGGCGGAGGCCGCCAGGATGGCAGCGCCCTTGGGCCGGTCTGCTTCGGCGAGGCCCTCAACCATCAAACCGCCTGTCGCGGTGATCTGGGTGGCAACGCCGATCATCAGAAAGAAGATCGTTGCCAATAACGCTGGAAGAGCCAGTGCCGGGTCGAGGAAGGACGCCACGGTCAAGGCGCAACACGCGATGGCCAGACCGGCGACGATCCAGCTCCGGAAGTGGCCAAGACGGGCGCTGCCGTAGCGGTCGATCAAGGGCGCCCAAAGGAACCGCATCACGTACGGCAAGGACACCAGATAGATCAGGCCGATCACCGTTGCGGAGTGCCCAGCCTCTCTGAGGAAGAGCGGGACGCCGTGCACCACGAACTGAGCCAACGTGGCCTGTAGAATGACGAGAAAGCCGATCGACGGTATCAGCCCGCGCGGCGTCGCCGCTGGCGCGTGACTCTCGCTTCGCGCCTGAACATCGGCCAGGGATGTCACCTAGAATCTCACCGTCAGAGCGGCGCCGAAAGTGCGCGGCGGCGTGACGGCGGCAAAGTTGCCAACCCGCGTTGTCAGACCGGTTTCATCGAAGAGATTGTTGAGGAAGAGACGCCCTTCGACGGGCCCGTAGAAGTAGCTGACGCCGATATCGACCAGCGTGTAGTCGCCGATCTTCTCGTTGCTGTCGTTGTCGAAGTCGTTGAAGGACTCGCCGATGTAGGTCACACGGCCATCCAGGCTGAGGCCGGGAACGAAGTCGGGCCTCCAGACGAGGCCTGCGGTGACCGTGGCGCCCGGGTCCTTGCCAAAGCGATTGCCGTCCAGGTCGTCGTTGGCATCCGTGGACTCGGTGATCTTCGTTTCCAGCAAACCGATACCCACTTGCGCGGTCAGCTCCCGCGTCAAGCCGGCGCGTCCCTCCAGCTCAAGGCCGTAGGTCTCGCCCTTGGGAAGATTGACCACCTCGATGCTGAAGCGGTCGCCGGGAACGGTCTCCAGGAAGAACTGCGGGTCGTCGTAGAAGTTATAGAAGCCGGTCGCGGCAAAGCTGTAGCGACCGTCCAACGACTCGAAGCGATAGCCGGTCTCCAAGGTCCAGACCGTTTCCGAGTCGAATTCGAAAGGCTCGCCAGTGAAGAAGTTGACCGAGGCCCCACCGGCATTCCAGCCGCGCCGCGCGCTCGCCAGCACCGTCTGCGTATCGGTGACCTCGTAGGCCAGGCCAAGCGATGGCAGCAGCACGAGCTCGCTTTCATCGTATTCAGTGTCACTGACGGGGGTGTTGAACGGCGGTACGGAGGTAAGGCTGGAAAAGGTGTCGCGTTGATCCCGGTTCCAAAGCACACGCCCGCCAAGCAGCAGATCGACGCGATCGGTCAGCCCGAGCCGAAGATCGGAAAAGAGCGAAGCGGTGTCGGTGACGCCATCCGCCGTCAGAACAGCCACGCCTGGCGGCAAGACCGGGGGCACGACGTTGTCGATACGAACGTCCTGATTCCGGTGCGTGTAGGTTGCCCCAACCAGTCCGCTCATGAAGCTGCTGTCCTCACCGAACTCCAGCAGCAAATCTTGGTTGGCGACCCCTTCCTCGAAATCGAAGAAGAAGTTCTGTGGCTGCTCCTCCCGGCTCTTGTAGTCGGTCGCCGAATAGCTGCTGATCGAGCGAAGGCGCACGTTGTCTGAAAATGCATAGCTGACATCGAGCGAGCCTGTGCCCGCTTCCGTATCGAAAAGGCGCAAGCCGCCGGTCGTGTAGTCGACCTCGCGGTCGTCGAAATCGCGCGAACCACCAGCGGTGAAGCCTTCGTTCTGAACGGTCGCGCGGGTTTGCGGCGTTTGGCCCTTCTGAAACTCGCCGGTTCCCAGAATGCGCCAGGGTCCGTCTTCCCCTTGCGGCGTGATCAGCAGCTTGAGCCGGGCGCGGGTCTGATGGAACTCGGTCAAAGGGTCATCATCGCGACCGTCCGGCGTATTGACGATCTCGCGCGGGTCATCCCCGGTCTGATGCTCGAAGGTGCCGCGCATGGCCACACGGTCCGGAATCAGTCCGCCAGAGACCATGGCGTTGTAGATTTGTGTCGGACCATGAAACTCGTCGATCTCGACGATAGACTGCGCCGCGAGCTCGGGCTCGAAGCTCGGGTCGAAGGTCCTGACGACGATCGCGCCGCCGATCGTCGCGCGACCGCGCAGTGTCGTCTGCGGTCCCCTGAGCACTTCGACCTGCTCCACATCCCACAGGCTGGAGGCGTCGGAATTGGGTAGCGCCGCGGGGCGTGCCACATCGTCGATGATCAAGGCAACGCGCGGCAGGGTTCCACTCAGCGCCGTGTTGGCGATACCACCCGGGCCGCCACCTTCGATGCCGCGAATGTTCGGGATCTCGCTTTGGCTGCGGACGTTGACGTTGGGCGTGCCGTTGACGATCTCGTTGATGTCTTGCCCCGTCCTGCGATCGAGGTCCTCGGTCTGGAACACGGTGACACTGCTGCGCGTCTCACGGAGAGAGCGCTCCTTGCGTTCACCCTGAACGATGATGGGGTCGAGTTGGAAAGGCTCTTGCTGCTGGGCTAAGGCCGGCATCGCGGCAACGGTTGTCAGCACCAACAGGATGCCGCCAAGCTGAAACTGAAATGACGTAGAAACCGAACGAACCGACATCGAAAACCCCAAAGCCCAATTGCGTTGGGGTTATTGAGAACGGTTCGCAGACGAGATCCAGCCTCGCGACCGATCCGTTCGGTCCCTTCACCTGTCCGCTCAGGCCGGCAGGACCGACCCGGAACAAACATGACACGCTCAGCGCGCATCGTGCTGTCGAACTGCACGGGCTGCGCTTGGGCATTGGCCATAGTGGCGCCGGAAAGCGCGGGA
This sequence comes from Rhodovibrionaceae bacterium, assembly GCA_028282405.1. GTDB lineage: Bacteria > Pseudomonadota > Alphaproteobacteria > Kiloniellales > DSM-21159 > JANQMX01. Next base: position 9,473 of record JANQIA010000402.1, read on the forward strand.
GAAGGCCTCCGGATTGGCATAGCCAACCTCGTCCGCAACCTGCGCCAGCGGCAGGCCCATCGTCACCAGCGCCCAGGCCGCCTCCATCCGGCGCTGGGCGATGTAACGACCGATCGGTTGACCGGTCTGTTCCGAAAAGCTGCGTTTGAGTTGCGTTTCCGAAACACGGAACAGCTGAGCGAGCTGAGCGAGCTTGAGCGGGCTGGACAGGCGCGCCTCGATGGTCTCGCAGACCTTCTCGACGAGAGTCTCGGATGGCTTCTTTTCGGTCTGCCGCTCGCTCAGCGCCTCGACGGTGTCGACCAAGAGATCCAGCGCAATCGCTTCCGCCCGCAACTTGCTGCCCGATCTGTCGCGCAGGCATAGCTGTTGCAGCTTCACGAAAGGCAAGCGGCGCGAAAAGCTCATCGCGTCCCGCTGACAGACTTGGTCCGCCACAAGTCTCTTGGCCTGTGTGGCCAGCTCCGGGTCGGTATCGCTCAACGCATCCAGAAAGGAGAGCGGATAGCAAACGGAGACGGCCTCGAAGCGTTTCTGCGCCGGCATCTCGACCGTCCAACGGCTTTCGGTCGGAAAGCCGTTGATGGAGATTGTGCCGCTTTCGATCCGTGCGGTGCGGTACGGCGGCATCGCTTCACGCGAAAACGACCGGCCTTGCAAACGGGCCTCGATCGACAGACCGGGAACCGCGTGCGTGTCGGCCGTTATCTGCCGTACGCCACGCATCTGGGCACAGAGGACAAGGATATCACGAGAAAGCGGCGTGGCCTTAAGTGCACCGGTGGCAAACACCGGAAGCTGGTGAGCGAGTCGGACTTTTGGCGCTGCAACAGGCAAGACGCGCGAAAGTCGCCCGATCTTCCGCAGCGTGATGTCTGCTGGATGCTCGAATTCGGTGCATACGGCGCTCGAAGGCCTGTTGCGGCTCACGTGGTTCTGCCCTGAACACTCCCTAGACGAGCCGCCCTCTAAGAGGGCAGTCCCCTGATCGTCACGCATCAATGACCTTTTCCTACTGCGATCTGCATCGAACAGATCGATTATATGATAATAATACTCATTCGCAAATCTGTCTCAGAGACCGCATCTGTCCGATGCATTGCGGCATGGCAGGCCGCAGAAGGTTGGGGCCGCATCAGTTTGCAAAAGCTCGGCGCGCAAGAGGGGCTTACGGAGTTCCGGACATCAGCGGCACGCCTTCCGACGGCGTCCCGGCCGGAACGGACCGAGACGACGTCATCAGGGCGCGTGCAGGCAACAATGCAGCCGCCGGTGGGCCGGAGGACGACCCGCGCTGCCGGACAGCCGAATACCTATGCACAGACGCGATAGCTGCAACGCAGGCCATACCTGAAACAGATAAATGCATAAGCAACTTAATTTTAACGGGCAATGTCCACTTTCCCCATGCAGTCGCGCGATTGCCCAGCGGCAAGCGTAGAAATCACGAATTCACAGCTCAACAATCAGCGGACCCCGACATGCGCAGAAGACAGACCTTTTGGCTCATGGCAATTGGGCTGGCCACCTTCCTGGACACGGCAGTCTGGGCAGCGGATGCCAGCCCACCTTACGACTGGCGCAGGGCGGTCGAGGCCAAGGTGCTGCCGGATATCTCACGCATCCTGGATGAAGCGATCGTGGAGTACACCGTCCTGGCCCGCAATCAGCAGTATGCCGATCTGACGCAAGGCGGGATCGAAGAGCTGGACAAGCAATGGCGGGCGGAACGGGAGAGCGAAGAGCAACCCTTGATCTCCGCCGTCCTCTCGAACCCGACCTCGACCTATCTCACTCGTGTCCAGGCTCAGTCCATCGGCCTCTACTCCGAGATATTCGTCATGGACGACGATGGCCTGAATGTCGGCCAAAGTAATATCTCTTCCGACTTCTGGCAGGGCGACGAAGCCAAGTTTCAGCAGACCTACGATCTTGGAGCCGGCTCGGTGTTCATCGACGAACCGGAGTTTCGCGACGACATCGGGGTCTGGGTCGTTCAGGTCAACACAACCATCGACAAAGACGGAAGCCCGATAGGTGCGGCCACCTTCGAGGTCAACCTGACCGAACTTGTGCGCCGCAACACCGCCACCGGCCAGGGGAGATAAGACCTTGCATCAATTCAATAACTTGCGCGCCGGACGCAAATTCGCCCTGGCCTTCGGGGTGCTGTTGCTAATCAACATCATCGCCTGCACCGCCGTCTTCATGAACCTGCGATCGATCGATGCCGCCGTCCGTCATACAGCGGAGGCCGACGCTTTGCTGGAAATGATCGCCGAAGCCAAGGCGGCCCAGCTTGGGGCGGAAGGCGCAATCCGCTCGCTGATCCTCTCTGGCGATCTGCGCTTCGTCGACACTTTCGAGAGCGCGGTTACCGATCTGGGTGCCCTGTTCGCGACGATCAATGCCGCCGAGTTGGCAGCCGACCCAGAATTCCGGGACGCCTCTGCCGCGGCCGCTGCCGCGACCGAGAGATGGCAGAGCGCCTTTGCCGGAACGCAGCTCGAACATATGCTGCGCCCGGCGACGGTCGACCTTGCTCGTGCCATGGAGGTGTCGCCCGAGCGCGCCGCCATCGGCGAGGAGGTCACAACGCGCTTCGCCGACATGGCAGGCTTCTCACATGCGGTTGTCGCCGAACTGTCGGCGCACGAGCAGTCGCTGCTGAGCAGCTCACTCATCTTTCTGGTCGCCGCTTCGGTGATCATGATCGGGAGCGCCTTCGCGATCGGATGGCTGCTGACGCGCACGGTGGGGGCGCCGCTCGGCGCGCTCGCCGGCATTACGCTGCGACTTGCGGACAAGGACTGGACCGTATCACTGCTCGACAGCTCCCGCCGAGATGAAATCGGGGTTATGAACGATGCCCTGTCCACGTTCCGCAATAACGGCCAACGCGCCGAAGAGCTCGCCGCCGAGCAAAGTGCGGAGCGGGAGCGCCAGGCCGAGCGCGCCCGCAAGATCGAACATCTCGCAGCCGAGTTCGACAGCGAAGCGAGCGAAGTGCTGGACGTGCTCTCGAGTTCGGCGTCCGAGATGGAAGCGACCTCGCAGTCCATGTCCAGCGTTGCTCAGTCAACCACCGTCCAATCCGGCAGCGTCGCCACGGCCGCTGAACAGGCGGGTACCAACGTGCAAAGCGTGTCCGGAGCCACGGAAGAGCTAACCAACTCGATCCGCGAGATCTCGTCGCAGGTTCAACGCGCAAGCACCGATGCGGCCGGTGCCGCCGCGACTGCCGCCGAAGCAACGGACCAGATCAATACGCTAGCCACGGCCGCGGAGAAGGTTGGCGAGGTCGTTGCCATGATCACGGCGATCGCCGAGCAAACCAACCTGCTGGCGCTGAATGCCACCATCGAAGCGGCACGCGCCGGTGATGCCGGTAAGGGCTTTGCCGTGGTCGCCAGCGAGGTCAAGACCTTGGCCACCCAGACCGCCAAGGCGACCGACGAGATCCGCTCGCAGATCGCCGAAATCCAGGGGCAGACCGGTGCTACGGTATCGGCCATGGGGTCGGTTGCCGAGGCGATACGCAAGGTCAACGAGGCTTCGGCCTCGATCGCCGCAGCCATGGAGGAGCAGTCTGCGGCCACGGACGAGATCTCTCAGAGCGTTCAGCAAGCCGCCCGGGGCACGGTGGAGGTCGTGCGCAACATCGGCAGCGTCAAGGAGGGCGCAGCTCAGACCGAGGAGTCCTCTCAGCACGTGCTGAGCGTTGCCCAACAGCTATCCAGCCGCGCCGAACGCATGCGCAGCAGCGTTTCGGATTTCCTCGGTAACATTCGCGCCGCATGATCAGGCCGTGCGAACGGCAATACCGATCAACGACTGCCAGTTCTTGGGGCGGGCCTTGTGCCCGCCCTTCTCTTTTCTCCAGCCCAGCGCCGTTCCGCGGAACGGAAAAAAGCGCTAGTCGTCCCCGTCCGGATAGAGCTCGACGCTCTCCTGTTCGTTCGGGTCCGTGCGAGCCACGATGGCGATGGCCGGTTCCGTCAGACTCAGGTTCTCCGGACGGTGCGGGACATCGGCTGGGATGTAGATGAAATCGCCCGCCTCGTTGACGACGCTCTTGGCCAAGCCCTCGCCATAGCGAGTCAGCACCCGACCCTGCAGCAGATAGATAGCGGTTTCATAGCCGCGATGGATATGGGCTTTGGCATGCGCGCCGGGCGGAATCACCACGCGCAGCATGGAGATGCCTTGCGTTCCGGCCGTGTTGCCGGAAATGCCCGGAAAGATCGGCAATTCTTGGCGAGACTCCTCGGCCTCCCCAACCCGGACGGTGACGATGTCTTCGCCGCCCGGCTGCCCGATGATTTCAGGCCCGGCGGCAGCATCGCCCGGCGAAAGACCAGCGGCGAGACTGCAGGCTGCGATTGCGGCGACAGACGGCGGAACGCGTGAGGGCATGGTGACGAGGACCTCGATTGGGGGGCGACAGAGCAACTATAGGGACGCACCGAAACGGCGCAAGCAGGCCGCCGACGCACCGTCAGGCAATGCCCAAGCCTCAATAAAGCGTCACTTTTCGCGAAAAACAGAAAGACTTAATCTTCAGGGGCTATAGAAAGGCTGCCGCCTTGACGGCTTGCCGATAAGCGGCATCGATCGGAAACCTTGCCTTACTCTTGCCCCTTGGCATGGCGAGGATTTTGCAGCGATTTTTGATTTTGATAGACGTTTACCAGTTCGGTTTCGGGGCTATTTCTGCGTCAGAGGGGAGCCATGTTCGACGCGCTTTCATCGCCCAAGGACTATTTGGCGCTCTTGGCGCGCCGCCGCTGGCATTTTCTCATTCCGGCGAGCCTGATCATGTTGCTGGCGGTCGTTGCTGCCTTTGTCTGGCCGCCGACCTTCCGATCTGCGGCGACCATCCTGATCGAAGAGCCGGACATCCCGCGTGATTTCGTGACTTCGACCATCGGGGCGGCGGCCGATCAGCGGGTCCAAGTCATCACCCAGCGGGTGATGACCACGCAAAACCTCATCGAGATCATTAACAAGTACGACCTCTATCCGGAGGCCCGTCGGACCGAGCCCATCACCAGGGTGGTCGATACCCTGCGCGAAGATGTCGCAATGGAGCTCATCTCGGCAGATATCATCGATCCGCGGCGAGGCTTGCCAACCAAGGCCACCATCGCTTTCCAGCTCTCCTTCGACCACGCCAGTCCGCGCCGCGCGCAGCAAATCGCCAACGAACTGGTCTCGCTCTATCTCGGTGAGAACCTACGCGACCGGCGCGAGCGCACCGCCCAGACCACGGATTTCCTCGAGCAGGAGGCCGAGCGCCTTAACCGCGAGCTTGCCGACCTCGAAGCACGGCTTGCTGTCTTCAAGCGCCAGTACTCCTGCTCATTGCCTGAGCAGCGTGCGTTCAACCTGCGTCTCTTAGACCGGAACGAGCTTGAACTCTTCGAGGTCGAGCGCCGCGAGCAGACATTGAGCGAGCAGCAAATCATCCTGCGCGCGCGCCTTTCACAGGTCGACCGTACCGACCCACGCGCTGAACTCGACCCTCGCTTCCTGCCACCCGACCTGCAACTCAAGCAACTGCGCAGCGAGCGCGCCCGACTGCTTGGCCGCTACGGTGCCGACCACCCGGACGTCAAGGCTGCCCAGCGCGAAATTGCGGCCTTGACCGCGTCCGGCGCGAATCTCTCGGCCAAGGACATCCGCCGCGAGATCAACGCCCTTGACGCTGAGATCGTCGAGGCCAGGAAGCGTATGACCGACGACCACCCGGAGATGAAAGGCCTCCTGCGCCAAAGAACCCAACTTGAGGGCGACCTGAGCCGTGCCAGGACTCAGTCGGCCGAGGAGCAGGAAGCCAATAACCCGGCATACATCACCCTCTCTGCCCAGCTCGAAACCATTGCCCAGGAGATCGCTTCCTTCGCCGGCCAGAAGGATCAGCTCAAGGCGCGCCAAGCCGAGCTCGAGGCCTGCATCGCCGCCATACCGGAAGTCGAGCGCGAATACACCCTCCTGACCCGCAACTATGAGAACACCTACCTCAAGCACCAGGAGGTGAAGTCCAAGCAGCTCGAGGCCGAGCTCGCCGAGTCGGTCGAAGCCGAGAAGAAAGGCGAGCGCTTCAGCCTCATCGAGCCGCCGTTGGCGCCGACCGAGCCGGTTCGCCCAAATCGTCCCCTTATTATAGCTCTTGGCGCGCTGCTGGCTGGCCTGTTCGGCGGTGTTGCGGTGTTCCTCACCGAGCTCTTCGACAACAGCATCCACTCGGCTGCCGAGCTTGCTCAGCTAACCGGCATGGCACCGCTGGTCGCACTTCCCTACATCGCCAACCGGGCCGACAAGCGCAGACGCTGGCTGACCAGAGTCGGCCTGTTGCTTGGCATTGCCGCCCTCATTGCCGCGATCCTCTGGGCTGTCGAGACCTACTACCAGCCCTTGGACGTGCTCTACTTCCGCGTCCTCAACAAGCTGGACAGCCTCTAGGGGTAAGGAGAGGGATCGACCCATGGACCGCATCCAGAAAGCCCTCGACAAGGCGCGGAGCCAGCGTCAGGCCATCCAGCAGCAGGGCCATCCCGTGCCTGGCACGCCCGACGGCCCTGCGAGTGGCCCGCCAGACAGCTGGCAGGTGCCGCAGCATATCGAGCAGGAATTCGAAGCTGCTGAGCACGCAGGCGCCGCAACTCGTCCAGCCGGCGAGCCGGATGGTGAGGCCGAAGGCGCCGCCCACTTTGCCTCCAAGCAGGCAGAGTCCCGTACGCGCCTTATGCCCAGCGCGCCGACGCAACTGGCCGAAAACAGGCTGGTCGCTCAAGACAACGGCTCGGCTCTCGCGGACACTTTCCGCCTGCTGCGCACGCAGGTACTGCACCGTATGACCGAGAAGGGCGCCTCGACCCTGGCGGTCTGTTCGGCAAACTCCGGCGAGGGCAAGAGTCTGGTCGCCTGCAATCTGGCAATCTCCCTGGCTCTCAACGTCGACCGCAGCGTCTTGCTGGTCGATCTCGACCTGCGCCGACCCTCGATCGGAGGCTATTTCGGGGTGGAGCCGCCCTACGGTCTCGGCGATTACCTGAAGGAGCGCCGTCCTCTTGCCGATTGCCTTCTGCGCCCGGGCATAGAGCGCCTGGTCCTTCTGCCGACGCTCAGGCCGCTGCAGCTCTCCAGCGAGATCCTCTCCTCCCCCAGGATGCGGAGCCTCGCCGAGGAGCTTCGAACACGCTATCCGGACCGCATCGTCGTCTATGACATGCCGCCCCTGCTTGCCACTGACGACTTCCTCTCCTTCGCGCCGCTCATCGAAAGCGCGCTCTTGGTTGTCGAAGAGAATAAGACGCCGAAGCCCGATATCCGGCGTTGTCTTGAGCTCATCCCGCCGGACAAGCTCATCGGCAGCGTTCTCAACAAGACCAAGTCCGGGGCCGGCGGGTACTACTATTACGGATACAGTTGAGCATCTGCGGCGTTTCCTTGCGCCGCCGCGCTCCTAGTGCTCGCCGCCTGCTTGCCTCCTACCCCGGGTGATCTTGGGACGTAGCGGAGTGGCGAGAAAGACCAGGCACCAGCAAGAGGCTCGGTGAGGGAAGAAAGATGTACGAGAGCTTTTACGGTTTGGCGGAGAAGCCTTTTGCGCTGACGCCGGACCCTGCTTTCCTCTACCTTTCGAAGCGGCACCAGAACGGGCTGACG
>JANQIA010000405.1 GCA_028282405.1 Rhodovibrionaceae bacterium
TATAACCTCCAACATGGACGGCTCCCTTTGTTTGAGTTGTCGATGAACTCACTCTGGCACAGTCGATGCCGTCGGGGGCCGTCCACTCCAACATTTCTCGGCCAGCGCGAATGACAGCCACGGCACTTAGGCGTTGCCGCCACCTCCCTTTGCGTTCCATTGGCCCGCACCCAGCCCGACCATGGATCCCGCCTCGCGGGCTTCGCCCTTGGCCGGGATGACAGTCTGAGAGAAACCGAAGGCAGCGGAGGTGTGCCACTAGCCACCGTCGCTCCATCACTCCTCAGGGCTGGCGTGTTTCACACCCAGTGACTCCGCCTTTTCCCACCAGCAGTCGGCCAGCTCTTCGTCCTTCTCCACGCCGATGCCGTCGGCGTAGCAGCGCCCCACGTGCACGAAGGAATCCGAGTCGCCGTACAGCGCGGCGAGCACGTAGTACTTGAACGCCATCTTGGGGTTTTGTTCGCCGCCTTTGCCGCTCTCAAAGCCATAGGCGAGATCGTAACAGGCTTCCGGAACCCGCGCTTCAGCGGCCTCCTCAATCAGTTCGATGCCTTTGGCGACGTCTTTCTCGAAATGATGGGAACCGTGCAGGTACCAAGACCCCAAGCCATACTTTGCGATCGGGTTTCCCGCTTTCGCCTGGTCTCGGAGAAGCGCCTCGACCTTCTGGTGGTCCGGCTCGTCTTTCCCCATCTCATCGTAGGCGGCCTTCAGAGCCTGCCTATGCTCTTTCATCGTTGGCTTCGCCTGGTCCTCTGCCGTCATAGGATGTCACCGCTCTTCGGTCTGTTCTCAGTCAGGGCCTACATGATACCAGCCGGCGCAACCCACCCCAGTCTGCAGGGTTCCTGATAGAGTTCCCTTTGGAGTAAGGGCATTCAGCGAGGGCCTGATGAGGACATTGGCGGCGCAGCCCCTCCACTCGTCACCCCGGCCTTGAGCTGGGGTCCATCTATCGGCCTGCGCAGGATATTGTGGTTTCGGATTTCCAACTTGTCAGCGCAGTCAGCGTGAATCGGCTCAAGACTCAAACACCACCCGACGACAGACGACCGCGATCGTCCCGCCGTAGGAACAGGAGAGAACAACAAGATGAAAGCCGGGGTTCTTACGGACAATATCAGCAGCGAAACGCTTCATGTCTCCGCGACGATACCGACTATCCAACAGAGCGTTCCAACCGGAATCCCGTATTGCCGGATCGAGCTGAGGGACCTCTTCGACCCTCCAAACATAGATCTCGGACAAGATCGCGCCATTGTAGAAGCTCTCGATACAAAGCTCCGTTGGCTGCTCTAAGCGAATAAGTCCGGACTCTCCCGAGTATCCGCGAATTGAGATGGAGACGGACTCGTCTTCTTCAAAACGGAAGCCAACGATCGAGAAGTCGTGATAGAGGGCCCCTCTAACAATTCCGTTCGCATCCGTCTCCCATTCCGCTTCAGGCATAAGCAATCCCCGTTCTAGTTCGGAACAGACCTGTTTGGTCTACGAAGGACCCGGGGCGCGCTCAGGTGGGTCGCGCTCGGTGGCACCGACCAAAACCCACGCTGAGGCGAACTGCCCTCAGTCTTCCTTTTTGAAGAGATCGATCATGGGCTGGATTCCCTCGGCCGCAGCAACGTCACTTGGCGTGAGACCGTCGTGGTTCTTGAGATCCCGATTGGCGCCGAGCCCGATCAGCATGTTTGCGGCCGCGACCTGCCTGCTCGCGCAGGACTCGTGGAGCGGCGAATTTCCGTTCTGATCGACTGCATCCACCACTGCGCCGGCATCCGCCAGAAGACGAATGGCCTGATCATCGCCCAGCGTTGCCATCCAATGCAGCGGGGTCTTTCCATTCTGTCCACACGTGTTCGGACCCACGTTCTCTGCACCAAGAAAGGCGGGCGAGTTCGCAACATCCTCGAGAACTTCAGTAAGTGTCAGCATGCTTCAGACGAATGAGGCTCCGTGGACTCCCGCGCAGCGGCGTGGCCGGAGCATGGTTCTATAGCTACGGGGGCACACTTACACGTTTCGAAGCTTTTCCATGCACGCCCTTAAATCGGCCCAGCAAACTGCGTCATAGGACTGATCGCTCGCGCGCAAATCCGAGTCCGTTACAAAATGAACCATCACATGCGCAGCTTCGGAAACAGTGTGGTCAGTATCCTTATCTAAGTCTGACAAGAATTGGCTTGCTTCTCCGAGATCAAGTTCATCTCGCAGAGCTCTTTCAATCAGCTCCAAAGCTTGAGCGCGTAGCTGGTCCATCAATCAGTCAAGCTCCTGGGGCCGATGGATTGATGAGTCTTGATGCTTGCTGCAATATGAACGCGCCGCCGCGATGGGCTCGGCCAAGAACGCAAGAGGATGTCAGTGGTCCTGGCAGCGGTCTGGCGTCGCGGCCATCATCGACGGCAGAGCCCATGAAACGACGGGGCGGTCGGATCGTGGCTGAGCGTCCATTCTCATTCAGCCAGAGTCTCGAGGGCGTCGATCGCAACCTGCCTCACCACCTCGTCCTGGTCGGATTTCGCGATGAATTCAAGCAGCTCGATAGCGCGCGGTGTCGCCAACTCTTCGAGTCCATCTGCCACCCCCTGCCGGACAATCGGGTGTGGATCTTGCATGTAGTCGGCTAGGATTTCCTCTGCCCGCTCTACTTGCGATCCGTACACCAGTCGCAGCACCGCCCCTCTCACGTAGGGAGACTCGTGGTTTCGATGCTGCATCACTTCGTTAAATACAGATTTGCCGCTCAAGTCTCCGAGCGCATCTATGGTCGCTGCTAGAATTGAGTCGGTCGCGTCGCCGTTCAGTATCAAGAGCAGCTTGTCGATCGCCTCTTCGGCGTCTGCACCCGAAAGGAAACTGAGTCCGAAGATCGCTCCTCGCTTTCGGGCGCCTAAGAAACGATCGAGACCTTCGAGCAGATAGCGCGGATTCTTGAATGCGATCTCCTGTCCGATGACATCGAAGAACTCATGATCACACACACTACATTCAAACAGCGCCTTCAAATCATAGAAGCTGAATCCAACGATGTTTACTCTCGCCTGATCATTCACAACACCACTCATCCACAGATCTCTCAATGTTCTGATGGTCATCCAGCGTCTTTCCCTTAAAGCTCGCAGGAAACTGGCCTCGAATCGCTGCGGACTCAGACAACCACAGGTGTCATTAAGAAACGGTCTGCGGACGAGAGGACCAAGGCCGGGCGCGCCGTACGACAGGCTGTCACCCCGGACCCGATAGCGATCCGGGGTCCATGTCGAGGCTAGGCGCAGGCCGATGGATGGATCCCGGCTCGCGGGCTTCGCCCTTGGCCGGGATGACGGGCGGAGGGGCGGCCGCGTCAGCGGCTACTAAGCGTAGAGGTAGCTGCGCTCTTCGCCTTCGAGGGCGATGGCGGTCAGCTTGCCGCCGTAGACGGCGCCGGTGTCGATGCCGATGCGGTTGGGGCGCTCGTCGACCTCGTCGCGCGGGGTGTGGCCGTGCACCACGACATAGCCGTGGTCTTCCTCGGAGGTGAGGAACTGGTCGCGGATCCACAGCAGATCGGATATCGCCTGCCGCTTGAGGGAGACGCCGGGCCGAATGCCGGCATGGACGAAGAGATAGCCGCCTTCGGCGTGATAGGGGTCCAGGTTGGCGAGGAAGTCCTTGTGCGCCTGAGGGACCGCCGCCGTCATCTCGCCGTGCATGCGGGCCAGCACCGTGTGATCGAAGGGATCGCCCGAGCAGTCCACGCCATAGCTGGCGCAGGTCTGCAGGCCGCCGTTGATCATCCAGGTCTCGCCGTCCTTGGGCGTCTTGAGAAAGCGCACCATGAAGGCCTCGTGGTTGCCCTTGAGGCAGACCTGTTCGAAGCCCTCCGGCGGGCCGTCCATCAGGCGCTCGACCACGCCGCGGGAATCGGGACCGCGGTCGACGTAGTCGCCGAGAAAGACGATCATCCTGCGCTCGGCATCATGCTCGGCGGCGTCGGCGACGACCTGCTCGACCAGGTGGTCCATGCGCTCCAGACAGCCATGCACGTCGCCGATGGCATAGAGACGCAGCCCGGCCGGCAGGCCGGCGCTCTCCGGCGCCTCGTCGGACTCTCCGAACAGACGCGAGAAACCCCTGGCCAGTCCGCTCATGCCGCCTCTTGCGCGCCGGCGTCCACGATGGCGACGATGTCGCCCATGATGGCGTTGAGGTCGAAGTCCTTGGGCGTATAGACCGCCGCAACGCCGGCCTGCTTCATCGCCGCCTCGTCCTCCGGCGGGACGATGCCGCCGACCACCAGCGGCACGTCGCTCAAGCCGAGCTGCCGCAGGCGGCTCAGCGTCTCCTCGACCAGCGGCAGGTGGCTGCCCGAAAGGATGGAGAGGCCGATGACGTGCACGCCCTCTTCCAGCGCCGCATTGGCGATCTGCGCCGGGGTCAGGCGAATGCCCTCATAGACCACCTCGAAGCCGCTATCGCGGGCGCGCACGGCGATCTGCTCGGCGCCGTTGGAGTGGCCGTCGAGGCCCGGCTTGCCGACCAGCATCTTGAGCCGCCGGCCGAGCCGGCCGGAGACCTCTTCGACCTTGCCCTGCAGCTCGGCCAGGGCCTCGTCCTCGCCGATGTCGGCGGCGCTGCGGCCGACGCCGGTCGGCGCGCGGTACTCGCCGAAGACCTCGCGCAGGGCCTGGCCCCACTCGCCGGTGGTGACCCCGGCATGGGCACAGGCGATAGAGGGCTCCATGACGTTGCGGCCTTCGCGCGCCGCGGCCTGCAGGGCCGCCAGGGCGGCGACCGCCTTGCCGTCGTCGCGCGCCTCGCGCCAGGCGGCGAGACGCTCCAACTGGTCGCGCTCGGCGCTCTCGTCGACGGTCATGAAGCCGCCGTCGCCGGTGGTCAGCGGCGAGGGCTCGCTCTCGGTCCACTTGTTGACGCCGACGACGATCTGCTCGCCCGATTCGATGGCCTTGAAACGCTCGGTCGCGCTCTCCACCAACCGCTCTTTCATGTAGCCGGAGTCGACCGCCGCGACGGCGCCGCCCATCTCATCGATGCGTGCCAGCTCGGCCTTGGCCTCCTCCACCAGGGACGCGACCTTGGCTTCGATCTCGGGATTGCCGGTAAAGATGTCGCCGTATTCCAGAAGGTCCGTCTCGTAGGCGACGATCTGCTGCAGGCGCAGCGACCACTGCTGATCCCAGGGGCGCGGCAGGCCGAGCGCCTCGTTCCAGGCCGGGAGCTGCACGGCACGGGCGCGGGCCTCCTTGGACAGCACCACGGCCAGCATCTCCAAGAGGATGCGGTAGACGTTGTTCTCCGGCTGCGGCTCGGTGAGGCCCAGGGAGTTGACTTGAATGCCATAGCGGAAACGGCGGTACTTCTCCTCCTCGACGCCATAGCGTTCGCGGCAGATCTCGTCCCACATGCGCACGAAGGCGCGCATCTTGCACATCTCGGTGATGAAGCGGACGCCGGCGTTGACGAAGAAGGAGATGCGCCCGACGACGCGGGGGAAGTCATCCTCCGGCACCTGGCCGCCGGCCTTCACCGTGTCCAGCACGGCGATCGCGGTGGCCAGCGCGAAGGCCAATTCCTGCTCCGGCGTCGCCCCGGCCTCCTGCAGGTGATAGCTGCAGACGTTGGTCGGGTTCCACTTCGGCACCTCGGTGTAGGTGAAGGCGATGACGTCGCCGATCAGCTTCATCGAGGGCTTGGGCGGGAAGATGTAGGTGCCGCGGGAGAGATATTCCTTGATCACGTCGTTCTGCACGGTGCCGGAGAGCGCGTCGCGCGCCACACCCTGGGACTCGGCGCAGGCGATGTAGAGCGCCAGCAGCCAGGGGGCCGTGGCGTTGATCGTCATGGAGGTGTTCATCTGATCGAGGGGGATGGCCTCGAACAGGCTCTGCATATCGCCGAGATGGCTGATCGGCACACCGACCTTGCCGACCTCGCCGCGCGCCAGGACGTGGTCCGAGTCGTAGCCGGTCTGGGTCGGCAGGTCGAAAGCGACCGACAGCCCCGTCTGCCCCTTCGCCAGGTTGGAGCGGTAGAGCCGATTGGAGGCCGCCGCCGTCGAATGGCCCGCGTAGGTGCGGAACAACCAGGGGCGGTCTTTGGCGTTGGTCGACATGCGATCATCCCAGTTCTGTGCGGCGCACACCGGCAGTCTACGCCATTTGG
>JANQIA010000416.1 GCA_028282405.1 Rhodovibrionaceae bacterium
CCACTTTCTCGGGCACGAAGAAGGCCGCCATCATCTGCAGCATCTCGACGTCGATGATGAACTTCTCGTAGGAGGCGCTGAGTCCGCCCTCCAGCCAGCCGGCGCCGTGCATTAGGATGTTGCAGCCGCCGAGCAATGCGCTCCACAGCGACATTTGCGACTCGTAGGCGGCCTGCACGTCCGGCGCATTGGAGGCGTTGACGTTCGAGGAGCGGAACGGAACCCGGTAGCGGCGGGCGAGCTGGCCGCTGATCAGCGCGGCCTTGGCGTACTCCGGCGTGCCGAAGGCCGGCGCGCCGCTCTTCATATCGACGTTGGAGGTGAAGCCGCCGTAGGCCACCGGGGCGCCGGGGCGGACGAGCTGGGACAGCACCAGGCCGGCCAGAGCTTCCGCGTTCTGCTGTGCCAGGGCGCCGGGCAGGGAGACCGGGGCCATGGCAGCGGCCAGGGTGAAAGGCGTCAGGATCACCAGCTGGCCCATGCGGGCGAAGTCGATGATGCCCTGCGACATGGGGACGTCGAGCTGCAGCGGCGAGTTGGCGTTGACCACCGTGTAGCAGCTCGGCGACTGCATCAACGCGGCTTCATCGAGACCGCGCGCGATGCGGATCATCTCAAGCGAGTCGGCGACCGCTTGCGGACCGCGGCTGTAGACGAAGGGCACCTTGTCGGTCAGCGAGAGCGCGGCGTTGGTCAGCGCCAAGTGGCGCACCCGGACCTCGACATCCATCGGTTCGACCGGAGAGCCGATGATATGGATGATCTCGAAGCTCTGCGCCAAGCGCATGAAGTCTTCGAAGTCGCTGAGGGTCCCGCCCCGCCGGCCCCGTTCCAGGTCGGTGGCATGGGGCGGTCCGCCCGTGGTGACGATACCGATGGCATCCTCGCCGACCTCGACCCAGCGCTCCGGATTGCGCGGCGTCAGACGGACGCGCGAGGGAATGCTGGCGATGGTTTGCTCGACCAAGGCACCGTCCAGCCGGACCCGCTGCTCGCCTTCATCCACATCCGCGCCGGCCTGGCGATAGATTTCGCGCGCCTCGGGCAAGAGTGCTTTGATGCCGATCTCCTCGAGGATCTGCAGCGAGGTGCGGTGGATGGCCTCGATCTCGTCCTCGGAGAAGATGGCAAAGCGCGGATAGGGGTTGCGAATGTGCCGCAAGGGCGAGGGCTCGACGGCCTTGAGCTCGGTCGCCGCGTCGCCGCGCCGGCCCCGTCGGCCGCCCCGTTGGCGGCGCGGGCTATCCGCGGCCAGGTTTTCCGCATTGGTCATGACAACCTCCTGACGCCAAGGCGCGTCATTGCGCCAGCGCCTCGTCGAATGGATAGCGGCTCAGGAGCTGCGGGCCGCTTTCGGTGATCAGGACGGGCTGCTCCAGCTTGACCCCCTCGCGGCCATGCTCCGCGCCGATGTAGCTCTCGATGCAGGCCATCATCCCGGCTTCGAAATGGCCGTCATAGCCGAAGTGATCGTAGTCCTCGGGGTAGTAGATCAGGGGATACTCGACCCCGAGGCCGACGCCATGCGCGATATCCGCATAGCGGTTGGCCTTGTAGGCCTCGGGCACCGGCCAGGATTTCTCGGTCATCTCGCGAAAGCTCATGCCGGGCCGCAGCAGCGCCATGTTGTGCTCAAGCTGCTCGCGGGCGAGGTCGAACAGCCGGCGCTGCTCGTCGCTCGGCCGCACGTCAGAAACGCACCAGGAGCGTGAGATGTCCGCGTACCATCCGCCGGGGCCGATCAGATCGGTGTCGAAGGAGAGCAGGTCGCCGGACTCCATGACCCGGTCGGTCGTCTCCTGAAACCAAGGGTTTGTGCGGGGCCCGGAGGCGAGAAGCCGGGTTTCCGGATACTCGCCGCCGTGCTGGGTGCTGACCCGCAGCAGTTCGGCCAGAGCTTCATCTTCGCGTACGCCAGGGCGTACGATGTCGCGCATAGCGTACATCGCCGCCTCGCAGACTCGCAGGGCATGGGTCATGCCGTCGATCTCGTCCTGAGACTTGATCAGGCGCGCGCGCTCCATGACCGCCTGCCCGCTGGCGATCTCGAAGCCCAGCGCGGTGAGCGCGGCACCGGCGTGCCAGTCGGCCCGGTCGATCGCGATGCGCCGGCTTCCGCCGCCATGGCTGCGCATCAGCTCGGCGATGTCCTCCGCCCAGGCGCGGGCCATTTCCTCGGCGCGCTGGCCCACCACCAGATAGTCCCAGGAGCGGGGCGGCCGCAGCTCGTCGACGGTCTCCAGGCCCTTGGCGAGGTGGAAGCAGTTGGGCAGCTCGAAGAGCACCACCGGACCGTCCGCCGCCACGAAGACGTAGCGGCAGAGATTGTGCATGGTCCAGACCTGCATGTTCCGCGTGCCGGTGGCATAGCGAATATTGACCGGGTCGAAGAGCACCGCGGCCGCCAGGTCGGACTGCGCCAGGGACTGCCGCACCCGCTCCAGGCGATAGCTGCGCACCCGGCGCTCGCCCTCGGCATCCAAGGGCTGGGTGCCCGGCAGGTCGGCGGGCGTCTGCGCGTTGGGAAGGGTTACATCGTGCATGGGCGCATCCTGAGCGGAATTCGAGCGCTCCCGCTAGCTCATTCGCGCCCCACTCGCCGATACGCGCCAAGCCCGATTAGCAGTGTTCTTCGCCGCGATAGTCGGCGGCCTGCATCTCGTTGAGCCGGCTCACCGTGCGCTCGAACTCATAGGCGCCGCTGCCCTCCGGATAGAGCAACTCCGGCGCCGCCGCGGCCGAGCAGATCAGCTTGGTGCGGTGCTCGTAGAGCGCGTCGATCAGGGTCATGAAGCGGCGGGCTTCGTTGCGGTTTTCGGGGCTCATCTCCGGAATGCCCGAGAGCACGACCGTACGGAAGGCTTCGGCGATGGCGAGATAGTCGCCGGCGCCGAGCGGTTGCTCGCAAAGCTCGGCGAAGGTGAAGCGGGCCACGCCGCGCGCCGCCTGGCTGACCGGCAGGGTGCGGCCCTTGACCGTCAGGCTGTCCGGCGCAACCTCCGCGCCCTCGGTCAACTGGGCGAAGGCACTGTCAAGCGCCGCCTCTGCCGCCGGGTCTAAGGGACTGTAGTAGACCTGCATGCCCATGAGCCGGTCGAGGCGATAGTCGGTGCCGCGGCCCAGGTCGAGGATGTCGAGGCGCTGCTTCAGCACCTCGATGAAGGGCAGGAAACGCTCGCGCTGCAGTCCGCCCTCGTAGAGCCGGTCGGGCTCGAAGT
The DNA here is from genome assembly GCA_028282405.1 of Rhodovibrionaceae bacterium. Classification (GTDB taxonomy): domain Bacteria; phylum Pseudomonadota; class Alphaproteobacteria; order Kiloniellales; family DSM-21159; genus JANQMX01. The sequence continues at coordinate 3,219 of JANQIA010000416.1, forward strand.
TTGAGGTGGCGACGACCACCACGCCGCGGGCGAAGAGTGCCTCGAACAGCCGCGCCAGGATCATGGCATCGGCGATCTGCGTCACCACGAACTCGTCGAAGCAGAGCAGCCAGGCTTCCTCGGCCAGATCGCCGGCCAGCTCCGGCAGCGGGTCGGCCTCGGTGCCTTTGGTCTTGGCGCGCCAGGCATGGAGGCGATCGTGCACCTCGGCCATGAAGGCGTGGAAGTGGACGCGGCGCTTACGCTCGACCGGCGCGACTTCGAAAAAGAGGTCCATCAGCATGGACTTGCCGCGGCCGACGGAGCCGTAGAGGTAGAGGCCTTGCGGCGCCTCGGCCTTGAGCCGGCGGGCGATGCCGAGGCGCTGGCGCCAGCCGGCCGTGCCGCTCTGGGGCTGATAGTGCAGCAGCGCGTGGTAGAGCGATTGCAGCTTCTCGGCCGCCAGCTCCTGCATGGGGTCGGCCTTCAGGCCGCCGTCCCGGCGCCGTTCGCGGTAGAGGGGCAGCGGGCCGCCGGTCATGCTGAGTCCCGGGGCCTCGGCTCAGCCCCGTCTGGGCATGAGAACCGTGTAGTCCATGTCCAGAACCACCGAGCGGTCGTACTTGCCCTCTTCGTCCTTCAGCGGGAACTCGCCGGACTCGCCATCCTTGAGGGCAATCGTCCGCACGCGCAGCGCACCGACATCGCTGCGCCCAGCGATCTCCGCCTTGTCGACGATCTCCGACCAGGCCGAGATGGTGTCGCCGGCGAAGCTCGGATTGCTGTGCAGGCCGCCGTTGATCGCCGCGATCTTCACGGCGTTGGCGAGACCGTTGAAGGACAGCGCCCGGGCCAGCGAGATGATATGCCCGCCATAGACGATGCGCCGGCCGAAACGCGTGCGGGCGGCGAGGCGCTGGTTGAAGTGAACCTTGGCGGTGTTCTGGTACAGCCGGGTGGCGATTTGGTGTTCCGCATCCTCGATGGTCATGGCGTCGACATGGTCGATGCGCTCGCCCACCTCATAGTCTTCCCAGAGGTGCGGGCTGCCCGACAGCTCCGTCGAGAAGTCCCGAAAGTCCAATGCGGCGGGTACCTCGATCTCGGCCAGGGGCAGGGCCTCTGCCATCTTCGGCACCACCCGCTCCGGTGCCGGGCTTTCGGGATCGCGTTTGTTGACCATGACCCAGCGCTTGTAGTCGACCACCAGCTCGTCGCGTTGGTTTCGTCCGACCGACTGGACATAGACCACGCCCGTCTTGCCGCTGGAGTTCTCCCGAACGCCGATCACCCGGCTGACTGTGGACAGGGTGTCGCCGGGGTAGACCGGCTCGACAAAGCGGCCCTCCGCGTAGCCCAGATTGGCCTGGGCGTTGAGTGAGACGTCGGGCACCGTCTTGCCGAAGACCACGTGGAAGACCAGCAGGTCATCGAGCGGCGCTTGCGGCAGGCCGAGGGAATAGGCGAAGGCGTCCGAGGACTGCAGCGCGAAGCGGGAGCCGTAGAGTCCGGTGTAGAGCGAGACATCGCCTTCGGTCACCGTGCGCGGCGTGGCGTGGCGCAGCTCTTGCCCGACGGCAAAGTCTTCGAAGAAGTTGCCGCTGTTGGTCTTGGTCATGACCGTTGCTCTGTCGCAGGGGCCGGGTGGTTTCAGGCCGCGGCCTGTTCGAGCGCTTGGATGGCCTCTGCCGTCGCAACCACGCGCTTGGCGTTCTCCACGTGCAGGTTCTCGATCAGCTTGCCGTCGAGCACCACCACGCCCTTGCCTTCGGCAGAGGCCGTCGCATGGGCGTCGATCACGCGGTGCGCCTCGCTGATCTCGTCGGCCGAGGGCGCGAAGATCTCGTTCGCTGCGGGGATGGTCTTGGGGTGGATCAGGGTTTTGCCGTCGAAGCCAAGCTCCTTGCCCTGCTGGCATTGGACGCCGAAGCCCTCGTCGTCCTGCAGGTCCAGGTGCACGCCGTCGACCACCGCCAGTCCATAGGCCCGCGCCGCCAGGATGACGAGGGAAAGGGAGGTCAGGACCGGAAGGCGCTCAGGCGTGTGGGCTGCGTGCAGGTCCTTGACCAGGTCGGAGGTGCCCATCACCAGGCAGGAGAGGCGCGGGCTTGCCGCGGCGATCTCCTGCGCATTGAGGATGCCGAGCGGGGTTTCCATCATGCACATGATGGAAACGTCTTCGGAGGCGCCGGCAGCCGCCATGCGCTGGGCGGCGTCTTGGACCATGGCCGCGCTCTCGACCTTCGGCAGCAGGATGGCGTCCGGCCCGGCAGCGGCGATGGCGGCGATGTCTTCGGCGCCCCAATCCGTATCCAGACCGTTCGTTCGAACGATGATCTCGCGGCGGCCGTAGCCGCCCTCACCAAGGGCTGCGACGATGTTGGCGCGCGCTTCGGTCTTGGCGTCGGGCGCGACCGCGTCCTCCAGATCGAGGATCAGCGCGTCGGCCGGCAGGCTGCGGCCCTTCTCGAGGGCGCGGGTGTTGGAGCCCGGCATGTAAAGCACACTGCGGCGCGGACGAACGTTGGCCGGCATTCTCTTCCTCTTCTCTCGCGAATTCCCTGTGGCTACCGAGCCGGGACTATAGTGACCGACGGCCAAGGTACAAGCGGCCGGCAGCCACTGCTGTCCGGCTAAAGGTCGAGGTGTTGGGCGGAAGACACTGCATTGGCTTGTGTATCGTGTCGTTGGGCAGGACAGGGACTTGTCTGTAGACAAAGCCCTTCTCGCCTCGGCGAAGCCAGGGTCGGCGTTACACAACACCCCCCTCCCGTCGCTGCGCGCCGACCTCCCCCTCAAGGGGGGAGGTGTAAGGGACTGCGGTGAAACCATAATTCCCTCCCCCCTTGAGGGGGAGGGTCAGGGTGGGGGGTGTCCGCGGAGCGGACAAGAGAGGGAGTTTTGCACTCAACTGGGCAGCAGTGGCAGGCGGCCGGCTTTGACGCGCCTTGGCAGAAAGAAGAAGCTGTCGCTTCCGTTCGCCAAGCCAAGCCCGAAAAACCGCAATGGCCGTGCTGTCCATCCAGTCTCACGTCGTCCTCGGCCACGTCGGCAACGCGGCGGCCGTTTTCGCTCTGCAGCGCCTGGGTTGCGAGATCTGGCCGCTCAACACGGTGCAGTTCTCCAACAACACCGCCTATCCGCGGGTCGAGGGCGAGGTCTTCGCGGCCGATGTCCTGCGCCGCACCTTCGAGGGGTTGGCCAGCAACACGGATCTGGCTGATTGCCGGGCGGTCTTGACCGGTTATCTCGGCAGCGCCGCCTTGGGGGCAGTGGTGCTGGAGGCCGTGGCGGCCGTCAAAGCGGCCAATCCGCAGGCGCTTTGGCTCTGCGACCCGGTGATGGGCACGACGGGAAAGGGTCTCTTCGTCAAGGAAGAGGTGGCGGACTTCTTCTCCGGCCCGGTGATTGCCCAGAGCGACATCCTGGCCCCCAATCTCTTTGAGCTCAGCCGCTTGACCGGCCGGGAGGCCGGCGATGCGGAGAGCGCCGTCGTGGCCGCGCGGCAGCTCATCGCGCAGGGGCCGCCGGTCGTGCTGGTGACTTCGGTACCAAGCGATCATCGCCATGCCCGAGGCACCGGCGCGCTTGCGGTCACGGCGGAGAAAGCCTGGCAGGTGGCCACGCCGCAGATCGATTTCGAAGCGGCGGTGGGCGGCACCGGCGATCTCTTCACCGCGCTCTTCCTCGCCCGCCATCTCGTCGGTCAGCCGCTGCCGGAGTGTCTGTCGCTGGCGGTGTCGGCGCTATACGCAATCTTGCGGGAAACGCGGCGCGAAGGCCGGCGGGAGATGGCTTTGGTCGCGGCGCAGGACATGCTGGTCGAGCCGCCGGAGGTCTTTCCGCCGGTCCTGATCGCTTGAAGCTCTCTAGCCGTCGAGCGGCACGCCGCCCCGGGCGAGCAGCTCCCGCAGGTCGAGGATGATCGGGAAAATCTCCTGATTGCGGTCTGCGCCCTGAGCGTCGTAGGCCTTCTGCTCCAGCTCGACGATGTGGCGGTCTTCCTTGAAGATGCCCTCGGTGAACCAGACGATGAAGGGCCACAGCAGGTTGATCAGGCCCGGTATCGGGGGCCGCTGGATCATCATCATGCCGAAGGTGTGGTTGGTGCGCTGCTCCTTGTCGAGCGGGATGTAGCAGTTCCAGAGGTCGAGCGCCGGCTCGTCAGTGCCTTCCACCCAGAACTTCAGGCCCTGGTAGGGGTACTCTGTGCGGATGGTCATCAGGTCGCGGCGCTCGCGCGCCTGCTTACCGTGGCGCTTGCCGATGATGAACCACTCGCCCCAGTTCTGCTTGCCGCTGACCCGCCCGAAGCTGTAGTCGACCTCGACCCAGTTCTCCCCGCGGCGCCTGTCGAGATAGATGGTCTTGATGCCGCCCATCAGCCGCCGGTGCAGGAACTGATGGTTCATGTCCATCAGGTTCTCGTGCATGAAGGAGTAGTGGCAGTCGACCTGGCGGTCGAGGTAGCGGACCTTGTAGCGCGGGTCGCTGTGGGTCGGGATGTCGGGAAAGGCCGTGGTCGGAGCCTTCGCCGCGTCACCCGGAAAGACGAAGACGAAACCGTAAGCCTCGCGGCAAGGGTAGCTGCGGACGCCGTTTGGACAGCGGCTGCCGTCCGAGGCGCGGAGGTAGGGGATGTTGGTGCAGCGGCCGCTCGCGTCGTAGGTCCAGCCGTGATAGCCGCACTTCAGGCCTTCCTTGCCCACCACACCCAGGTGGAGCGGTACCTGCCGATGAGCGCAGCGATCCTCCAGGGCGAAGCAGGCGCCGTCCTCGCCGCGGGCCAGGACGATGGGCTCTCCGGCAAAGCGGGCCGCCACGGTCTTGTTGCGCTTGAGAGCGTCGGAGCGCGCCACCGGATACCAGAAATCGGGGTGCAGGCCCGCGCGCCGCAGATCGGTATCGTTCGCTTGCCGCCCTTCGGGGGGCCTGTCGTTCAGGGGCACCGTGTCCATTCGGGTTGGTCCCTTCTTTCCAGCTTACCGCGCTCGCGCGTGCTGCACCGCGCTCGCGCGTGCTGCACCGCGCTCCACAAAAGCGCTCCGTCAAAATGCACCGACCTAACGGAAACCGACAGCCCCGCCCGCAAGACTAGAGAAAACTTGCCGCGAGGGAAGCCTTGCCGTGGATTATTTGAAAAGAGCCGCGAGCCAGTCCGTCACGGCCCCGATGCGCGGCAGGCGCCTCAGCTCCGGATGCGTGATCAGCCAAAGCTCGCGGGACGGCCCCGCCGGATAGCCCTCCAGCCGGCGCAGCGCGGGATCGCGCGCGGCAACCTTTGTCGGCAGCAGTGACTTTCCCAGCCCGGCGCGCAGGCTTTGCAGTAGCCCCTCGGCGTCGTTGACCTTGACCTGGGCGGCCGCCGCTTCCTCCGCCTTGAGCCGCTCGGCGATCCAGCGCGCCTGCGGCAGATCGGTCAGGCTGTCCTCATAGGTGACCCAGGGCAGAAGGTCCGTATCCGCCGCGGCCGGGCCATAGACCGCGTAGTCGAGGGTGCCGATGCGCCGGGCCAGGTTGCGCGTCTCCTGGCGCGGGCGGGCCAGCCGGAGGGCGATGTCGGCCTCGCGCTTGATCAGGCTGAGGTCGCGCGGCTCGGCGATCAGCTCGATCTCCAGTGCCGGATGGTCCGTTAGCAGGGCCGGGAGGGCCGGCATCAGCACCCGGTTGACCAGGATGGGCACGGCGGTGAGACGCACCTTGCCGGCAATCCGGCTGTCGGCGCCGGCGACCCGGCCTGCGATGGACTGTGCCTCGAGTTCCATGCGCTCGGCCGCGGCCAGCACCTGCGCGCCGGCCTCGCTCGTGTGCAGGCTGCTGCCCGTGCGTTCGACCAGACGCGCGCCCAGCCGCTCTTCGAGGCGGTCGATGCGGCGCGCGACGGTGCTTTCGTTGACGCCCAGGCGTTTGGCTGCGCTCGCCAGCGAGCCGCTGCGGGTCAGCGCCAGCAAGAAGCGCAGGTCGTCCCAGTTGAACCCCGGCATTTTTGCAGATTCAAAAGGCAAAATCGCATCGTGAAGCGGCAATTCTGCCTAACTATCCTCGCCACCGTCAAACGCCAGCGAATTGAGAGGACACGATGCTCTATGCGGTGCTGTTCGAGGACAACGACGAGAAGGCCGAGATGCGGGCCAAGCATATGGCCGCGCATCTCGCCTTTCTGGAGCGCAACAGCGGGCAGATCCGCGCCGCCGGTCCGCTGACCGACACGCAGGACACTGCCCCGGCCGGCGGTCTCTGGCTGGTCGAGGCGCCGGACACTGCAGACGTACGCAGTCTGATAGAGGCCGACCCCTTTTGGCCGACGGGTCTGCGAAAAGCCGTACGCGTACTAGCCTGGACTCAGGTCTTCGCCGAGGGAAAGCGGCAGGTCTAGAGGTACTCTTCCACCAGCCGTTCGGCGATCTGCACGGCGTTGAGCGCGGCGCCCTTACGCAGATTGTCGGAGACCACCCACATGTTCAGGCCGAACTCGACGGTCGGGTCATCACGCAGCCGGCTAACGAAAACGCCGTCTTCACCGACGCATTCCGCCGGGGTGACATAGCCTTCGTCGACAGGGTGGTCGAACAGCACGATGCCCGGCGCCTTGCGCAGGGCCTCGCGGGCCTCGTCCAACTCGATCTCCTGGTCGAACTCCACGTTGACCGCCTCGGCATGGCCGATGAACACGGGTACGCGTACGCACGTGGCCGTGACCTTGATCGTCGGGTCGAGGATTTTCTTGGTCTCGACCACCATCTTCCACTCTTCCTTGGTCGAGCGGTCGTCCATGAAGACGTCGATATGGGGAATGCAGTTGAAGGCGATTTGCTTGGTGAACTGCTCCTTCTTCATCGGGTCGTTCACGTAGATCGCCCGAGTCTGGTTGAAGAGCTCGTCCATCGCCTCCTTTCCGGCGCCGGAGACCGACTGATAGGTCGACACCACCACCCGGCGGATGGGGGCGATCTCGTGCAGGGGCTTGAGTGCCGTGACCATCTGGATGGTCGAGCAGTTGGGATTGGCGATGATGTTGCGCCGCGGATAGGCGGCGATGGCGTCGCCGTTGACCTCCGGCACCACCAGCGGCACGTCCGGGTCCATCCGGAACTGGGAGGTGTTGTCGACCACGATGGCCCCGGCCGCGGCCGCGCGCGGGGCGAATTCCGCGGAAACCTTGGCGCCCGGCGAGAAGAGCCCGATGTCGATGCCCTTGAAGTCGAACTTCGCCAGGTCCTGCACGGTCAGCTCGTCGTCCTCGCCGAAGGAGACCAACTGACCCGCCGAACGGTCCGAAGCCAGCGCCACCACCTCGTCGGCCGGAAACTCCCGTTCCGCCAACGTCGTCAGCAGTTCCTTGCCGACCGCACCGGTCGCACCGACGACCGCAACCTTGTAGCCCATCACGAAAATCCCATTCTCTATCTGTAAGGTTGGAACCTAATCACGAACGCTGCAGCGCACAATGGCACCCCAGCAAAGCGAAATCCGGACCGAAACCGCCGCCCCGTCGGAGGCTCCCCCGACGACCTACGACGAGTTTTGGCCCTTCTACCTCAACGAACACAGCAAGCCGGAAACCCGCCGTTTGCACTACGTCGGCACGGCCCTCGCGCTGGCTCTGCTCGCTTGCTCCCTCGCCACCCTGAGCGGCTGGATGCTGCTGGCGGCCATCGTCTGCGGCTATGCCTTCGCCTGGCTCTCGCACGCTTTCGTCGAGCGCAACCGGCCGGCCACCTTCACCTATCCCGTCTGGTCGCTGATCAGCGACTTCCGCATGTTCTTCCTCTGGATTTCCGGCCGCTTGGAGCCGGAGCTGCAGCAGCACCTCAAAACCAGCGGCCCGACCCGGAACTGAAGCCTCTCCAGAAATGAAAAGGGCCGCTTCGATGGAGCGGCCCCGGAGCAGTCGATATCTGCACGCAGGCCGCTAGTTCGCGGTCTTCTCCTTGGTCGTATCGGTCTTGCCGGCGTCCGCCGTCTCGATCGTCAGGTCAACGCCCGCAGGCTTCGGAGTCTGCGTGGGCGCGGTCTCGGCCGTCTTGACCGACTGCTGAGAGACTTCCGGATTGTTGCTTACGGTCTGGCTGTGGCCGTAGTTGCAGCCGGGGCCAGCCATGGCCGAGGCGCCGCCGAGGAAGGCCAGCGCGGCCGCGAGCGCGATGCTCTTCGTTAAGGTTGTCATCAATCGGCTTCCAAAGTCGGTTGGTGATGACATGAAGGTAGCAGCCTGAGAGTCCGGGTCAATTGACAATCTTGGGATAAGCCCGCTCGGACTCAGTCCCGGCCTCACGCCGCCATGCGGTCGAGCTCTTCGATCAAGGCGCTGCCCATGGCCTCGGTCGAGATCGCCTGACCGCCGGGGCCTGCGATATCGCCGGTGCGCTTACCGTCGGCCAGCACCTTCTCAACCGCGCGCTCGATCAGGTCGGCGTCGTCACCGAGATCGAAGCTGTAGCGCAGCGCCATGGCAAAGCTCAGCAGGGTGGCCAGCGGGTTAGCCTTGCCTTGCCCCGTGATGTCCGGGGCAGAGCCGTGTACCGGCTCGTAGAGCGCCTTGCGCCGGCCGGTCTCGTCGGTGGCGCCGAGCGAGGCGGAGGGCAGCATGCCGAGCGAACCGGTCAGCATGGCGGCGGCGTCCGAGAGCATGTCGCCGAAGAGGTTGTCGGTGACAATGACGTCGAACTGCTTGGGATAGCGGACGAGCTGCATGGCGCAGTTGTCGGCGTACATGTGGCTCAGCTCCACGTCCTCATAGCCCTCGCCGTGCAGCTTGGTGACCTCCTCGCGCCACAGCACGCCGGACTCCATGACGTTGGCCTTCTCGACCGAGCAGAGCTTGCTGCCGCGCTTGCGCGCCAGCTCGAAGGCGACGGCGGCCACCCGGCGGATCTCGTTGGTGGTGTAGACCTGGGTGTTGATGCCGCGGCGCTCGCCGTCCGGCA
>JANQIA010000439.1 GCA_028282405.1 Rhodovibrionaceae bacterium
GTCGTCGTTCAGGCTGTAGCCATGGAAGTGCTGCCGAGCGTGCTGGGCCTGCTCGTCGCTGACGTGCAGCACGCCGCGCCGGCGAAACTCGGTCATGGCTCCGGCCGTCACGGCGCCGTCGCGTCCGTAGATGTCGAAGAGGAAGCGCTCGAAATTGCTCGAGACCTGAATGTCCATGGAGGGCGAATAGCTCGGCCGCACCGCCCGAATGCTCATTTCGCCGCTGGCGAAGAAGCGGGTCAGGATGTCGTTGGCGTTGGAGCCGATGATCAGGCGGCTGACCGGCAGGCCCATCTGCATCGCCGCATAGCCGGCGAAGACGTTGCCGAAGTTGCCTGTTGGCACAGAGAAGGCGATGGGTTGCTGCGGCGTCCCCAGCGCGGCGCCGGCGGCGAAGTAATAGACGATCTGCGCCATCACCCGCGCCCAGTTGATGGAGTTCACCGCGGACAGCCCGACCTCCTGACGGAAGGTCTGATCGTTGAACATCGCCTTCAAGAGATCCTGGCAGTCGTCGAAGGTGCCTTCGATCGCCAAGTTGCGGACGTTGGGCGCCTGCACGGTGGTCATCTGCCGCCGCTGCACCTCGGAGACACGGTCCTTTGGGTGCAGGATGACGATGTTGATGCGCTTGCGGCCGCGGCAGGCCTCGATGGCGGCGGCGCCGGTGTCGCCGGAGGTGGCGCCGACGATGGTGATGTGCTGGTCCTTCGCCTCCAGGACGGCATCGAAGAGCTGGCCGAGCAACTGCATGGCCACGTCCTTGAACGCCAAGGTCGGGCCGTGGAACTGCTCCATCAGCCAGAGATTGGGGCCGAGCTGCACCAGCGGCACGACGGCCTGATGCTCGAAGCTCTCGTAGGCCTTGGCGACCAGCTCCGGCAGGCGCTCCTCGATCAGGGAGCCGGCAACGAAGGGGCGCATGATGCGCACGGCGAGGCTGGGATAGTCGAGCCCTTGAAGCTCTTCCAGCGCGTCCGTCGAGAACTGCGGCCATTCGGCGGGGACGTAGAGGCCGCCGTCGCGGGCCAGGCCGGTCAGCAGCGCGTCATCGAAACCGATGACGGGCGCCGCTCCGCGTGTCGAGATATACTGCATGGCCCGTTCGTAATCTTCGCAGTTCCAGCTTCGACCGGCACGCTCTAGGCGTCGAGATAGCGTCGCCTAAGGTGTGCCTTGAACACTTCGGGGTCAAGCGGACGACCGCTTGCCGCCGCGATCAGCGCATCGCCCGACAGGCGCGAGCCCTGGCTGTGGACATTTTCCCTAAGCCACTGCATGAGCGGCCGAAAATCGCCTGCCCTCAGGCTCTCGGACAGCTCCGGAAGCTGCTCATCGGCCGCCTGGTAGAGCTGCGCCGCCGTCATGGCGCCCAAGGTATAAGTTGGGAAATAACCCCAGGCGCCGAAGAACCAATGAATGTCCTGGAGGCAGCCGAGCCGGTCGTCGGGCGGCCGGATTCCCAAGAGGCTGTCCATGCCGTCGTTCCAGGCTTCGGGCAGCTCGGCCAGGTCGAGCGTGCCGTCGAGCAGCTGGCGCTCCAGTCGGTAGCGCAGGATGACATGGGCCGGATAGGTGACCTCGTCGGCGTCGACGCGGATGAAGTCGGGCTGAACGCGGGTCCAGAG
>JANQIA010000455.1 GCA_028282405.1 Rhodovibrionaceae bacterium
CGGACATATGGACGCAAGCGACCCGGTCAAAACCAACTTCCCGCTCTTGCAACAAGGGGGCCGTCCACATATGGACCCCGGCTCAAGGCCGGGGTGACAGCTTGTGGTGTTGGGGCGCGCCGCTTTCGCTCATACTGTCATCCTTGGGTGCACCGCGCAGCGGCGCGTCCCGAGGATCCACCCATCAGCCTGCGCCAAGCCTTTCCGTGGATGCTCGGAACTCGGCCCTGTGGGCCTCGCCCAAGCATGACGATATGAGGGAGCCGCCCCCGACCCGGCTTCAGCCAGAGCTGGCCTCGTCCTCCGCCAAAGCCCTCAGCCCCTCCTTGTAGGTCGGGTAGGCGAGGGCGACGCCGAGCTCTTCGCGCAGGCGCTGGTTGGAGACGCGGCGGCAGTCGAGATAGAAGCTCTTGGCCATGGGCGAAAGCTCGGCCTCGTCGAAGGGCACCAAGGGCGGCGGCGCGATGCCGAGCAGCTCGGCGGCATAGGCGACCACCACCTCCGGCTCCTCCGGCAGGTCGTCGGCCAGGTTGTAGACCGCGCCCGGCTGCGGGTTGGCGCTGGAGGCCTCCAGCGCCCGGCAGATGTCCTCCACGTGGATGCGGCCGAAGACGTAGCCCGGCTTGGCGATGCGGCGCGCGCGGCCCTGCCGCAGGGCGGTGAGCTGGTTGCGGCCGGGGCCGTAGATGCCGGCCAGGCGGAAGACATGCAGCGGCAGGCCGTGGCGCGCCAAGAGCGTCTGCCAGGCGGCTTCGGCCTCGACCCGCCGGCGAGACCGCGCGCTGGTCGCCTTGAGGGCGCTCTCCTCGGTGACCCAGGCGCCGCCGTGGTCGCCGTAGACCCCGGTGGTCGAGAGATATCCGAACCACATGAGATGCGGCAGGGCGGCCAGGGCTTCGCCGTGCAAATTCAGCACTGGGTCGCCGTCCTCGCGCGGCGGCACCGAGTGGAGCACGTGGGTGACGTCGCCGGCCACCTCGGCGAAGTCCGCGATCGGCGTCTCGCCGTCGAAGATCAGCGGTTCGATGCCGTGCGCCTGCAGCGCCTTTGCCCTCTCAGCGTCGCGGGTGGTGCCGCTGACTCGCCAGCCCTCGCGCAAGAGGCGTAAGGCCAGCGTCTCGGCCACATAGCCGCAGCCGAAGCAGAGCAGGTGAGGGGTCATGGCAGGCTCGGACATGGGACTCTTCTGGGCGTTCTCTCTGGCGCGGGTCTTGCGGCAACAGCGCCGCCGACCCATAGCTCTGATCATGTCGTATCCCAGGTCAAGTCCGCCAAGGGGCGGCCTCGCCGCGCTGCTCGCCCTTCTTCTACTGGCGCTGACGCCCCCGAATGCTGCGGCGCAAGCGCCGGCCCCGCAGGTCTACGGCGAGGAGGACTATCTGCGCTGCCTGGACCGTGCCAAGCGCGACCCAGAGGGCGCGCTGGAGTTCGCCCTCGCCCGCGAAGCCGATGGCGCCGGGGCGCCGGCCATCCAGTGCGCCGCCGCCGCGTTGTTGACGCTGGGCCGCTATGCCGAGGGGGCAGCGCGGCTGGAGCTCTTGGCGGACAGCGTCGTTTTGGCCCAGCGCCCGGCGATGATGGCGGAGGGGGCGCAAGCCTGGGCCTTGGCCGGACGGCCCGACAAGGCATCTGCCCTGGCCCGGCGGGCGCTGCATCTCAACCCCGACGACGTGGAGCTTTGGGTCGATCTCGCGCTGTTTCGCGCCGAGCTGGAGGACTACTGGGGCGCCACCGACGCGTTGGACCGCGCCCTCGATCTGGCGCCGGAGCGCAGCGACATTCTGGTCTATCGTGCCAGCGCCCGGCGGCTGCTGGAGCTGATCGACCTGGCCCTCGACGACATCGGCCGGGCGCTCGCCATCGCGCCGAACGATCCCGTGGCACTGCTTGAGAGCGGCAACATCCGCCGCCTGAGCGGCGATCTCGCCGGCGCCCGCAGCGACTGGCAGCGGGTGCTGAGCCTGGCCCCCGGCACCGCCGAGGCCTTCGCCGCCGAGTCCAACATCGCCAAGTTGGACCGGGAGTAGGTTGAGACTGTTGGCGAGTCCCCGACCCCCTTTCACCCGGAGCCGTGAGGGAATGGCTCGGTGGTCGCAGCTACGCTCTGCATGTCATCCCGGCCAAGGGCGAAGCCCGCGAGCCGGGAACCATGGAGATGCTCACGCAGGCGGAGAAATGGACCCCGGATCAAGGCCGGGGTGACAGTCTGTGATGCGGCACCGTCAGTACCGCCAGCGGATCCCGCCGAAGATCGAGCGGGGCTCGCCGGGAAAATAGCTGACCGTGTCGAGTCCGTTCACATCGTCCCGCACCAGCGTGGTGGAGATGTACCTTTGGTCCGTCAGGTTCCGGATATCGACGAACCACTGCACGTCCCAGTCCACATCCCACTCCGGGACGTCCGGCAAATCGCCCGAGAAGCCCAGATGCAACAAGGTATAGCCATCGTCCTTGACGCTGTTGGCATGATCTATCCAAGTCTCGCCGCCGCGCCATTCGACCATGGGCGTGATCGTCAGCCAGGGCAGCGGCGTCCATGACAGGCGTGCGTTGAGGCTGTGGGGCGGAATGCCGGCGATCTGGTTGTCGCCGAAGGTGACGTCGTCGTCGAAGCGGAAGTCGCTCCAAAGGTAGCTGGCCTGCAGCGTGACGCTCTCGCTCACCGCCAGGCTCGCACCGAGCTCGACGCCGCGATGGAGCGTCGCGTCGGCGTTGGTCGTTCCGAGGGAGGCGCCGTTCTCGTCGACCAGCGCCAGGAACTCGTTGTCGATCTTCGAATAGTAGCCGGCCGCTTCAAGGTGCAGCCGGTCGGAACGGTGACGCCAGCCGATCTCGTAGGTCGTCGCTTCCTGCGCGTCCGGCAGCGGCAGATCGGGCAGAACCCGGGCTTCTCCGAAAGGGGCGGGCTCGAAGCTGCGGCTGACACTCGTGTAGAGCTGGTTGGACTCGTCAAGGTCGTAGAGCAGGCCGAGCTTCGGGCTGAGCCCGTAGAACGTCTCGTCATAGCTCCGCGCCGGCGATGCCTGGTTGTCCAGTTCCCGGTCGGCGCGGGTGAACTGCGCGCCCGCCTGGACCGTCAGGGCATCGCTGAGACCGTGGGAGTATTCGCCGTAGGCGACGTAGGTCCGCCCGTCGAGATCCGTCCGGCCGCGATAGGTGCCCGGCTCGCCGCCGTCATTCGTAAAGCGGTCCTCTTTGCCGAGATAACGCGCGGCGGAGACGCCGACCACCAGCCGCCGTGCCGCATCGGTCTCGGCAAAATCGAGAACGCCCCGGACGTCGAACCCCATGTTTCGCACATCCTGATCGAGAATGCCGAAGATCGTCGGATGATTGCGGTCCCGCTCGAAATAGAAGACCGAGGCGATGACCTCGCTGTCGGCGGCCGGAACCCAGGCAAGCCGCCCGGCGGCCCGCTTCAAGATGTAGTCGTTCGAGGCATCAAGCTCGCTGTAGTTGCGGCCCGCCTGGTCCGGGTCGTCCTCGACCTGGGCGAGGGACAGGGGTCCCGGCAACTCCAGCTCGGAATCGACGTAGTTGAGAAAGAGGCGCGCCTCCAGCGTCTCGTCGATGCTGTAGCCGAAGTTCGCCGACGCGCGTTTCGCCCGGGTCGCGGATTGATCCCGCCAGCCATCCTGCTTGCCCGCGGTGAAGCCGACGATGCCATCGAAGTCCCCCTGCGCACCGCCAGCCTGAACGTTGCCGCGCCACAGCCCGAAGGAGCCGGCATCGAGCCGGACAGTCAGCGGCGCCACGGTCCGCCCGGTCGGCGTGACGAAATTGATCGCGCCGCCAAGCGAGCTGGAGCCGTACTCCAGCGCGCTGCCGCCCCGCCAGATTTCAACGAAATCGATGGCCAGCGGATCGATCGATTGGAAATCGCCCGACCCGTCGGCGAGGTTCAACGGAATGCCGTCCTGGTAAAGCTGGATGCCGCGCAGTTGAAAGCCGCGCTGAATGCCCGAGCCGCGGATGGACAGGCGGGTCTCCTCGCCGTGGCGGGTCTGGGTCAGCACGCCCGGGGCGAAGGATAGAACGTCGCTCAGGGTCGTTGCGCGGCCGTCTTCGAAGTCCTCCGCACCGATGACCGACGTGCCGCCGGCCCGCAGATCGAGCGCGTCCTGCGCCTCGTCCATGGCAGGACTGGGCCCCGGCACGCGGATCGGTTCAAGCTCTATGGCCCCGGTGGACCGTTCGGTTTCGGAGGGTGCCGCATTGCTTAGCGGCGAGGAGGACTCGGGGACTTGCGCGAAGGTCGGTGCGGCGATCGCCGCCAGCACCGCTCCGCAGAGGAGGCGGCGATAGAAACTCGATTGCATAGGGGTGTCTCGCGAACGGAAAAGTGAGCGCGCGCAAGCGGGCGGCGCGCCCGGAAACGGCGCCTCATGGGCGCCGGTCGAGTGTCTTTCGTTCAGAGATGAAGGGGAGGTCCGCGAGACCCGAGAGGCGGCCCCTGCGCCTTGCGCACAAGACGGTCGGATTCGTGCCGCACATGAAGCGCGACGGAGACAAGCCCGGCAGGCGCCGCCAGAGTGACGGGCTCGGGCAGCGGCATGGCCTGAACGAGGGTGCAAAGCGGGCAATGCCCGTCAAACGACGGATGCTCGGGCGCCTCCTCGCCGAGGAGCTTCGCCAGCGCCTCGAGCGCCGCCTTGGCGTCCGCCGATACCTGCCCGGAGGGTGCGCAGATGAAACGCGAGACGTCGATGTCCTTCGACTCGGCAACGGCGAGCGTCCCCGGCAGCAGACCCTGCAGAACAATGGCCAGCACGGCGAGAAGGCTGGCGGCGCGATACCTGACACTGCGTCTCATTGCGGTCTGGATAGCCGAGACCGCCCCGGACCGCATCTCCATACTTTGTCGCAGGTCTTTATTGGGGCGATGTGACAGCTTGTGATGCTGCGCCTCCGCGGCCTTTCTCAGACTGTCATCCCGGCCAAGGGCGAAGCCCGCGAGCCGGGAACCATGGAGATGCTCGCGCCGGCCTTGGAATGGACCCCGGCTCAAGGCCGGGGTGACGATTTGTGGGGCTGCGTCGTCCGCAAGCACGCCCAAAATGTCATGCTTGGGCGAGGTCCACAGGGCCGTTAGGCCCGGGGCCGAGTTCCGAGCATCCACCCACCGGCCTGCACGGAACTCCCCCGTGCCTTCGGCAACTCGCTCCACGAGCCCTCGGAACTCGCCACTTCGTGGCTCGCCCAAGGGTGACGTCGTGGGTGTGGGCCGATCTCGAGCTAACCCTAAAAATCGGGGTCGGAGTAGTGCTTGGGCGGGGCGTAGCCGGGGAGCACGTCGGCGAGGATGCCGCGCATGCAGGGCCGGGACTTGATGCGGGCGTACCAGTCGCGCGCCTCCTGGTGCTCCTCCCAGGGCACGTCGCCGAGGTAGTCGATGCAGGAGATATGCGCCGCCGCCGTCAGGTCGGCCTGGCTGACGTCGTCGCCGGCCAGCCAGCGCCGCCGCTCGCAGAGCCAGCCGATGTAGTCGAGATGGTAGTGAATGTTCTGCGCTGCCACGCGGACGGTCGCCGAGTCCGGCGTACCCTGCTTCAACAGCCGCTTCATCATCTTCTCTTCCAGCAAGAGGCTGGAGACCTCGCGGGCGAACTTGGTCTCGAACCAGCGCATCAGGCGGCGCGCCTCGGCCCGGTCGATCGGCGCTTCGCCCAACAGCGGCGGGTCGGGATAGAGCTCCTCGATGTACTCGGAGATGACCGAGGCGTCGGACAGCACGGTGCCGTCGTCCTCAACCAGCACCGGCACCTCGCCGGCGGGGTTGAGACGCAGGAAGCCTTCGCGCCGTTCCCAAACGGCTTCGGTCTTCAGCTCGGCGGTGACGCCCTTCTCGGCCAGGATGAGGCGAACCTTGCGGCTGCCGGGGTCGAGGGGCAGGTGGTAGAGGATGCGCATCGGCGCGGGTGCAAAGCCTTTTCAATGGAATAGCAAAAGGCTCTAGCGTGCGCCGCGATGCGCCGCAACTCTCCGTTCGGGTGTGGGGTTATGCAGAGTCCCGTGTCCGGGACATGTAGATCAGGCGTGCCGGCGCGCCGCTCGGCCGGTCGACCGGCGCTTCGCTCATCCGCTCCACGACGAAGCCCAAGCGGCGATAGAGCGCCTGGGCCCGCGTGTTGTCCTCGAAGACGTCGAGCTCCAGCCGGGGTGCCGCCGACTCGGCGAAGACCCAGTCGCAGACCTGGGCGAGCAGCGCGCGGCCCAAACCCTCACCCGGCTTGGCGACGGCCATGCGCACCAGATAGGGCACGGCATCGCCCGCCATGTTGCGCAGGATGGCGAAGCCCACGGACGCGCCCGCGTCGTCGTCGGCGATCAGGGTGCGCTTGTCGGGCGCGGCCAGCACGGCCTCGTGCTCGGCCTGGCTCCAGCGAAAGATGAAAGCAGCATAGTCGTCGCGCTGCTCGAGCCCGCGGATGAAGGCGATGTCCGCAGGCTCGGCGGCGCGGAGCGCGAGCCCGGCCACCTGTCTTACGCCCGCTCTTCGGCGACCAGCGGCAGGGTGACCGGATGCTCCAGCCGGCTCAGCATCTCCTTGGGCACGATCTGCCAGAAGTGGCGCCGCGCGGTCGCCCATTCGATCAGGAGACCCTCGGCGAAGCGCGACTGGGTCTCCTTCACCTGCTCGGCGATCAGCTCCTGCAGCAGGGTCTCGTAGTGCTCGGTCTGCAGCCGCTGGAAGATGACGCTGTCGCTGTTGATGCGCGAGGGCAGCTGGTCCTCGGGGTCGTAGACGAAGGCCATCCCGCCGGTCATGCCGGCGGCGAAGTTGTAGCCCACCTTGCCGAGGATGACGGCGGTGCCGCCGGTCATGTACTCGCAGCCGTTGGAGCCGCAGCCCTCGACGATCGCCGTGGCGCCGGAGTTGCGCACGCAGAAGCGCTCGCCCGCCTGACCGGCGGCGTAGAGACGTCCGGCCGTGGCGCCATAGAGCACCGTGTTGCCGATGATGGTGTTCTTCTGGCTCTCCAGCGGCGAGCGCATGCGCGGGCGCACCACGATGGTGCCGCCCGAGAGACCCTTGCCGACGTAGTCGTTGGCGTCGCCGAAGACCTCGAGCTTGAGGCCCTGCACGGCGAAGGCGCCGAGCGATTGGCCGGCCGAGCCGCGCAGGCGCACGGTGATGTGGTCGCGCTGCAGGCCCTCCATGCCGAACTGCCGGGTGATCATGGCCGAGAGACGGGTGCCGATGGCCCGGTGCGTGTTCCGCACGTTGTACTGCAGTTGCATCTTTTCGCCGTCCTGGAACAGCGGCCCGGCGTCGGCGATGAAGGCGGCGTCCAGGGTGTCGGGCACCTCGTTGCGGCCTTCCAGGGTGCAGAACTGCGGCAGGCCGCTGCTGTCCGCGCTGGTCAGGAGCGGGTTGAGGTCCAGGTCGTCCAGGTGGGCGGCGCCGCGGCTGACCTGCTGCAGCAGGTCGGTGCGCCCGATCACCTCGTTCAGCGAAGTCACCCCCAGGTCGGCGAGGATCTCCCTCACCTCCTCGGCAATGAAGCTGAAGAGGTTGACCACTTTCTCCGGCGTGCCGGTGAACTTGTCGCGCAGGTCCTGGTCCTGGGTGCAGACGCCGACCGGGCAGGTGTTGGAGTGGCACTGCCGCACCATGATGCAGCCCATGGCGACCAGCGCCGCCGTGCCGATGCCGTACTCCTCGGCGCCCAGGATGGCGGCGATGACGATGTCGCGGCCGGTCTTGAGGCCGCCGTCGGTGCGCAGCCGCACCCGGTGGCGCAGCTTGTTCAGGGTCAGCACCTGGTGGACCTCGGAGAGGCCCATCTCCCAGGGAATGCCGGCATACTTGATTGAGGTCTGCGGGCTGGCGCCGGTGCCGCCGTTGTGGCCGGAGATCAGGATGACGTCGGCCTTGGCCTTGGCCACGCCGGCCGCGATGGTGCCGATGCCGCTGCGCGCCACCAGCTTGACGCAGACCTTGGCGTCCGGGTTGATCTGCTTGAGGTCGTAGATGAGTTGCGCCAGGTCCTCGATCGAATAGATGTCGTGGTGCGGCGGCGGGGAGATCAGCATCACCCCCGGCGTCGAGTGGCGCAGCTTGGCGATCATATCGGTGACCTTGAAGCCGGGGAGCTGCCCGCCCTCGCCGGGCTTGGCGCCCTGCGCCACCTTGATCTCGATCTCGCGGCACTGGTTGAGATACTCGGCGGTGACGCCGAAGCGGCCGGAGGCGACCTGCTTGATGGCCGAGTTCTCGTTGTCCCCGTTGGCCCGTGGGGTGAAGCGGCTCGGGTCCTCGCCGCCCTCGCCGCTGTCGGATTTGGCGCCGATGCGGTTCATGGCGATGTTGAGGGTGCCGTGCGCCTCGGGCGAGAGCGCGCCGAGCGACATGCCCGGCGTGACGAAGCGCTTGCGGATGGCGGTGATCGACTCGACGTCGTCGAGCGCCACCGGCTCGATGCCTTCGCTGCGGAAGTCCAGCAGGTCGCGCGGTGCCGAGGGCGGCAGGTTCGCCATGCCGCCGCTGAAGCGCTTGTAGGTCGCGTAGGAGTCGTTGGCGACGGCGGCCTGCAGGGTGTGGATCAGCGCCCCCTCCCAGCTATGTGCCTCGCCGCCGCGGCGGTAGCGGTAGAAGCCGCCGACCGGCAGGGTGACCGCCGCCTCGTTCCAGGCGCGCTCGTGCAGCTCCAAGAGCTTCTGCTCGATGCCGGCCAGGCCGATGCCGGAGATGCGGCTGGGCATGCCGGGGAAGAACTCGTCGACCAGGGTGCGCGACAGGCCGACGGCCTCGAAGTTGTAGCCGCCGCGGTAGGAGGAGATCACCGAGATGCCCATCTTGGACATCACCTTCAGGAGGCCGTCGTCCACCGCCTTGGTGAAGCGCTGGACGCATTCCTCCAGACCCATCTCGCCGAACAGGCCGCGGCGGTGACGGTCGGCGATGGACTCCTGCGCCAGATAGGCGTTGACCGTGGTCGCGCCCACGCCGATCAGCACGGCGAAGTAGTGCACGTCGAGGCATTCGCCGGAGCGGACGTTGAGCGAGACGAAGGTGCGCAGCTTCTGCTGCGTCAGGTGCGTGTGCACCGCCCCGGTCGCCAGGATCATCGGGATGGACGCGCGCTCCGGGCCTTGCGCCTTGTCCGAGAGGATGACGTGCAGGCAGCCGCCGCGCACCGCGTCCTCGGCCTCGTTCTGCACCCGGATGATGCCCTGGCGCAGGGCGTTGGGCCCCTCAGCGGGGGCGAAGGTGCAGTCGATCTCGACGGCGCCGGCGCCCATGTAGCTGCGCATGGCCTCGAACTCGGCGTTGGACAGCACCGGCGAGTTGAGCTGCAGCATGTCGCACTGGTTCGGGTCCTCGGCCAGGATGTTGCCGAGGTTGCCGAGGCGCGTGGCCAGGGTCATCACCCGCTTCTCCCGCAGGGAGTCGATCGGCGGGTTGGTCACCTGGCTGAAGTTCTGCCGGAAGAAGTGGTGCAGGCCACGGTACTTGTCCGACAGCACGGCGAGCGGCGTGTCGTCGCCCATGGAGCCGACGGCCTCTTTCTCCATCTCGACCATGGGATGCAGCAGCAGCTCCAGGTCTTCCAGGCTCATGCCGTGGGCGAGCTGGCGGCGGCGCAGCTCTTCGGTCGAGAAGTCGACCGGCTCGCCGTGGTCCGGCTTGATCAGGTCGTCGATCACCGTGGTGCGGCCGGTCCAGTCGCTGAAGGGCTGGCGCTCGGCCAGGAGATCCTTCAGCGGCCGGTCGTGATAGAGGGTGCCGGTCACGAGATCGACGGCGATCATCTCGCCGGGGCCGAGGCGGCCCTTCTCCAGCACGCTTTCCTCGTCGATGCGCACCATGCCGGTTTCCGAGCCGGCGAAAAGCAGGCCGTCGGCGGTGACGGTGTAGCGCAGGGGCCGCAAGCCGTTGCGGTCGAGGCCGGCGAGCAGCCAGCGCCCGCCGTAGGCGCAGATGGCCGCCGGACCGTCCCAAGGCTCCATCACCGTGTTGCAGTAGCTGTAGAGCGCCTTGTGGCTGTCCGGCAGCGGGTCGCTCGGCCGCCAGGCCTCGGGGATCAGCATGGTCTTGACCATGGGGAGATCCCGCTCGCAGCGCACCATCAGCTCGAAGACCGC
>JANQIA010000061.1 GCA_028282405.1 Rhodovibrionaceae bacterium
GCCCTCCTCCAGCATCTTTTGCTGCAGGAAGCGCGTTAGGGTGCTCAGCCAGTTGAGCTCATAGGGGCGCAGCTCACGCG
Organism: Rhodovibrionaceae bacterium; assembly: GCA_028282405.1. GTDB lineage: Bacteria > Pseudomonadota > Alphaproteobacteria > Kiloniellales > DSM-21159 > JANQMX01. The sequence goes on from JANQIA010000061.1 coordinate 81, forward strand.
TGCTGTCCTCGACGGTGAATGTCTCCTCGCCGTCGCGCTCCTCCGCGGACCGCGTGGCCTGCACCAGGAAGGCGTCGCCAGCCTCATTGAGACGAAATCGAATGTCGTAATGCCAATCGACTTGCCGCATGGAATTGTTCCTTTCTTTTGAGTCGTCGAGCCCCCCTTACGGAGGTTTCCTGCATCGCGCGCTGTTGCGTTAACAAATCTTGCCGGCGCAAGTCTTGCGCAGAAATGTCAACGGGCAGTGTATTCTCCCACGCCAAGCTTCCGGACCGGAAAACTGTTGCAGCCTGTCGCAGACGCCAAGGTCATGCGGGTTCGAGGCGGCATGGGCCAACTCAATGAAAATAATGTGGTTTATAGTCTTAACGTTCCCGAAACACAGCGATGCGGGCATCATAGAGGCTTTAAAACCAACACACTAGTCTCTGCGTTGAAGGGTTGTTCTTCATCGGGCGTTTGCCATTCTCCCGCAGACTCACGGCCCATGACCTGGCGTGTTGCCCCCGAACGCAGTCCCCTGGCCTTTCAGCCAGCGGCGCCGGCCGTCTCCGTCGAAGCGGCCGGCGTGCAGCCGCGGGCCAAGGCCGCCCAGGTCTTGGCGGTCTCTTCAGGCCTACTGCGCGAAGCGATCCGCCATGGGGAAGCCGGCAACCTGGCCCGTGCCGGACAACTGCTCGACCGCGTTCTCGAGCAAGACCCGCGGAACCTCCCCGCCCTGCTCCATCTCGGCGGCATTCGCCGTGCCGAGGGGCAGCTCTACGAGTCGCTGCTGCTCTATCAACGCGCGCTCCGACTCAACAGCCGGGACGCCCGCGCCCATCTCGGCCTCGGTCGGACCTTCGAGGCGCTCGGCTGGGTGCAGACGGCGGAGGCGCACCTGCGCCTGGCCCTCGATGCCAGCCCGAACCTGATCGAGGCCTTCGTCGGCCTGGGCCGCTGCCTTCTGGCACAAGGGCGCCGCGACGAGGCGGCGATCGCCTGCCAGGAAGTCCTCCTGCTCGCCCCCGACCATCGGCAGGCGCACGAATTGCTGCAGCAAGCCCTTGGCGCCGACGACGAAGCCGCGACCTAGCTCTGCCCCTGCATAGAGTTTCGTGGGTTTGGGGTGGCCGATGGGACTTGAACCCACGGCCTCCGGAATCACAATCCGGCGCTCTAACCAACTGAGCTACGGCCACCATCGAAGGGCGGTACCTAGCGCCGCCGAGGTAGCAGCGTCAAGCGGCAAACCGGCCGTCATTTGCAGGATTTCGGCCGTCTTTCGCTTGTTGGCGTCCCTCATCTCAGTTAAGGGCGAGGCTCGACACCCGCAAGCTGCCAGCCTCCCAACACGTCCAGAGAGGGCGACGCATGATTCCCGCCACAGCCATGGGCCGCCTCGGCACCGAAAGCGCCTTTCGCGTGCTGGCGCGGGCAAAGGCGCTGGAAGACGAAGGCCGCTCGATCATCAACCTCGGGATCGGCCAGCCGGACTTCCCCACGCCGCCGCACATCGTCGAGGCGGGCATCAAGGCGCTCAAGGACGGGCAGCACGGCTACACGGCCGCCGAGGGCATCATGCCCCTGCGCGAGGCGGTAGCGGCCCATCTGGAGCCGCGCGCCGGCGGCCCGCTGGACCCGGGCCAAGTCCTCATCGTCCCCGGCGGCAAGGTGACCATGTGGTTCGCCATCCTGATGTTCGGCGAGCCCGGTGCCGAGATCCTCTATCCCAATCCGGGCTTTCCGATCTACGAGTCCGCCATCGCCTACAGCGGTGCGACGCCGGTCCCCTACCCGCTGCTCGAAGACCAGGGCTTCGCCTTTTCGGCCGACGACGTCATGGCACGCATCACGCCCCGCACCCGGCTGCTCATTCTCAACAGCCCGGCCAACCCCACGGGCGGCGTCACGCCCAAGGCGGAGATCGACCGCCTTGCCGAAGCGCTTGCCGCGCGGCCGCGCGTCGCCGTGCTGTCCGACGAGATCTACAGCCGCATGCTCTATAACGGCGAGGAGCACGCCAGCCTGTTGGGTTACGAAGCCCTGCGCGACCGGGTCATCCTGCTCGATGGCTGGAGCAAGACCTACGCCATGACCGGCTGGCGCATGGGCTACGGCTATTGGCCCAAGTCCCTGGTCGAGGGGGCGATGCGCCTGGCCATCAATGCCCACTCCTGCGTCAATGCGGCCGCACAGTGGGCCGGGCTTGCCGCCCTCACCGGCCCGCAGGACGCTGTCGACCAGATGATGACTGCCTTCGACCAGCGCCGCCAAGCGGTGACGGCGCGGCTGAACGGGCTGCCCGGCATCGACTGCGTCACACCGCGCGGCGCCTTCTATGCCTTTCCCAACATCACCGGAACGGGGCTGAGCTCGCAGGACCTTGAGGCCGGCCTCTTGGAAGAAGCCGGTGTCGCCACCATCCGCGGCACCTCCTTCGGGGCCTTCGGCGAAGGCTACCTCCGGATTTCCTATGCCAACTCCCTGGAGAACATCGAGGCCGCGATGGACCGGATGGCCGGCTATCTGGCCGCCCGACCAGGCGCGAATGCCGCCTGACGCATCCGTCCTGACGCATTCGTCTTGGGCAAGGTTGCTGCCCATTTGCTGGACTCCCTGCACAAGGAATAGGCAGATTGAACAGCGCAGGGTGCGCAAAGCGCCTTGCGAGTGGTTGTTTACCCCGCATTTTCCTTCGGGTCGCGAATTGGCACGGGGAATGCAAATGAACAGGCGCGACCGCGGCCTGGTTACCGCGGCGGCGTCGCTGCGTGAAGCTGCGAGAAAGAGACTGCAACGCCATGAAGAAGATCGAGGCCATCATCAAACCCTTCAAGCTCGACGATGTTAAGGAAGCGCTCCACGAGGTCGGCATCCAAGGCATCACGGTGACGGAGGCGAAGGGGTTCGGGCGCCAGAAAGGCCATACCGAGCTCTACCGCGGCGCCGAGTATGTCGTCGATTTCCTGCCCAAGGTGAAGCTGGAGGTCGTGCTCGACGACGGTCTCGTCGAGCGCGCGGTGGAGGCCATTCGCCAGGCGGCCCAGACCGGTCGCATCGGCGACGGCAAGATCTTCGTGACGGCGGTGGAGGAAGCGGTGCGCATCCGCACCGGCGAACGTGGCGCAAGCGCGGTCTGAGGGGGCGAGCACCGCCGGCTCGGCGGCACGCCAATGAGGAAAAGCGCAAGTAACTCAGAGCTCTGAAGCAATCAATGAAAGGAATGTGGGGACATGTCTGATATCCAGAAAGTCTTGGATATGATCCGGGAGAACGACGTCGCTTACGTCGACTTCCGCTTCACCGACCCGCGGGGCAAGTGGCAGCATCTGGCGCACCACGTCAGCACCGTCGACGAAGACCTGCTGACCGACGGCATCATGTTCGACGGCTCCTCGATCGCCGGCTGGAAGGCGATCAACGAGTCCGACATGGCGCTGATGCCGGACCCGACCACCGCCGTGATGGATCCCTTCTCGGCCCAGCCGCAGCTCATCCTGTTCTGCGACGTGCACGACCCGGTCACCGGCCAGCCGTACAATCGCGACCCGCGCTCGACCGCCGGCAAGGCGCTAACCTACCTGCAGTCCTCGGGCATCGGCGACACCGCCTACTTCGGCCCCGAGGCGGAGTTCTTCATCTTCGACGACGTCCGCTTCGAAGTCTCCATGAACCACTCCTTCTACCGCTTCAGCTCGGAGGAAGGCCCCTACCTCTCCGGCGAGGCGATGGAGGAAGGCAACCTGGGTCATCGCCCGACCATCAAGGGCGGCTACTTCCCGGTCCCGCCGGTCGACTCAGGCACCGACATCCGCGCCGAGATGGTGACGGTGATGGCCGAAATGGGCATTCCGGTCGAAAAGCATCACCACGAGGTGGCGCCCTCGCAGCACGAGCTCGGCATCAAGTTCGATACCCTGCTGAAGCAGGCCGACGCGATGCAGATCTATAAGTACGTCGTGCACAACGTCGCCCA
>JANQIA010000462.1 GCA_028282405.1 Rhodovibrionaceae bacterium
CGACGCCGGCTAACCCGGCTGCGCTCTTGCTCCGCCCGCTTAGCGGGCGCCGCCATGCTCTGTTCTATGGGTGCAGCACCGGCCGGCAAGGTATCGGCAGGGCTCTCTTTCGCGCTCGGGCTGGCATTGGTGGACATATGGCTGCAATTCAAAACATTAATTACATAATCTATTTTTATCGGCAGCCCTAGGCCTGTCAATGACCTTGTCTCTGTAGGGGAGAATCTTCACATCAACCGGCAGTTCGGAGCGTAAGAAGGCCGGACGGAAACCAATCTCTGCCGCCGACTCCGCTTTCCATCCCTCCGTCATCCAAACAGCCGTCCGGCTCACCTATCGCTTCACGCTCAGCTACCGGGACGTTGAGGAGCTCTTGGCCGGACGCGGCATCGACGTCTCCTTCGAGACGATTCGTCGATGATGCTTGAAGTTCGGGCCACTCTACGCCCGCCGTATGCGTCGGAAGAGGAGCCGACCCTTTTCGGTCTGGCACATCGACGAGGTGTTCCTCAAAATCGCTGGCCAACAGCACTACCTCTGGCGCGCGGTCGACGCGGAAGGCGAGGTGTTGGACGTGCTACTGCAGTCGCGGCGGAACAAGATGGCTGCAGTGCGTGATACCTTCCCGTCAGCCGAGCACGTCTCCGGAAAGCGCTTGAACCATCGAGCGGAGAACTCGCATCAACCAACTCGTCGGCGAGACCGAAAACTGCAGCTGTTCAAATCGGCGGAGTCAGCTCAGCGCTTCTTTCCAACCCACGCCGCCTTCTACAACCACGTCAACATCCAGCGACACTTGATTTCCAGAAGGTCAATGAAGCAGTTCCGCGCCCAGTCGCTCGGAGCATGGGCGAAGCTTGTGGCATAGGATGAGTCACTTGCCTGCTTGTGCACCTCAAGCAGTTAACGTGACAACGCCGCGCGGAGATATCCGTAGAGCCGGCGTCTCCGGTTCGCTCGGCAGGGAAAATAGAGGGAAGATCGCCGAGTTTGCGTCTCTGATCGTCAGGTCAGCGCGGAACAACATCGAAGAATCGAGGCCGTCGTTCGGGCTTCCCTAAACGGAAAAACAGGGACATCCACCACGCCAAACAGGGAGCAAATAGCTCGAAGCTGGGAAATCGATAGTGCCCCTTAGGAGGCGACAGTGCTCAGGCTTGCAAGAGTCCGCAGTTTCAGTTCGTCGGCAAGATTCGTCGTCGCCAGCCTGCTTCAAGCTATCGAGCTGCCGACTGGCACATTGGATTGGGGTCAGCTCAAAGGGCGACGGCCGACTCGCGTCTCTCAGCCAAGCGCCTGGCTGGCCAGCGCGAAAAGGCGGGGCGACGGCCGACCATCATTTGGCGTGCCGCCGCGGGCCCCACTGCGCACCATCGTGAAGACCTCGTCGACCTTGAGAAGACCGTGGGAGGCGAGCCAATCCGACAGGCCGCTGGCCGCGCGCACATCGATACGAACGAAGCCGCCGCCCAGCTTTTCGATCCAGGCACGCACAAGCGTTCGAGCGATCTGGTCATCCGATGCCACGACGGGGCCGATGACGTGACCGCGGCCGAAAAGACGAGCCAGGGCATAGCCCTGAAGCTGTCCGTCGCGTTCTGCCAAGAGCCCTTCCCCGGCTTGCGCGAAGGCCTTCAGCGGCGCCTCCCGCGACCGTCCCGTTTCCCGCGCATCAAGGACCACGATCGCCTGAAGGTCCTCTCGTTCCATCGAACGAACCGGAGTCTCGCTCGCCACCGACCCGCCGTCCGGCAGCTTCGGCTGCCCCTGATGCTGCGCGACGACGTCGATCTCTGCGAAACCCAGCTTGGCATAAAGCGGCATGCCTTCCTTCGTGGCATTGAGCATGATCTGCCTCGGACCGATCCCGGCCAAGGCCTCGTCCATAAGCTGCCGGCCTAGTCCCTGTCCCTGCCGCTCGGGCGCGACGATGATCATGCCGAGCGTCGCGGGGCTGTTCCCCTTCGCCCACCACAGGCTCGTGCCGATCACCTGACCGCCATCGAGAGCCACGACGCCGCGGCCAAGCGTAAGCAGGAAAGCCCAATCCTCGATCCTGTGCGGCCAGCGCACCGCCACCGACAGGCCGTGCGCCTCCGCCAGATGCTGCGGGGCCATGGGCACAATTGAGATGCCGGACGGGGACAAGACGCGGGTCCTTCTGAAAGCCATCCCGGTTCTGGCGAGCGCCGCGGACCCTATGGCTGGCCAATCGCGAACTCAACGAAAGAGATCGCAGGTAGGCATAACTCAGAGTTATAGAACGCGCGCCAGACGATATTGGCGACCACAGGCAAGGCGGGCGAACATCCTTGTTCCGCAAGTCCAAGAGAGGCCAAGCCGTGCTCGACTTCGACCCTGCTCAACCGCCACTCCCGAAAGGCCACTTCATCGATGGCGTGCTGCTGGCCGATGCGAGCGACCCGATTCCAGTGCGCCGCCCAAGCGACGGCGCGGTCTATGGCGAGGTGCCGACGGCGGACGGCGAAACGGTCGATCGTGCCGTTCGCAGTGCCCGCGACGCGCAGCGCAGCGGCGACTGGGCGAGGCAAGCCCCCCGCAACAGAGCCCTCGTTCTGCACCGCTGGGCCGACCTGATCGACCAGCAACGCATCGCGCTGGCGCAACTGGAGGCCATCGGCTCGACCCGGCCGGTCGCGCAGGCGGCTGGCTGGGATGTCCCTTACCTGGCCAAGACAATCCGCTTTTATGCCGAACTCGCGGACAAGCACGGGGGCGAAGTCGCGCCGACCGCCGAGGACCAGTTCGGCTTCACCGTCACTGAGCCCTACGGCGTTGTCGCCGCCATCGCACCCTGGAACTTCCCTCTGGTCATGGCTGGATGGAAGCTCGCGCCGGCTCTGGCGGCGGGCAACGCCGTCGTTCTCAAACCCTCCGAGCTGACGCCGCTGTCCGCCGTCTACCTCGCGCAGCTCGCCGTCGAGGCAGGCATGCCGGCGGGCCTCTTCAACATCGTCCAGGGCGACGGGCGGACGACCGGCGACGCGCTCTGTCGCCACCCTGACGTGGCCAAAATCACCTTCACCGGCTCGACCGCGACCGGCGCAGCCATCATGACGGCAAGCGCGGAAAGCGGCATCAAGCCGGTCACGCTGGAGCTCGGCGGCAAGAGCCCGCAGTTGGTGTTCGAGGACGCCGACGCCGCGCTGGCGGCGCGCTGCGTCGCGCGCGGGATCTTGGGCAACGCCGGGCAGGTCTGCGTCTCCGGCTCGCGCCTGGTCGTTCACCGCCGGCTGCAGGACGAGCTGCTCGAGCGCACCACCGCCTTGATGTCGCAGGTCACGCCCGGGCCCACGTGGCAGGAAGCGACCGGCTTTTCGCCGATCATCTCGACCAAGCAGTTCGACCGCATCGACAGTCTGGTGAAAAGCACCGTCGGCCAGGGCGCCGAGCTCCTGATCGGCGGCCGTCCTCTTGCGGCTGACGGTGAGGGCGCCTTCTATGCGCCGACGATCCTGGCCGGCGTCACCGAGGAGATGGACGCAGTGCGAGAGGAGGTCTTCGGCCCGGTGCTGACGGTGCAGAGCTTCGAGGACGAAGAGGAAGGTCTCGCTCTGGCTGACCATCCGGTCTACGGCCTCGCAGCCGGGCTCTACACCAGCGACCTCTCCCGCACCCTGCGCGCCATTCAGCGCCTGGAAGTCGGCACGGTCTGGGTCAACCGCTACGGCCGCAGCGAGGACTTCGCGATCCCGACCGGCGGTTACAAGCGCTCAGGCATCGGCAAGGACCTCGGCCGGGAGGCCTTCGAGGCGAACCGGCGCAAGAAGAGCGTCCTGATCGACATTGGCCACTGAGCGTCGCTCCGCGCACCCTCATCCATAGCGAACCTCAACGCTCGAGATCGGACACGGCGGCCTCGAGATCGCGCGCAAACTCGTTCACGAAGCGGGACTTGGGCAGGACCGTGTTGGTGCCCACCACGATGTCCATGGCGGCGCGGGGAATGAAGGGGCGCACGACCAGACCTCCGAAGCTCTCCCAGGGGACAAGGCCGTCGACCAACGCCACGCCGAGCCCACGCTGCACGAGCGGCGCGGCTGTGATGGACATGGTGATCTCAATCTGCGTCTGGCGCGTGAACCCGGCGGCGCGGAAATGACGGTCCAGCTTCTGGCCCGCATGGGTGTTCGAATTGTAGCTGATCAGGGTTTGCTCCCGCAGATCCTCGGGACCGATGTGATCGCGCTCGACCAGCGGAGAGTCCGAGGGGATAACCGCGACGACTTCGGCGCTGCCGATGATCTGGGAGTGAATGCCCGGCTCTTCCAACGCGATCATCGTCACGCCGAGGTCGATGTCGCCGATGACGATGTGCTCGCAGATCTTCTCTGCGGGCAAGGTCGTCAGGCTCATGCGGATGCTGGGGTTGCGCCTGCGAAACCGCTTGGTCGCCGCGGGCAGCAGCCCGAAGGTCGAGGGGGTGCTGGCGGCGATGCGCAGCAGCCCGAGCTGCTTGTCCCGGATCCGCTCGGAGAGGACCTTCAGCGCTTCGATCTCTCGGAAGATCCGGTCGGCGTCGGCGATCAGGACGTGCGCTTCCGAGGTCGGCACCAACCGTCCGCCGAGCCGCTCGAACAGCCGATAGCCGATCTGGCTTTCGAAATGTCGCAGAACCTTGCTGACTGCGGGCTGAGAGACGTTCAGCGCCTCTGCCGCGGCGGTCAAGGTCCCGTGACGCATGATGGCGCGGAAGACTTCGAGCTGGCGTGCGTTCATCTCACGGCATTCAAACCCAACTATAACCAAGGGTTATGTAACACCGTCGACATTGTATTGGTAGCGGATTTGCCGGCAGGCAAACATCGGCGATCAGCAACCGCATCACACCTCTCGGCATGAGCAAGAGACAGCAAGACAGAGCGTCGCCGCGTCCGGCGGGCCGGTTGAAAGCGAAAGACCCGCGCGCCATCGATCACATGACGGCGCTGCTCCTGGACGCGGAGAAGAGCTGGATTCCCGAGCAGATCATGGTCGATACGGCGCATACGATCATGATCGCAGAACAGGGCATGATTACGCGCGAGCAAGCCAGGCGCCTGCTCGATGCCTTGGAGAAAGCCATGGCGCTCGCCGAAGCGGGCGACTTCCCGCTCGACCGCGCGGGCGACTCGCTGCTGCCTCAGGCCATCGACTTCTACGTGGCCGAAGCCGGGCCCGACGCCGGCGGGCGGCTGCACACAGGACGCAGCCGGATCGATGCCATCGCGGCCGTCAAACGCCTTTACGCCCGCAACTGCCTGCTCCGGGTTTACGGCTCGCTGACCGGCCTCCTCGCACTGCTGCTGCGACTGGCCGAGGAACACCGCGAGACGATCATGCCGGGATGGAGCCACCTCCAGCATGCCCAGCCCTGGGTGCTTGGCCACTACCTCTTGAAGACCTTCGATGTCTTTGCACGCCACGCGGAGCGCCTCCAGGCCTGCTATCACCGCACCAACCGCAGCGCGCTCGGCGGCGCCGCGCTGGTGGGCAGCGGATGGCCGTTGGATCGGAAGCGTGTCTGTGAGCTCTTGGGCCACGAGGCCTTGGTATACAACGCCATGGACGCCGGCCTGTTCACCAGCGACTGGCTGCTCGAATACAACGCCGTCCTCTCGATGCTGATGAACGACATCGGCCGCTCGGCGTCCGATCTGGTCGTCTGGCACTCTTGGGAATTCGGCCTGGCCGAGCTCGACGACGGCTTCTGCTCGACCTCGACCCTGATGCCGCAGAAGAAGAACGCAGGCTCGGCCGAGTATCTGCGCGGATGCGCCGGCGATGCCGTGGGCTGGTACGCCAGCGCCGCCAGCGTCAGTCGCTCGGCGACGACGATCGACTGCGACATCCACTATTCGCCCGACCTGCTGGCCAAACCGGCCAACACCACCTGGCATTGCCTCGAATTGCTCGCCGGCGTGTACGACACCATCACGTTCAAGACGGATGTCATGCGCCGGAATGCAGGGGTCTATTGGAGCACGGCCAGCGGTCTCGCCGACAGCATCGCGGACCGCAGCGGCGTGAGCTTCCGCGAGGCCCACCATGTCGTTGCGCGCCTTGTCCGCAATTGTCTGGCGGCGGACATCAAGCCGCATGAGGTGACGGGAGCAGACCTGGACGCAGCGGCAGAGAACGCCATCGGGCGCGCGCTCGGGTTGGAGACTGGCTGGGTTCAAACGCAGCTCGACCCGGTCAACTTCCTCAACACGCGAGTCACCGCCGGCAGCGCGCACAAATCTGAGATTGCCAAGCAGCTGGACATGGCGCAGGCCACGCTGTCTCGCGACCGCCAATGGCTCGCGCACGAAGAAGCCTGCATTCGCGAAGCCCGCACAAAGCTGGAAAACGCCAAGGCGCGCATTCGCGCCGGGGATTGAGTCTTCCCCCGAGCGAACCACGGTTGCCCCGTAGAGTGCTGCAGGGTGCTGCGCGCTGACGCTGTGCTTTCTCGACCCCGCAGTCTTATCGTAGTTTCGTGACCGACCCTGTCGGCCTCCAACAACGAAAGCGCTGCTATCTTCTCATGACCAAGGCGGGCTCAACGCGGACCCGGCAGCTTGCCGAGCAAATCTTGGCCCATATCCGGTCGGGCGACTATCCGCCGGGTTCACGGCTGCGACAGGAAGCCCTTGCAGAGGCGTTCTCCGTCAGCCGGACGCCGATTAGAGAAGCCTTGCGGGTTCTGGAAACCCAGGGCTTCGTGCGGCACCTCCCGAACCAGGGCACGATCGTACGCGTGCCGGAGCCACGCGAGATCCGCGAGGCCTACCAAGTGCGCGCCGAGCTTGAAGGGTTGGCCGTCGAGCTGGCGACGGAGTGGATCACCGATGCGGACATCGAGAAGCTGAAAGCGGCGAACGCCGATTTCATTCGCGTCGTAGAAGGTCCAGCGACCGGAGAAGTGAGAGCGAACGCGGCAGACGACGGTTCACAGCCGAACTGGGTTGAAGCCAACGACGCCTTCCACGACGTGATCCTGAAGGCCAGCGGCAATCAAATCCTGCGCCGCATGATCACCGAGCTTTACGTCGGCCTCTTGCAGCCCGTCATGCTTGCGACAGTGTCAATCGAAGGCAGGCGGATGCGCGAAAACGTCGAGCAGCACAAAGCCATCATCGCCGCCATCGAGCGTCACGACGCCGTCGAAGCGCGCCGTCAGATGACGCACCACGTCAGGCGTTCGGGCGAGCAGATGGTCCGCTGGCTGGAGAATAAGGACGCCTGAGATTCGGGCGGGCGCTTAGTAATCCAGGCGCTCGTTATCCAGGTCCGCGTGCTCATCCAAGTTGAAGCGGCCGTCATAGATCGGACCTTTGCCGGTCGTCGGCCCCTGGTACTGGACGAACAAGATATCGCCACCGGTCTCCGTCTTCAGCTCGACTTCGAAATGCGGGTCGGGATGAAAGACCATGGTGCCGGGACCGTACATCTGCCCGCCGATATCGAACTCGCCTGAGAGGATGTACCAAACCTGCGCAAAGTAGTGGCTGTGCAGCGGATGCCCCCCACCCGGCGCGTAGCGCAGCACGCCTGCGTTAGGCTCGGTCGGCCGTTCCGGGCGCGGGTGGAACAGCATCTTGCTGCGTATGCCCCCGAAGCGCTGAACCTCCCAGTCCATGTCATCCAGGTGGCGACATTCGTGACCGTGATGCCCGTCGGTCAGTGGCTTCACGCGCGGATCCGCCTTGGGAAGCTGGGTAATGGGGTCGATCTCGTTGGCCATTTTCGTTCTCCCTGATCGCAATGAGACATGCCAACGATGACGCAACAGCGGATACGTTTCTACAAATAAAATATACAATATGGTATTTTTGGATACACTCTTGCCGTACACGCTGGCATCCGACTGAGGCTACGAGACCTCCATAACAGCGGGTTATAGCTCTCCCTCCAGAATGTATTGGTCGCCGGATCAGTGGCGCGCGAACATCGGGTCTCGATCGGGGCGATGCAAAAGCGCCGCGGACGCAAAAAAGAGGGGACGGCAGAGCACATCATGCAGAGGGTGGCGAGAGAGCTTCGATGACTGGCCGCTTCGTTCGCCTGGGCGAGTTGGACCGCGCGCCCTTGGCCTTCTCCATCGACGGCGAGCCGGCAAGCGGCCTGGAAGGCGATACGCTTCTGGTGGCCGTGCTGAACCAGACCGACCGTTTGCGGGTCTCTGAGTTCGGCGACGGCGCGCGCTCGGGCTTCTGCCTGATGGGCGCCTGCCAGGACTGCTGGCTTTGGAGCGAAAGCGGCGAACGCCTGCGTGCCTGCACCACATCGCTCGAGGACGGCATGCGCATTCTGACCCAAGCACCCGGACGGGAATGGCTGAAGATCGCATCATAGTCGTCGGCGCCGGACCGGCCGGCGTGCGCGCAACGGAGGCGTTGGTGCAGGCCGGGCTGCGGCCCAGCGTCATCGACGAAGGGCAGCGCGACGGCGGCCAGATCTACCGCCGCCAGCCCGAGGGCTTTCTCCGCGCCAAATCGGAACTCTACGGGACCGAAGCAGACCGGGCGGCAAAGCTGCACGAGACCTTCGCCCATCTGAAACCGAAGATCGACTACCGGCCGGAGACCTTGGCCTGGAACATCTCGGAGGGGTCGCTGCATGTCGTTCGAGGCGCGCAGTCCGAAGCGCTGGCCTACGACGCCCTGATTGTCGCGGCCGGTGCCACCGATCGAATCATGCCGGTGCGCGGCTGGAACCGCGCCGGAGTCTACAGCCTCGGCGGGTCACAGATCGCCTTGAAGGCGCAGGCCTGCGCCATTGGCCGGCAGGTTGTATTCCTGGGGTCGGGGCCGCTGCTCTATCTGGTGGCCTCGCAGTACGTGAAGGCCGGCGCCTCGGTCGCGGCGGTCCTCGACACCGCGCCGCGCCAGCTTCGCGTGAAGGCCCTGCCCAAGCTGCTGGCGCGGCCGGACGTCCTCCTCAAGGGGATCGCCCTGGACCGTCATCTGCGGCGGAGCGGCATCGACGTCCTGACCGGCGTTCATCCAGTGGCGATTGAAGGCAGCGACGAGCGGGGCGTCGAAGCCGTCTCCGTCCGTTTGCCCGGAGGCGAGGTCAGGACGATCGCCTGCGATGCCGTCGGGCTGGGCCATCATCTGCGCCCGGAAACGCAATTGGCGGACCTGGCGCGCTGCGCCTTCCGTTTCGATGCGCAGACCAGGCAGTGGCAGCCCGAGGTCGATGCCGAAGGGCGCAGCTCGGTGAAGGGAATCTACCTCGCCGGCGACAGCAGCCGCACTTTGGGGGCGGACGGCGCCGAGGCGGCGGGGCGCCTGGCCGCGCTTGCCGCTCTCAAGGACAGGGGACATGCGGTCTCGGCGAACGAGATGGCGCGGCTGACGAAGACGATTGCGCGTATCGACCGCTTCCGCCAGGGCATCAGCGAGGCCTTCCCCTGGCCGCACCAGGCGGCGGCGGAGCTCTCCGACGACACCGTGGTCTGTCGTTGCGAGTGCATCACCGCCGGTGAGCTGCGCGCTGTCGCCAGTGAGAAGGGCGCCACGGAGCTCAATCGCGCCAAGGCTTTCAGCCGGGTCGGTATGGGGCGTTGCCAGGGCCGCTATTGCGGCCATGCGGCGGCTGAAGTGGTGGCCGCGGCCGCGGGGCTGCCTTTGGAGCAGGTCGGTCGCCTGCGCGGTCAGGCCCCGGTCAAGCCGCTGCCCGTCGCCGCGGGAGTGGCATTGCCATGACGCGCCAGCAGGCAGACGTGATCATCATCGGCGGCGGCTTCATGGGCGCATCGGCCGCGTTCTTTCTGCGGCAGCGTGGCCGTTCGGTGATCCTGATCGAACGCGACCTGATCGGGCAGCAGGCCAGCGGCGTGAACTTTGGCAACGTGCGCCGCCAAGGCCGCTTCCTGCCGCAGCTGCCGCTGGCCAACCGCTCGCGGGAGATCTGGGGACGCCTCGATGAACTGATCGGGGAGGATGCCGAGTTCATTCCCACCGGTTATCTCAGGCTTTGCTATTGCAATGAACAGCTCGGCCGGCTCGAGCAGTATGCCGCCGACGCCAAAGCCTACGATCTCGACCTCGAAATCCTGGGCCGCAACGCCCTTAAGGCGCGTTTCCCCTTCGTCGGCCCCGAGCCCATTGCGGCGATCTACTCGCCTAGGGATGGCCACGCCAATCCGCGCCTCGCGGCCCCTGCCTTCGGCCGTGCGGCAGCTCGCGCAGGCGCCCAGGTCTTCGAGCAGACGGAGGTCCTGTCGATCACGAAAGCCGGCGAGGACTTCGAGGTTGGCTGCGGCGATGGCCGCGTGTTTCGCAGCCCGGCGGTGCTGGTGACCGCCGGAGCCTGGGGCAGCACTCTGTCCGAGCAGTTCGGCGAGCCCGTCCCCATCGTCGCGCGCGGACCACAGATGGCGGTCACCGAACCGATGCCCTACGCCATCGAACCGGTCGTCGGCCTCGCGACCGCCAAGGAGAAAGAGGTCATCTACCTGCGCCAGGTCACGCGCGGCAACATCGTCTTCGGCGGCGGACCGCGCGGCCCGGCCCATGCCGACATTCGGCGCGCCTATGTCCTGCCGCAAAACACGCTGGGGCAGCTTGTGCAGCTCCAGCGCCTCATCCCTGCCTTGGGTTCACTCAGCATTATCCGGACCTGGAGCGGCATCGAGGGCTATTTGCCCGACGACTTGCCGATCATGGGGCCGAGCGCGCGGGAGCCCGGCCTCTACTACGCCTTCGGCTTCTGCGGCCACGGCTTCCAGCTCGGCCCGGGGGTCGGCGACGTCATGGCCGAGCTGATCGACCGCGACGAAACGACGACACCTATCGAGCCCTTTTCGATCGCGCGCTTCGCGTCCGAGGACGCCGCGCCCGCGCATGCCAAAAGTTCTGTCCAAGCAATGGAGACGTCACCACGATGACCGCCATAACCGCCGCCACTGTCGGCAAAGACGCCGAGCTGAGCGCCGACGAGGAAACCCGCCGCTTCCACGATGAGACCTTTGTCTTCGACGGCTTGGCCATCGCCTACGTGCTCGAGGACAAATACACCGAGCGCTGTCTCGCCGGTGGCGTCAACGCGGCCAACGTCACCTTCGCATTGGAGGAGTCCTGGGACGAAACGCTGCGCCGGGTCGAGAGCTACATGACGGCGATTGAGAAAAGCCCGGACCTGACGTTCTGCCTCACCGCCGACGATCTCCTGGCGGCCCAGAAGCGGGGCAAGCTCGGCATCGTCTTCGGCACGCAGGGTGCGTCGATGCTGGAGGACAAGCTCTGGCGGCTGGAGCTCCTGGTGAGAATGGGCCTGCGGATCCTGGGACTCGCCTACACCACGGCCAATGCCTTCGGCGACGGCTGCGGCGAGAAGCGCGATGCTGGCCTCTCCTATCTCGGCGAAGAACTGGTCGAGATGGCCAACGAGCTGCCGATCATGATCGACCTTTCGCACTGCGGCCACCGCACGCGCGCCGAGACCACGGCCTTGGCCCGGGCGCCCGTCTGCACCCATTCCAACGCCGACGGCCTCAGGGCCAACGGGCGCAATACGACGGACGATACCGTCGAGGGGATGGCGGCAAAGGGCGGCATGATCGGCGTTTGCGGCCTGCCGCAATCGCTGGCCGACGACACGCCGACCTTGGACGACCTGCTCGATCACGTCGACCACCTGACCAAGCTGGCCGGCGTCGAGAGCGTCGGTATCGGGCTCGACTACGTCGAGAAGTACGGGGAGCAGGAGAACGTCGTAGCGCCGCCCAGCGTCGTGACCTGGCGCACCCGGCGCCCGGACATCTTCGGTCCGGTCTCAGCCTTCGGGCGCCAGTCCTATCCGATCGGGATTGAGACCGTGGCGAAGCTCCCGAACCTGACGCAAGGGCTGCTGGACCGCGGTTACGACCGAGATGCGGTGACGGCGATCATGGGCGGCAACTGGCTGCGTACGTTCCGTCGATTCTGCGGTTGATCGCTTGATCGCTTCGGGTGGCAACGGAACTCAGCAACCTAAAAACAACACCATAAGGAGGGAGAAAAAGGCACAGAGGCCATAGTTGATGGCGGCCACCGCCGCACGACGAACAAGGAATGGCCGCAGGTGCCGTCTGTATCAGGGAATAACGACAGACAGGCAGCCTCCGAGAAAGAGTGCTGCCACAGGGAAAGGAAGAGAAAAATGGCACGCTTCAAAGATGATCTGGGACATCTCGTACGCCTTCAGGACCGCCTGATGATCGAAGACGCCTTGCGCCGCGGTGCGACTCGCCGCGACGTGCTCGGCATGCTGACGGCAGCCGGTGCCGGTATCGCTTTCGCTGGCAGCATGGTTGCCTCGGCCGAGAAGGCCCTGGCAGGAACCCCCAAGCGCGGCGGCCAGATCCGCTTTGCCTGGGCGCAGCACGGTCCCTCGGACACCCTCGATCCGATCCTCGCTACCAACACCATCGACTACGGGCGCAGCCGGCTGACCTACAACAACCTCTGCCGCATCGGCGAGGACCTGACCGCGGGTCCGGAGCTTGCCGAGTCGTTCGAAGCCAACGTCGATGCCACGGAATGGACCTTCAAGCTTCGCAAGGGGGTTGAGTGGCACGACGGCTCGCCGCTGACGGCGGACGATGTGATTTACTCAATGAACCGGCATCTGGGCGAAGACTCCACGTCGAAAGCCAAGGTTCTGGTCAGCGACATCCGGGAGTGGGTGAAGGACGACAATCATACGGTGCGCGCGGTATTGGACGCACCCAACGCCGAGCTGCCTGTCGCGCTTGGCACCTTCCATTTCAGGATCATCAAGGACGGGACCACCGACTTCCAGATGCCGCTCGGCACCGGGCCCTACAAGGTGACGGAGTTCAAGCCCGGCGTGCGCTCTGTCCATACGCGCAACGACAACTACTGGAACGACGGCGGGCCTTACATCGAGCAGGTCGAGGTCTTCGGCATCACCGACAACGTGGCCCGGGTCAACGCGCTCATTTCCGGCGACATCCATATGATGGGAAGCCTGAATCCGCAGGCCATTCCGCAGGTCGAGGCAACCGAGGGTATCGAGGTCTTTGCCGTTCCCTCGGGCGCCTGCAACACCATGGTTGCCAGGCTCGATATGGCGCCCGGCAACAACCCAGACTTCGTCATGGCCTTGAAGCACCTGCAGCGCCGGGATCGCGTGCTGAACGTGATTCAAAAAGGCTATGGCGACCTTGGCAACGATCAGCCGGTTGGCCCGGCCTATGGCGTCGATTGGTGCAAGGAGCAGGGCGTCCGGGCCTACGATCCGGACAAGGCGAAATTCCTGCTCAACAAATCGGGCATCACGGAAGCGACGATCGATGTTGCCGATGTGGCGGCCGGTCTAATGGACCGCAGCCTGATGATGCAGCGCGAGCTGGCCAAGCTCGGCGTCAACCTGCGGATCAATCGCGTGCCCACCGACGGTTACTGGAGCACGACCTGGCTCAAGGCACCCATGCATGTCGGTTCCTGGAACATGCGCCCGACCGCCAATATGATGATGACGATCGGCTTCAAGTCGGACGCGCCGTGGAACGAGTCGCGTTGGAAGAACGAGCGATTCGATCAGCTTCTCGCGATGGCGCGCGCCGAGTTGGACCCGGCCAAGCGCTATGAAATGAACTGCGAGATGCAGCGGCTCTGCTCGGACAACAGCGGCGCCCTGATCGCGACTCACGGTGCCTACATCGACGCCAAGGTGACGAACCTGAAGGGCTTCCCGCGGGTCCCGCTCGCGCCCTTCGGCGGCATGGAGTGGCCGGAGTACATCTGGCTCGACGCCTAGTCAGCCCGAGCCGAGAGGTCAGCCTGGGCTTTCCGCTTTGGAGAGCCCAAGCTGATCCGAGGCGACAAAGTTGGCTGCGGAGCGCAGACGATTATGTGGCAACTGGCCTTTCGTCGTATCGCCATCGGCTTCCTGCTGGTCTGGGTGGTGTCGGTGCTGATCTTCGCCATCACCCAGATCCTGCCGGGGGATGCCGCCGAGATTCGGCTGGGCCAGGACGCCACACCCGAGAGCCTGGCGGCTTTGCGCCGCGAAATGGGCCTCGATAGGCCGGCCTACGTGCAATACCTGGTGTGGCTTGAGCGCCTGTTGAGCGGCAATCTCGGCGTCTCGGTCGCAGGCGGCGCAACGATCACCAGCCTGATCGAGCACCGCATCGGCAACACGTTGTTTATGGCGGGTATGGTCTCGGCGATCGCCATCCCCATTTCCGTGACCATTGGGCTGCTTGCCGCCATGTTCCCGGGCGGCCTGATCGACCGCATCGTCACCGCGGCCACCTTGGGGCTGGTCGCCGTACCCGACTTCCTGGTCGCCATCCTTCTCATCTTGATCCTCTCGGTGCAGCTCAACTGGCTGCCGGCCGTGTCCTACCTCAGCGGCACGGAGTCCTTTTGGCAGACCTTGCGTGCCATGGCGCTGCCGATCGCCACCCTGGTCACGGTGGTGGCCGCACAGATGATCCGCATGACCCGCGCCGGCGTGCTCAATGTCATGAACTCGCCCTATATCGAGATGGCCATTCTCAAGGGCGTTCCCCGCCGCCGCATCATCCTGCGTCACGCCCTGCCCAACGCGATCGGACCCATAGTCAACATTATCGCTCTCAACCTGGCCTATCTGGTCAGCGGGGTGGTGGTGGTCGAAACCATCTTCGCCTACCCCGGCCTCGCCAAGCTGATGGTCGATGGCGTGCAGTCCCGCGACATGGCGGTGGTGCAGGCCTGTGGCATGATCTTCTGCACCACCTACATCGTGCTGATTCTCGTCGCCGACATTGCCGCGATCCTCTCCAACCCACGGCTGAGGCACCCGAAGTGACGGGCGATGCGACCAAGACAGCCGTCGAACAGCCGCTCGACGACCCGGCTTTCGAAGAGCTCCCGGATGCGCCCCCGCGGCAGCGGCTGAAGCTCTCCTGGGCCGGCAAGATCTCGGTCTGCATCGTTGCCTTATGGGTCTTCATCGCCCTGGCCGGCTCTTTCATCGCCCCCTATCACGAAGCCGAGTTCATCGAGGAAGACGAGCAGGGCAACTATTACGTCGACCCCAGCTTCCTGCCACCGAGCGCGCAGACCTGGCTGGGCACCGACTACCTCGGACGGGATGTCTTCTCCCGCATCCTCTGGGGAGCCCGCACCACTTTGGGCATCGCCTTTGCCGCCACCATGCTGGCCTACATGACCGGCATCACGCTCGGCATCACCGCCGCCGTGGCCGGCGGCTGGACGGATATGCTGCTCAGCCGCCTCGACGACGCCCTTCTCGCCATACCGACAATCATGCTTGCCCTGATCATCATCGCGGCCTTCGGCTCGTCCATTCCGTTGCTGATCGCCTTGGCCGGGCTGGTCTATGCCGCGGGCATCTTCCGCATCGCACGGGCGCTGGGCCAAGACATCATGGTGCAGGACTTCGTCGAGGCCGCCCGTGCACGGGGCGAGGGGCTTTGGTGGATCATCACCCGAGAGATCCTGCCCAACGCGGCCATGCCGATCGCCACCGACTTCGGCCTCCGCCTGATCTTCATCATCCTCTTCATTTCCACGCTCAGCTTCCTCGGCCTCGGCGTGCAGCCTCCGGTCGCCGACTGGGGCAGCATGGTGCGGGAGAATCTGCAGGGGCTCGGTAACGGCTTCTCGGGCGGCGCCATCGCCTCTCTCGCACCGGCCGCCGCCATCGGCAGCCTGACCATCGCCATCAACCTGATTGTTGACGACGTCTCGGCCCATGCCGGTGGCAGCCTGGCCAAGAAGATGATCTGATGACGGCCTTGCTGGAGGTCCGCGACCTTTGGGTGTCCGCGCGCAAGGACGACGGCAGCGATCAGCCTATCGTCAAAGGGGTCAGCTTCGAGGTGAAGCCCTCGGAAGTCGTCGCCCTGATCGGCGAGTCCGGCTCCGGCAAGACGACCATCGCCCTCTCCGCGCTCGCCTTCACCAAGCCCGGTCTCGAGTTCACCGGCGGCGAAGTCACCTTGCAGGGCACCGATGTGCTGACCATGCCGCGGCAGGAGCAGCGCAAGCTGCGCGGCCGGCGCGTGGCCTATCTGGCGCAGAGCGCAGCGGCCACCTTCAATCCAGCGCTCAAGATCGGCGAGCAGGTCACCGAGTCCTCGGTCCTGCACGGCATCCTGAGCCAGGAGGAGGCCGACCGGCGCGCCGAGAGCCTCTACCGCGCGCTCGAGCTGCCCGATCCGGAGCGCCTCGGCCGACGCTATCCCCACCAGGTGTCCGGCGGTCAACTTCAGCGTCTGATGGCGGCCATGGCGCTCTGCGGCAAGCCCAACCTCCTGGTGCTGGACGAGCCGACCACCGCGCTCGACGTGACCACCCAGATCGAGGTCCTGAAGGCCATCAAGGAAGTGATCCGCGAAGAAGGCTCGGCCGCCATCTACGTGACCCACGACCTGGCCGTCGTCGCGCAGATCGCCGACCACATCGTCGTGCTCTACAACGGCGCCATCCAGGAACAGGGGCCGGCGGACCAGATCATCAACCGGCCGACTCACCCCTATACCCGGCGTCTGATGGCGGCGGTCCGACCGCCGCCGGCGGCCGGCGAGGATGCAGAGACTGACGAGCCAGGACAGCAACGCCCGCCTGCCCTGGAAGCCAAGAGCATCAGTGCCGGCTATCGCATCGCGAGCAGCGGCAAGCCCCTGGCTCTGGTGTTGAGAGACGTCAACGTCGCCGTGAAACGCGGACAGGTCGTCGGCATGATCGGCGAGTCCGGCTGCGGGAAGTCGACCCTAGCCCGCGTCTTTGCCGGCCTGCTGCCCGCCATGGGCGGAGAGATTGCGCTCGACGGTCAGGCCTTGGCACCCAGCCTGAAGGACCGCTCGCGCGACGAGCTGCGCAAGGTGCAGATCATCTTCCAGATGGCGGACACCGCGCTCAATCCCCGGCAGCGGGTCGGCGACATCGTCGGCCGCCCGGCGCAGTTCTACCTCGGCCTTAAGGGCGAGGCGAAGCGCAAGCGGGTGGCCGAATTGCTGCAGATGGTCGAGCTACCGGCGGCCTTCGCCTATCGCTATCCGCAAGAGCTGTCGGGTGGGCAGAAGCAACGGGTGAACCTGGCGCGCGCCCTGGCTGCGGACCCGGATGTGCTGCTCTGCGACGAGGTCACTTCCGCGCTCGACACCATCGTCGGCGCCAACGTCATCGAGCTGCTGAAGAGCCTGCGTCGCGACCTCAATGTCTCGTTCGTCTTCATCAGCCACGATCTCTCGACCGTCGCGTCCTTCGCCGATGAGATCGTCGTGCTCTACGCCGGACGGGTCGTGGAGCAGGGACCGGTCAACCAAGTCCTCTCGCCCCCCTACCATCCCTATACCCGGCTGCTGATCACCTCGGTCCCGGAGCTGCGCGTCGGCTGGCTGGAAGACAGCATGACGACGCGCGAGGCCGCGGCCGGCATTGCGCGGGCGGTCGAGATATCCGCCATCGGCTGTCCCTTCAGCCGCCGCTGCCCGTTATCGATCGAAGGCACGTGCGACAGCGAGCTGCCGCCTATTCGCACGCCGTCTCCCGGGCACCAGATCGCCTGCCATCGCAGCTTGGGAGAGATCTGAGCGCCCGCAACACGTCTCATCCCCGGTTTCCAGGTTCCGAACCGGACAGCCTTCCCTGTCGCCTAACCCGAAGAACAAACCAAAGAAGGAGAGCTCAATGACGCAGTTTCGACCCAAGTACATCACCTTCGATTGCTACGGCACCCTGACCTGGTTCCAGATGAGCCGCATCGCCAAGGAGATGTACGCGGATAGGGTGCCGGAGGGTGCCATCGACCGCTTCGTCCAGGACTTCAACTCTTACCGTTACGACGAGATCCTCGGCGACTGGAAGCCCTACAAGCAGGTGATCATGAACGCCGTGCGCCGCACCTGCGCGCTGTGGAACGTCGAGTATTTGGAGTCGGAAGCGGAGTTCTACTACAACGACATCCCGAATTGGGGGCCGCACCCGGATGTGGCCGAGCCGCTGGCGCGGGTTGCCGAGCACTATCCGCTGGTCATTCTGTCGAACGCCTCCGACGATCAAATCCAGTCGAACGTCGACAAGCTCGGCGCACCCTTCCATGCCGTCTACACCGCCCAGCAGGCGCAGGCCTACAAGCCGCGGTTCCAAGCCTTCGAGTACATGCTCGATCAGCTTGGCTGCGGGCCGGAGGACCTGCTGCACGTCTCGGCCAGCCTGCGCTACGATCTTCAATCGGCCTACTACATGCACATCGACAACAAGGTCTACGTCAACCGCGGCTACGAGCCGTCGAACCCCGCTTTCGGCTACTACGAAATCAAGGATATCGGCGGTCTGCCGGGCGTGCTCGGTCTCTAGAAAGCAAGCACTTTTCGATGAAGCTCACCCCTTACTGGCTCGACACGGCACCGGACTTCACCTCCGGTGCCGTAGAGCAACTGCCGGGCAAGTGCGATGTTGCCATCATCGGCGGCGGTTTGACCGGACTAGCGGCGGCCTTGGCCCTTGCGCGGCGCGGTGTCGACGTCGTGGTGCTGGAGGCCGGCAAGGTGGTCGGCGCCGCCTCGGGCCGCAACGGCGGACACTGCAACAATGGGCTGGCGCACAACGTCGCCGGCCTTGCCAAGACGTTGGGGTTCGATCGGGCGCGGGCGCTCTATCACGCCTTCGATGCAGCGGTCGATCGGGTCGAGCAGTTGGTCCAGGAAGAGACCATCGATTGCAGCTTTCGGCGCAGCGGAAAAATCAAGCTCGCCGCCAAGCCGAGCCACTACAAGGACCTGATCAAAACGCACGAACTGCTCTCCCAGGACATCGACAACGATACGGAGTTGCTCCCTGCCCCGGAGCTCCAGCGGGAAGTAAAGTCGTCTCAGTTCCATGGCGGGCTGCTCTACCGGCGCAGCGCCATGCTGCACGTCGGCCGCTTCGGAATCGGCCTGGCCGAAGCCGCCAGCCGCCAAGGCGCCCGCATCTTCGAGGACGCCTATGTCAGCGGCCTGAACCGCCTGGCAGGAGCCCGCTACGAAGTGCACTGTTCGAAGGGGCCCCTGCGGGCGGAGAAGGTGCTGGTGGCGACCGGGGCCGAAACCGACGATGCCTTTCCCTTCTTTCGACGCCGCATCGTGCCGGTCGGCAGCTTCATCATCGCCACCGAGCCGCTGACGTCCGAGCAAGTGGACAGCATCATGCCAACCCGCCGCACGGCAGTGACCACGAAGAACATCGGCAACTATTTCCGCATCTCGCCGGACGACCGGCTGATCTTCGGCGGCCGCGCCCGCTTCGCCCTCTCCAGCCCGGACTCCGACGCCAAGAGCGGACGTATCCTGGAGCGCACCATGCTTCAGATCTTTCCGCAGTTGGCCGGAACCGCGATCGCCTACTGCTGGGGCGGTCTGCTCGACATCACCACCGATCGCCTGCCGCGGGCCGGCCAGCAGGACGGCCTCTTCTATTCCATGGGCTACAGTGGCCACGGCGTGCAGATGTCGGTCTACATGGGCGAGGTGATGGCACAGGCCATGGCTGGCGAGACTGCGGCCAACCCCTGGCGCGATCTTCCCTGGCCGCCCGTGCCGGCGCCGGCCAGCTCATCGTGGTTCCTGCCCCTGATCGGCGCCTACTACCGCGTGTTGGATTACGTGCGGTAAGCAAGGCGGCGTGGATCTCTGGAGCCTTGAGCCCTCTTCTGCCGGTCCGAGCCAGATGACCTCTGGGTCGGCAAAGCTCCACCTGAGATGGCGGTCGGCGAAGGTGATCCAAAGACAGTCGGTACCGAGCGTGTAGAAGTCCCTCACCTCGCGCATGCCATCCCGGGCTTTGCGGAGGCTGCGCCCCTCTCGCATCAGGGCGTCGATGACGCCATCCCAGTCGCCACGCAGGCAGAGTTCATGCGGGACGGTGCGGTAGCCGAAATGCAGCTCTCCCTTCTCTATAGAGACACCCGCCCAGCGCCCTGCCTGGTCAAGCTTGATGTAGCGAACTTACTTGGGTGCGATCTTCTCCAGCATGCGCATCCTCTCCGTTAAGGGGGCCCGAACCAAGGTGAGGCGAAACACGATAGACCAAAACGCCAGACTCGCCTGTAGAGACAACGGGCCGTCGCGGCACGGAGATATCTGCCTTGCCGGCATCTCCGGTATCGTCTGTCGAGGGGCAGGCGTCCGAAGGCCTGCGGAACCTGGGCCTTCTGGGAGGCCGGTGGAGAGACTGCGCGGAAAACCCGAAATCGGCAGGCGCACTGGCGGAGCCGAAGGCAGACGGTTCGAACCATCGCGATGGTCTGCCGAGCCGAAGCAGCGACAGGTCCACCTTCGCATTCATCTCGCTTTGCTCGATGAGCTACCAAGGCTGACGGCGCAGGCAGTCTCCTGCGAACTCGTCTCTGGCGACTGTTTCCCTGATCAGCAGGGAAGATGCGGGGACGTTGGCCGAGTTTTGGCCCGTGTGGGTGAATCCGGCGAAAACACCGATTACAAATCAGAGCTTTCGCTCGAGATTCCCCGGCTAGCAGAATAGGGAACCCTATTGCGCGAAACAGGCAACTCCACCGCCTAAACAGGGACTTAGAGACTGACGATCCTAGGTCTGGGCAACTTCTGTTTCGTGCACGGCCCAGCCAATTCAAAAGGGGCGCGTCACCAGGCTGCCCCTCTCATCGTCCCATTAACTGCGGCAGGAAGAGACTGACCTGGGGGAAAAGGATGAGGACGATCAGGGACGCCAGCAGCACCACAAGAAAAGGCAGTGAAGCGCGTACTACCCCGAAGATCGGGACTCTCATGATCCCGCTGGCGACGTAGAGCGATAGCCCGAAAGGTGGCGTGACCTGCGCAATCTGCATGGTCAGCACCAGGATCACATTCATGTAAATCAGGTCCACTCCGGCCGCCTGCAACGCAGGGAGGACCACGGGCAAGGTCAGGTACATGATGGGCAGCGAGTCCAGGAACATGCCCATGACCAGCCACAGCAGCGTGACCACCAAGATGAGCTCCAATTGCGTGAGGCCTGCGTCGATCGTCCAAGCGGCGATCTCCTGCGGCAAGCGGGCGAACGCGAGCGGAGACGCAAAGAGAAGAGCTGCCGCGACCAGAAGAAAGATCATGGAGCTGTTGCTCACGGCCCCGCGCACGGCTTCATGGTAGAAGTTGCGCCAGGTCATCTGCCGGTACACGAAAAGCGCGATGACCAATCCATAGACGAAGGCGACCGCGGCAGCCTCGGTGGGCGTGAAAACGCCGCCATAGATTCCGCCGAGCACGATCACCGGCATCAGAAAGGCGGGAAGAGCCTTGAACGTGGCGGCGCCGCGTTTCGGCCAAGCCTGCCGCGCCTGGGTCTCCCGTTGCCGGCGAAGGCTGAGCAGCATCCCGGTCAGGCCGAGCGCGAGGCCGATCAAGAAACCCGGAACGATGCCGGCCATGAACAGCACGCCGGCGTTCTGCTGCGCGAGGGCACCGTACAAGACCATCAGGATGCTCGGCGGGATCATCTGTCCAAGGGTGCTGCTGACCGCAAGCAGGCCGGCAATGAACTCACGGCTATATCCCGCCCGGACCATCGGCGGGGTCGCCAGCGCCGACACGCCGGACAAGGTGGCGGTCGTCGACCCCGTGATCGCCGCATAGGCCATACAGGTCAGCACGGTGGTGAAAGCCATGCCGCCCTTGATATGGCCGACATAGCTGTCGATCGCGTCATAGACGTAGCGGGCAGGGCCGCAGTAGGCCATCACGTTGCCCGCAAGCAGAAAAAAGGGAACCGCCAGCAGAACGAAGCTGTCGATGCTCCCGAACATCGTCATGGGGACGCTCATTGCCGGCATGCCCATGAAGACGTGCATGAGGAAGATCGCGCTGACGGTCAGGGCGATCCATATCGGCAGAGCCGCCAGCACCAGCACGATCAGAATACCGATACCGACCCAGAGCATGATTCGTTCTCCCGTCCGCGCTGCGCAGGCCGCGCTACCGCTGGCCGGCTGTCGGGCCGTGCCCCTCGGGCGGCCCGGTCGCGTCGGAGCCCGCCGTAGGCCCGGAGCGCATCGCTTGGACGGCTGCCACGATCTCCGACAGGCTGAACAGCATCAGGATGACCATGCCAAGCGGCAGGATGCTGTATGGCAACCATTGGGGGAACTGTAGCGAGCCGGTAAGCAAGCCGATCTCAAAAGTCTGAAAGGCGAGGCGCGTGCCCCAGACGAACACGGCTGCGCTGACGACGAACGCGATTACGTTCACCGCCAAGCGGTGTATCTGCATGCCGGTACCGGACAGCCTCGCGCTCAAGAGGTCGAGAGCGACGTGCCCCCGATTGCGCAAGACCGGACCGGCAATGAGCAAGGCGGTGAGCAAGGCCAGATAGCGAGCCCCTTCCTCCACCCACTCCAGAGAGTAGCTGAATAGGTAGCGCAAGATGACCGCCGCGAAGGCCAAGCCGATGCTCCCCAGCAGGCTGGCACCGGCCAGAAAATAGAGGATGCCTTCAAGTGTGGCGATCGCACGCTGCAGCATGACGCTCACTCCTGCCGAGGAGGCTCGACCGGACGGGCACCGCTCGTTTCGAGCCGGTCCCAGGCAGATCTTCTAGGACTCTGGACCAGCCCAAGAGGTCGTTCGGATCGACGCCCGTCCGCGAGTTGTTTCTCCAGCCGGCCTCAGCGCTGGATGGAAATGTCCTCGCCGAGGCGCAACACTTGGTCCACCAGCTCTTGCCCGTCGGGGCCGACCACCTCGACGAAGCGTGCGATTGCCTTGTCGCGCACCTGCGCCGTGAACCGCTCCATCTCGCTGGGGCTCACCCAGTTGATCGTCACGTTGTAGGGCGGCTGCTGCATCTCTTCGATGTAGCTGTTCTCCAATTCGATCACGGCGTTGTAGGCATGCTCCTGGGTCTCCGGCATGACCTTGTTCTCGATGATGTCCTGAATGTCGGCCGGCAATCCTTCCCACCAGCTCAGGTTCACGAAGAGCGGCAGCCCGTAGCTCGCATAGAAGGGCAGCGTCATGTATTTCGTGTGCCAGCGTGCATCGTGGTAGTGCACCGGGGTCGTCACCAGCCCATCGACGACGCCCTGTTGCAGAGCGACGGGCACTTCGGCGCCGGCCACGGTCATGGGCGACCCACCCAGCTCCTTGATGTAGAGCTCGCCCATCAGGCCGCCGGGATGCCGGATGCGCAGACCATCGAGGTCCTCCGGCGTTTCAATCGGGCGGACATTGTTGCCGACCAGCATGAAACCGGTCAGCGTTGGCACGTGTCCGAGCCGCTTCAGTCCCTTTGCGGCGAGGCGCCGGGCAAGGATCTCCTGCACGGTCTCGTCATACATGACACGCCGCATATGTTCGCCCTGCCCGGGCGCGACCTTCATGAGAAACGGAATGTTCCAGATCGCCTCCGCGGGCTCGACGCTTTCAAGGATGCCGCCGAGGATGTAGGAGCCTTCAACGGTCCCGGCCAGAACCATCGACACCTCCTGGGTGATCGGGCCGAGCTGCGCATTGGGATAGATCGTCACCTCCACGCGCCCGTCGGTGTACTCCTCGACCTTCTCCTTCAAGAAGGTCATGTTGCGGCCATGCTGCGTGTGCTCGGGATAGGCATGGACAATCCTCAACTGGTGAGCGCCCTGCTCCGAGGCCCATGCCGACATCTCGCCGTGGCCGACGCCCGCCGTGAGCGCGACGGCGGCCGCGGTCAAGGTTACCTTCTTCATGATCGTCATTGGTTTCCTCCCTATGGTTGGTTCGCTGCGACCCTGGTTGAGCGCCAAAGGCGACCACGCCTGCGGGCACCGTTTGGGGGTCGCATCACTTGCTGGTGAAGCCGCCGTCGACCGGCAGTTCGATGCCGGTGACAAAGGCGGACTCGTCGGAAGCGAGCCAAAGCACGGCGTAGGCGGCTTCCATCGGCTGGACGAGACGACCCAGCGGAATCATCGCCATCATTTTTGCCTCGGCGGCCGCCGCCTTCTCGAGATCGCCATCGCGGCCGGTGAAACCCAGCTTCATCGGCGTATCGGCAAGGCCGGGGCAGATGACGTTCACGCGCACATTGTCGGGCGCGAAGGTTTGGGCCAGCGACTTGGTCAGCCCGACGACGGCGAACTTGCAACTCGAATACACCGGCGACCACATCGAGCCGACCATGCCCGACACCGAAGCGGTGAAGATCAAAGAACCGCCGCCGCGCTCGCGCATGTAGCCGATGACCTCGCCCGCCCCCAAGGTGGCCGACTGGATGTTGAGCGCCAGCGCCTTCTGGTATTCCGCGATATCGAGCCGCTCGATGCCGCCGGGCCCCGGCGAGCCCGCATGGGCCCAGAGCACGTCGATACCGCCGAGCTTCTCGGCCGCCTGATGGATTGACTGGCGAGCGCCCTCGGGCGTGCTCAGATCGGCCTGCACTGTGAACAGGCTCTTACCTTCGGGCTCGACCTCGGCCTGCAGCGTCGCCAGGGCCTCTTGGTCGATGTCCACGGCACAGACCTTGGCGCCTTCGCGCAGAAACAGCTCCACGCCCGCCCGTCCCATACCCGAGGCGCCCGCGGTTATGACTGCCAGTTTGTTTTTCAGCCGCATGTCTTCTCTCCCCGTGCTGTCGGCGTCAGCTTGCATAGGCGTCAGGGAAGGTGCCCGCGGTGCTGACCACCGTGGTTCGGGTGTCGAGATAGCTGTCCAGCGCCTCGAGCCCGTTCTCCCGTCCCCAACCGCTGGCCTTGAACCCGCCGTAGGGTGTGGTCCAACGCAGATAGCGGTAGGTGTTCACCCAGACGATCCCGGCCTGGATCTCGGCCGACACCCGGTGAGCGCGACCGACATTCTGGGTCCATAGCCCGGCCGTCAGGCCGTAGGCGGTATCGTTTGCCAGGGCGATGGCTTCCTCTTCGTCATCGAAGGGAATCAGCGCGGCGACCGGGCCGAATATCTCCTCGCGCGCGATGCGCATGTCGTTGGTGGCGTTTGCGAAGACGGTCGGCTCGACGAAGTAGCCGCCGGCCAGGCCCTCGCGTTCGATCCGCTTGCCGCCGGCCAGCAACTCGGCGCCGTCGTCGCGGCCGAAGCCGACATAGCGCAGCGTCTTTTCGAGCTGCTCGGCGCTGGACTGCGGCCCCATATGGGTCGCCTCGTCGAGCGGCATGCCGACGCGCACCTTTGCGGCCCGGGCCGCAAAGGCCTCGACCACCCGATCGTAGATCGGCCGCTCCACCAACACCCGCGAGCCGAGCGCACAGCTCTGACCGCAAAGAGTCCAAGCCGAATTGGTGGCGGCGTTCAGCGCCTGTTCGACATCGGCATCGGCAAACAGGATGTGTGGAGACTTGCCGCCCAGCTCGAAGGTGTATCGCTTCAGGCTGTCGGCACCCGTCTTGAGGATCGCGCGCGCGGTGTCAGCCTCGCCGGTGAAGGAGATTTTGTTGACGTCGATATGGGCGGCCAGCGCCTCCCCTGCACCATCGGCACCGTAACCGGGCACCACGTTGACGACACCGGCCGGAAAGCCTGCCTCCTCGATCAATGCGCCCAGTTCCAGCGCGGTGACCGGGGTCTGCTCTGCCGGCTTGAGTACGACGGTGCAGCCGGCGGCGAGCGCCGGGCCAAGCTTCCAGCAAGCCGACATGAGCGGCACGTTCCACGGGCAGATCGCGCCGACCACGCCGATTGGCAGGCGCGAGGTGAAGGCGTGCACGCTGTCATCCATCGGAATGGTGCGGCCGTGGTGCTTGTCGGCCAGCGAAGCGAACCAGTGGTAGTAGTTGTGGTGCATGCCGACGTCGGCACGCGACTCACGAAGGGCGCGGCCGGAATCGCGGGTTTCGAGCTGCGCGAGGCGTTCGACGTTCTGCCGATAGAGATCGGCGAAGCGGCGCATCAGAGCCGCACGTTCGTGAGGAGGCATCCTTCCCCACTCACCGTCGAAGGCCGCGCGAGCCGCAGCGACGGCGCGGTCGACGTCGCCCTTGCCGCCGAAGGCGACGCGGGCCCAGATGCGGCCGGTTGCCGGGTCGATGCTCTGCATCGTGCCACCATCCGCCGGGGCGACCCACTCGCCGCCGATGTAGAGCGCGGGGTAGTCGGCGACGGGACCGTCATGGGCTTGCGAGCCGGAGCGCGTTGCGAAGGTTACGGTTGTTGCTCCCATCTCGTCCTCCTCAGGTGGCGGCATTCGGCGCAGCAATGGCCTTGTGCGCGGCAGGGTCGTTTGGTCCGTCGGCCATCATCGCTTCGGTCCGCATGGCGCCCTCAGTCTCCCGTCTCTACGAAGAGCGCACCGCTCGCGGTCAGATCGGCGATTTCGTCGGCGGAAAAGCCGGTCTCGGCGAGAATGCCGGGGCCGTGCTCGCCCAGCCGAGGCGCCAGTTGCTCGACACTGGCCGGGGTGCGCGAAAAGGCTGTCGGCACTGCCATCGAACGGACGGTGCCTTCGCTCGAATGTTCCATCGTTTGGAAGAACCCGGTGGCGACGAGGTGCGGGTCTTCCATGACGGACTCGAAGCTGTGCATCGGCATGACCGGAATGTCGGCTTCGTCGAACAGCGCGAGCCATTCCGCGGTCGTGCGGGTCAGCATGGTCTTGGCGAGCTCCGCATAGACCTCGTCGATATGGGCCATGCGGCCGCTAAAGGTGGCGAACCGCGCATCCGTCGCCAACGTGGCGGCGCACCCGATCGCGGCGGTGAACCGCTCCCAATGGCAGTCGTTGTAGATCAGCGCGCAGACATAGCCGTCCTTGGTCCGATAGGGGCGGCGGTCCGGCGAGAGCTGGCGGGGATAGCCGCCCTTGTCCATCGGCGGTTCGAAGGTTAGCCCGCCCATGTGATCGGCCATGATCACGGAGACCATCGTTTCGAACATCGGCACTTCGATCTTCTGCCCCTTTCCCGAACGGCTGCTTTCGAACAGGGCGGCGAGGATCGCGTTCACACCCGCCAGGCCAACGACTCGATCGGAGATCGCTGCGGGTACGTAGGAGGCAGGAGCGCCTGCACGGGTAAAGCTGTAGGGGATGCAAGCTCCGCCCTGAATGAGATCGTCATAGGCGGGGCGGTCAGCGTAGGGACCGTTCTGGCCATATCCGACGAGCGCCGCATAGATGATCTTCGGACTCGCTGCAGCCACGTCGTCGTACGAAAGCCCGAGCTTCGCCATGGCTTTGGGGCGAATGTTCGTCACCAGCACGTCGGCCGTTTCGGCAAGCCGCAGCAGAGCCTCTCGGGCTTCGGACTTCTTCAGATCGAGCGAGATAGTCCGCTTCGAGCGGTTCGAATTGAGATAGAGCGCGCCCATCCGCTCGCGCCTCGCCGGGCCGACCTGACGGATGATGTCTCCCTGCGGCGGTTCGATCTTGATTACGTCGGCGCCGAAATCCCCGAGAATCTGGCCGGCATACGGCCCCATGAGAACCGTCGTCAGATCCAGGACGCGCAATCCGCTGAGCGGGCCCATCTTCCTCCCATTTGTTCTTATATATGAATAAATACTTCTTATATATGAATAGTGAGCAGGCGCCGATCACAATGTCAATGGTCATCGAGAGTCTGATTGTGCCGGTCGGGACGTTTCGGAGAGGGCGGATGCTGGACAGTCTGCGAGCCGACAGGGCAACATGAAACGCAAGCAGGAGCAGCCTCGTGCCGGTCAAACAGGTCGAGAACACATTGGCTTTGTTGGAGTTTTTCGCCGAGCGGCAACAGCCGGCGACGCTGGCCGATGTCGTTCAACGCATGGGTTGGCCGCGCTCCAGTGCCTTCAATATTCTGTCGACGCTGCTCGAACGCGGATATCTCTACGAGCCGCATGCGCGGGGCGGATTCTACCCAACGCCTCGTTTTTTGCAGATGGCTCTCGTCATCGCGGAAGGTGAGCCGCTGCCGTCGCCGCTGGCGCGCGCGATGCACCGCGTGGCGGAGGAAACCGGCGAAACGGCCCTGGTCTCGGCTCCGAGCGGCCTCTACGCGGTGTATCTCGATGTCGTCGAATCGAAGGCCGTCGTGCGCTATGCGGCCAAGCCCGGAATCCGCGTCCCACTCCACGCGACGGCGTCGGGCCAGGCACTGCTCTCACAGCTATCCCCTCAGGACCTTGGCGTGCTCCTGCGCAAGATGACGTTCGAGCAGTTCGGCATGAACACACCGATGAGCATCGACGAAGTCCTGGCTCGGATCGACGAGAGCCGGAAGAGGGGCTGGTTCCGCTCAGGCTGGACCTACTCTCCCGATGTCGGCGCCGCTGCCCTGCCCGTCGTTGACGGCGACCGGGTCTTCGCGCTGGCTGCGGCTGGACCGCTCATCCGTGTGGAGAGCAAAGCGGAGGAGCACGCTCTACTCCTCTACCGTGTCATCGACGAGGAGTTTGGGGCCGGCCACAGCCGTCGAACGCTTAGGGACTTCAACGTTCTACTCTGACCCATACGGCCAACCCACCGTCGTCTTACACCGCGCTGATGACGTCAAAACGTCGAGACGCGGTTTCCAGGAAAAACGGCGGTGGAGAGGAGAGACAGATCTCTGGCCGTATGCGAGTGCGCTTGGCTGAGCAGAACTAGGCGGGCGTCGACTGAATTTGGCAGTGCACAAGCCCTCCGGCATAGCGGCGGCGTATCGCTGGTATAACGGAGAGCAGGCGGTAAAGCCGGGTGCGCTTCGGAAAGGGATCCGCATAGCTTTGAACGGAGACCGGCTCTAATCGAGGTATCGCGCGAAGAAAGCCCGGCAGATCGTCGAGCGTGATGCCCCAGGGCATCGGCGGTGCCGTGTAATGCGGCGTGACCTTCAATCCTGTCCGGGTCTTGCTCGAGATGTACGGTGTGATCGTATCGAAAAACACCTCGGCACAGGGGAAGCGCTCGGCAATCCGCGTGAGCAAGCGGTGTACGTCGGCCTCTTCGAAGTACATGAGCAAGCCGGCTGCGGTGATGAAGGGCGAGACCCCGTTCGGGACCGCGTCCATCCACGCCGGGTCGAGGGCCGAACAGGCGACGACCGCCAAACGCGGGTGCGCAGGCAGCAGGCGTTGTCGGACCTCTATCGCCTCGGGTAGGTCGACGCTGATCCAGGTGGCTTTGTCATGGCCAACGCGCCAGATCTGAGTCTCCAGGCCGTCGCCCAGCGCCACGACAACCGGCCGATCGGATTGCTCCAAGTATCGGCGAATGAGATCGTCGCAGATACGCGCTCTGATAGGATGGAAGACGCTGGCTTTGCCGAACCGCTTGGCAAAGTCGTAGTCGATACGGGCAACCAATTCCGCCGCCAGAGGGTCATCGATCAAGCGGTCCTCGCGGCGGTGTTCCATTGCCCGGTTCCACAGGGGCCAGAGCATCGTTTCGGGCACACCGGACAGCGCAATCGCCGACGTCGGGGGTGAGCTTGGCGACACGGTTGTTCCCATGGCTTCGTTCAACCACCTGCCTGCATCGACGTCCCATCACCAGCCGGGGCCCCATGGAGCCGCCACCCGGCTGCGCGGACGCGCTCGTTCCAGAAAGCTGCGTAGCGGCCGCTGGCGGCGAGCAACTCGTCGTGCGTGCCACGCTCAGCGATGCGCCCCTGGTCCAGAACGATGATCTGATCTGCGGCGCGCACGGTCTGCAGGCGATGGGCAACGACCAGCAGCGTCTTTTCCTTGGTCAGCGCGCGCAAAGCCTGCTGAACAGCGGCTTCGTTCAGCGGGTCCAACGCGGCGGTCGCTTCGTCCAGCAGAACGATCGGCGCATCTTTCAAGATGGCGCGGGCGATCGAGACGCGCTGACGCTCACCGCCGGACAGAGCGGCGCCACCTTCGCCAACGCGGCTCGCAAGTCCTCGTGGCAGCCGCTCCGCGATCTCATCGACAAGGGCAAGCCGTGCGGCCTCCTGCACCTCCTCGTCGGAGGCTTCGGGCCGGCCAAGCCGAATGTTCTCTTCGATCGTTCCCTCGAAGAGGTAGACGTCCTGAAAGACCACAGACAACCGAGCCATCAAGTCCTCCGTCGGAAGCGCGCGCACATCGGTGCCGCCGATGCGGATTGCGCCTGCATCCACGTCCCAAAAACGGGCGATCAGGCGCAGCAGGGTTGTCTTGCCTGAACCGGACGGCCCAACGATTGCCGTCATGCTCCCTTCGGATACCGCAAAACTGACGCCCTCCAGCACCGGTCGG
This sequence comes from Rhodovibrionaceae bacterium, assembly GCA_028282405.1. Classification (GTDB taxonomy): domain Bacteria; phylum Pseudomonadota; class Alphaproteobacteria; order Kiloniellales; family DSM-21159; genus JANQMX01. The sequence continues at coordinate 30,101 of JANQIA010000462.1, forward strand.
TCATCATAGGCAAAGTGGACGTCGTCAAAGACGATTTCCGCGCCCGCGGGGTGGGCGGATGCCGTTGCTTCGGGCAAGGGCTCCGTGGCGAGAAGCTCGTCCATGCGCGCCAGACTGTTACGGCTGATGCGAAGTGCACCACCCAGGTCGGCCGCTGCGGCAAGCGGCTCGACATAGCGCACCGCGAGCACCAGCAGCGCAAGCAGCTCCGCCACGTCGATGTCGCCACCCAGGGCCAGGCTGGTCCCGAACAGCAGGATGATCGTGAAGGCGAGCTGGATGACGAGCATGAAGGCCGCAATGCCCGACGCCGCAGTGAAGATCTGGGCCCGCGCCGCATCGCGTTGCTCGCGCAGTGCCGTGTCGAGCTCTCGGTGCCCTTGCACCGATCGACCGAAGGCGCGGAGCACGGCCTGAGCCTGGGCGAACTCGACGATGCGACCGGCCGCTTCAACGGCCGCCGCATCGGTTCGGAGGTCCGTCCTTTGCACGAGATCGCCAGACCAGCGGTAGACGACGGCAACGATGGGCGCGGTGATCAGGGCAGCGAGCGCCAGACGCCAATCGAAGAAGAACATCACGGCGATGACGGTCGCCGGCGTGACGAAGGCGGTGACGATCGGGCGCAGCAGATGGGCCGGGACGCCCATAACGTCGATGATACCCTGGCTGGTCAGACGACTGATGTGGCCGACACGTTCGGCCTCGAACCACCCCAGAGGAAGCCGGGCGATGCGATCGCCAAGCTGACCAAACAACCTTTCGCCCAACCCGATTGCCGCGCGGTATCCGGCAAGCTGCGTTCGGTAGCGCACCAGGGCATAGACCGCGAGCACGACGGCCATGGCCGCAAGCCAGTTCCAAGCCGCAGGCATGTCGGCGCTCAGCACCGCCCGGAGCAGCGGCACGAGCAGCGCAAAACCCACGCCCATGAGCACAGCTTCGGTGACTAGCCCAACCAGGTTTCGACGCAGCGTACCTGCGGCATCGGGCCCGGCGGCGGCGAGCAAGCTGCCGATCATGCCGAAACCCTTGAAAGTGGGCCGAGCGCCACTTCGCTTGCGTCCCACAAGCGTGCATAGAGACCGCCCTTCTCGAGCAGTTCAGCATGTCGACCGCGCTCTACAATGCGGCCTCGATCGAGCACGCAGATTTGGTCCACGCCGGTGATCGTATGCAGACGATGGGCGATGACCAGCAGAGTTCGCCCGGCGGCGAGCCTGGACAAGGCCTCCTGAATCGCCGCCTCGGACTCCGGGTCGGCAAAAGCCGTCGCCTCGTCGAGCACGAGGATGGGCGCATCCGCCAGAATCGCCCGGGCGATCGAAACACGTTGCGCCTCGCCGCCCGACAGACGTGCATCTTCCCCGGCGATAGAGTCATAGCCGCGCGGCAATTCCAGGATGCGCTGATGGATCTGTGCGGCGCGGGCCGCCTGCTCGATCTCCTCGAACGGCGCATCGGGACGCGCCAGCGAGATGTTCTCCCGGATCGTGGCGTGCAAAAGCTGAACGTCCTGAAACACAAAGCTGACGCTGCGATAGAGGCTGTCCGGCGCCATGTCGGTCAGCGGCACGCCGCCGATAGTGATGGAGCCCGCCGTGGGGTCCCAGAAGCGCGGCAACAGCCGTGCGAGCGTGCTCTTGCCAGAGCCAGAGGGACCGACCAGAGCCGTCACGGTGCCGGGTGACAACAGCAGATCGATGTCCTTCAGCGCCTGTACTTCTCGATCATAGGAAAAGCTGACGCGATCGAAGGCGACGCGGAAACCCTGAGGGCTCCTAGTTTTGGTCGGCTCGGAAAGAGCCGGCGTGTCGAGCAGGTCCGCAATGCGCACCGCCGCCTGCTTTGCCAGCATCATGTCGTTCTGTGCAAAGGCCAGAGCCAGAAAGGGCGCGGCGAGACCGGGCGCCAATATCGCAGCGGGCAAAAGATCGACCGGCGCCGTCGCACCGGCTGTCACCAGGAGAAGCCCCGCCGCCAACACGAACGTCAAACAGAACAGCGGCGACAGCGCGATATCGGTGGCGGCAGACAACCCAAGCAGACCGCGCACCCAATCCCAGAAGTAGCTGATGAAAGCGCGTGTACGCTCGACGAAGCGACCATAGGCCTTTCTGGCCTGACCGAAGGTCTTCACCACCGCGATGCCCTGGACGAACTCGACCGACGCAGCATTCACGCCGCCCAGAGCCTCGTTGTAGGCCGCCATCTTCTCGCCGTAGCCCCGGTACTGCAGTGCATAGAGCGCGATGCCAAGCACCACCGGACCGGCCGCCACGAGGGCGAGCCGCCAATCGACCCAGATCAGATAGCCCAAGGCCACGACCGGCGTGACAATGGCGGCAACCATGTTGGTGTAGGCGTGGCCCACGAGATGGTGCAGAGCCGTGACGTCGTCCTGAAGTGCCTTCTTGACGCTGCCCGCACTGTGTTCGGTGAACCAGCCGAGGGGGACGCGACCAAGCCGCTCGGCCAAGCGCCGGCGCAGATCGAGCTGAAGATCGACGTCGGCAAGATGGGTTAGCCCGCTGGCCGCCATCAGGAGGACGAAGCGCAGCAGGAGCGCAGCAGCGCCAAGCCCTGCGATCAGCCAAGCCCGCTGCTCATCGATGGGTGCCTCAGCCAGCAGCAAGCGGCCAAGCTCAGCGACGGCGATGAAAGGAGCAACGCCGACCGCAGCGCCAAGCGCTTGCAAGATACAGGCAATCATCAGGACGCGTCCAACCGGGGCGATCAGCCGGGCAATGGGAGAGGTCTTTCGCGCTCTGACATCCGCGTCGTTCATAGAGGCGCCGCCTCTGTCCGGCACCTGTTCAAAGGCGGCCGTTCAAGCAAGGTTTCGAGTGCGGCAGCGAACGTCATGGCGCTTAGAAGCGGACCCTGGCCCCGAAGCCATAAGTCCTCGGCCGGCCGGGAATACCGAAGGAGACCCTGTTTCCAGTGACAGGCGACTCCCCGAAGAGGAAGGCCGTTTCCGCGTAGGTGTTGTCGAAGAGGTTGTTGACAAAGGCGTAGACAGAGAAGATTTCGGTATCCCAACCGGCCCTCAGATTGACCAGATCGAAGGGATCGAGATCGAAGCTGTTCTGCGGGTCTACGGTCCGGGAGCCGACGTACTGGTACTCCACCCGGCCGAACACAGCCCCCTTCCAGCCCATCAGCTCCACGGGGTACTCGTACTGGCCGGCGAGGTTGAAGGCGACAGAGGGCGCAAAGGGAACCTCGTTGCCTGACTCGACGGTGGGATCGTCGGATTTGGTGATTTTCGTTTCGAGCAGCGCCAAACCGCCGGACAGCGTCAAGCCCGTAATCGGCCTGACTGCTGACTCGAGTTCGAGACCGTAGGTTTCCGTGTCGACGTTCTCAATGACGGACTCCAGCGTCGTGAAGTCGAATACCTGAACGTGCTCGTCATCGGTATCGTTGAAGAAGGCGGAGGCGCTGACATCCCAAATGCCATCGAAGAGGGTTCCGCGAAGGCCCGCCTCGTAGGACCAGGTAATCGCCGTATCAAAACGGCTTTGGGGAACGCCTCGGGCGACATCCGTGTCGAGCAGCTGAAACCCGCCTGACTTGGCTCCCCTTGCGACGGAAGCAAAGCCCGTCAGCCGTGGCAGAACATCGTATGTGAGAGCCGCTCGACCCGTCACCAAGTTGAAGCTTCTGCTTCCCGCTTCGGTTTGGCTGGCAACCGGCCCAGCGCCGGAGAGGTCCTTGAACCTCCCGTCGAAGTTCTTCTCTTCGTAGGTGTATCTGAGGCCTCCGGTTAGCCTCAGCCGGTCCGTCAACGGCACGGTGGCTTCGCCGAAGCCCGCGTAGCTTGTCGTCGTGAAGCTGTTGGCAAAGTCGCCGTTCAGAGGAATGTTGGCGCTGTTGAAAACCATGTCGAAGTCGAAGTCGGCACGGAAGACGTTGATACCCGCCAACCAGCGCGTTCCGTTCTCGAGCGTGCCGTCCAGGCGCAGCTCCTGCGACAGCTGCAGGTCCTTGTCTCTGATCGTTCGAAAGTCGACGTTTGGATCATTGAAGAGAGCTGGCGGCACATTGAGAAAAGCACCGAAGGCGAGGCCATCCGTGTCATCGGTCTTGTACTCGGCCGTGTAGTACTGAACGCCAGTGACAGAGGTCAGTGTCAACTCGTCAAAGTCGTGCCGAACGGTCAAGCCACTGCCGAGCGTTTCGTTATCCAAATCTGCTGTCCGGTCGAGAAAGAGGCGCGGAAAGTCCGGGTCTTCGAACCATGCGCCTTGCGTCGGCTGCTCTTCATAGTTGCCGTAGCGAACCGCCAAGGTGACGTCCGTATCGTCGGCGGGAAGCCATAGCAACTTGCCGGTCGCATTGACGATGTCCTGATCCCGCACGTCGTCATTCAGGTTGATGTCCGCAATGTCGCCGTCACGCGTGAAGTATTGAGCGCCGACGCGCCCGGCTAGATTGTCGGTCAGCGGGCCACTGGCAATTGCGCTGACTCGCCGGTGACTGAGATTGCCGACCTCACCGCCGATCTCGAAAAAGGGCTCGAAGGTCGGGTTCGCCGTCGTCAGGTTGATGGCGCCCGCCTGGGCATTGCGCCCGTACAGCGAGTTCTGCGGGCCGCGCAGGACTTCGATCTGCTGGACGTCGAAGAGTTCGCGATCCTGCGCACGGACCGGCAAGGGGATGCCGTCGATAAACACAGGCACCGATGCATCGTCGGGAGACTGCGGAAAGAAGGACCCCACGCCGCGAATGTTCGGGATGTTGCTGCCGCGCAAGCCTGTGTCGACGAAATTCAGACCAGGCACGTTGCGCGCGAAATCCCTAACCTCGCCAATATCCTCCCGTTCGATACTCTGCGGACCAAACACGGTGATGCCGAAGGGAATGCGCTGGATCTCCTCTTCGATTTTTCGCGCATTGACGATCACCGGGTCGAGGAGCACGGCGTCGATCTCCTCACGTTCACCCGATGCGTCTTGCCCGTAGGCCGCCGCACCCGCCAAACAGATGCCGAAAGCGGGCATGAGCCCTATGACAACACGACAGCAGATCTGACTCGCTGCCTGCCGATAGGTTTGAGTCTGCATCATCCAAAGTGCCCCCAAGCGATGGCCTGCTTCGAGGCAACTTCTCCACCCCAGCAAGCTCTAGTGGTCGCCGGTGGCTGCCAGGCAGGCACCAACGACCTTCTTTATTGCAACTGATTTTCAGTAGCACTTGAGGAACATCCATAGCGGACGGCGGTGCGGGGAGGCTATCCATCAGGCGTATGCCGAAGGCCGCTTTTCCTATGCGAAAGGCCGTCAGCCTTGCCGCAAGTCCTTGGGGGCGAACCCGAACTTGCGGCGAAACGCTGTCGAGAAGTTGGTTGGATGGCGGTAGCCGACGAAGTAGGCGGCCTGAGAGACGGTCCATCCTCGGTTCTCAAGACCGTCTTTGGCACGTTGCATTCTGACGTCGCGCAAAAAGGCAAAGACCGGTTGCCCGAACGCCACCGAAAACTTGGCCTTGAGCACGGTCACGCTCATGCCGGCTTCCCCGGCAATCTCTCCAAGGGTGAAGTCTCTCCCGGGCTCGGACATCAGCATGTCGCGCACGCGGAGAATCTTTACGTAGTCGCGCCGCGACAAGCGGGCCGCCGATGAATCCTCCGCGCCTATGTCCGTCTGCAAGGCGCGGGCAAGAAACTCGAGCGCACAGCTTTCAGCCAGGAGCCTGCCGACGGGACCTTGCGAAACAGGCGATACCAATTCTTCCGCCAGCCGCATCGCGCGGTGGGACATCGCCATAGGCTTGACTGCTGTCCCGCCAAGCCGTGACTCGAGCTGTTCGGCGACCGCGTCGTCGGACATATCATCCGGCCGCGCGCGCACCAGCAAGCATCGCGATCGCTGACCGGCCTTATACCGCCCGGTCAGTAGAGCGCCATCGGCGACCGACACGACGGAGGCGGACGGCGGGCCGAAGAAGAGCTGTTTGTCATCTCCGAGCACACAATCGGCCTGATCACCGTCCATCAACACGACAATCGTTAGAGACCTGCCGACCGCGCCACGGTGTTCGCTGTCGAAACGGCTCGTCAGATCGCTGGCGCAAAGGCTGATACCGCAGGGCAAGGACTGGAGCCCAAGAAGGCCCTCGAACTGCGGCGTTTCTTTGCCCCCGATAGAGGAGGTGAAAGCCAAGTCCTTATAGCGGTAGCCGAAAGACTCGGCGATGCTGGAAAACTCGTCGGGCGAAAACGCGCCGTTCTTGAACGTCACCCTGCCCCCTTTCGGAAGGCCGCTTTCGTAGTTCGCTCGGTCAACGAGCCCCTACGACTTTCCGGTCGTCTGCGGTGTTCGGCCCTACTATGCAGAAGAGTTCTACGAAGGCAATGCAAATGCGACGCATTCTCGATTAATCCCCAGCTGATTGCTGCTGCAGGGCGCGAAGCTGCAGGATTCACATGCTATTGAGAATTATTCGCATCTTATGTAGTATGCATACGCGGTCGATCCGGACGATGTTCCATGGTCCGGGGTCGGGGCAAAGATCTGTGATTTCTTCTTTGGGCTGACGAACGCAGCATTCCAGATGACCCGGCCGACTTTTCAATCCTTGGCGCACGCCGTCGAAGCCTACTACGAAGAGCTACGCCACTTCGTCTGGCAGCGCACTGGTTCGGCAAGCCTGGCCGACGACGTCACCCAGGAAACTTGGGTACGCGCTTCGACAACCAGCGCCGCGATGCCTGACAACCCAAGGGCATACCTCTACCGGATGGCCGGGAACCTGGCGGTCGACCATGTCCGGCGGCAACGATCGCAGGTCGGTACAGCTTCGGATCCCGATTGGACCAACCAGGTCACCTCGCCCGACCCTGCACCGGACAGGGTGGTTGCCGCCAGACAAGAGCTGGCCATCCTGAACGAGGCGGTCCGGGACCTGCCCGAACGATGCCGCCTGGTGTTTCTGCTTTATCGCGGGCGGGGGCTGACGATGCGACAAATCGCGAGCCAACTAGGAATATCCGAGAAGACGGTCGAAAAACACATCGCGCGAGCCATGGTCGATTGTCGGCGAAAGCTTGGCCGAGAAGGACGCAACGTCTAAGTCTCAAGACTGGTCGAAGGGTGAAGTTCCTCACTGATCAAGTGGGGGATTGTTCCGCTTGACCGCGTCATAGGGTTGAGCGATTTCCCATGCGATTATTACCATGGGTCGACGGGCGCTCAGCAGCTCTAGAGCCTATTGCCAACAGTGAAGGTTATGGCGCCGGACAGCCCAACCCAGGACGTTCCAGACCTGCCGGACGCGCTTCTCGAAGAAGCGGCGATCTGGCATGCGCGCCTGCTGGATGCCCAGTCGGATCCGGCATTGGCCGCAGCGCGCCAGAGGGACTTCGAACGTTGGCTGGCTGCAGACCCGCGGCACGCGCGCGCGTTTGAGGAGACGCAGCAACTCTGGGCGAAGCTCGAGGAGCCGGTCGCCGAGGTGCTGTCGGAGTTGGAGACGAAGACAGGGGCAACTGCCGGAAGCCGGCGAACGACGCGACAGCACCTCTGGTCACCGTTCTTCCCAAGAGGCGCCCTAGCCGCCTGTTGCTGTCTCTTCTTGGCCGTTGCGGGCGTTCTCTATCACGACGAAGCCATCGACCGGCTCCACAGCGATCACATGACGGCGGTGGGCGAGCGCCTGCCCCTCACGTTGGAGGACGGCAGCAAGGTCACACTCAACAGCGACAGCGCCGTGGCGTTCGATGTGGATGGCGACAGCCGTCGGGTCCGTCTGTTGCGTGGTGAAGCCTGGTTCGAGGTTGCAGCAGAGCCCGACTGGCCCTTCCTCGTCGAGACCCCTTTGGGCAGCGTCCGGGTCACAGGCACCAGCTTCAATCTCCGTCTTCAAGAAGACCGTGTCACCGTCAGTCTCCTTGAAGGCAGGCTTACGCTGCGCCCAGCCGACGCGACGACCACGGAGTTGGAGATCGCGCCGGGCCAACAGGCAAGCCTCCTGCCCGTTGGCGTTTCGGAGGTGACTGCGTTCGACGAGACCGCGCTGACCGCGTGGCTGAGGGGCCAGTTGGTCTTCTACAATACGTCTCTTGGCGATGTGGTGGCCGAGCTGAACCGCTATCGCGACGGGCACATCCTGGTGATGAACAGCGATCTCGAGCGCCTTAAGGTCAGCGGCGTGTTCAGAACGGACGATCCCAATGCGGCTCTGACCGTCATCGCCAACACCCTCCCGGTTCGCGTTGACCGCCTGACGAACTACTTCGTGCTGCTGCGCTAATCCCGACAACAGAATCTCCCTGAAGACCGGGGGATTTGCCCGGCCGACCCCGTCTTAACCTCCAAGCGGCTGAACCAGACCGCAGGGACCAGAGGCTACGGGGGCAGGACCGGGTGATGAGGGAGACTGGCGGCAAGATCCGAACCGGCGGAGGGCGGCTCTTGGCAAGCCTCTCCGCGCTATTGATTTTTCAGGCAGCGCCAAGCACCGCAGACGGCAGCGAAAGCACTGCGCCAGGGTTCGTCATCGCACAAGCCGAGACGAGCTATACCTTCGACATCGAAGCACAGCCGCTCCCACAGGCTCTCGTAGAGTTCTCGAGCCTGACCGGGCTGCAGGTTCTCTATACGGAAACCGCCGCCTTCAACTTCACCACAGCGCCGCTGGTCGGTACCTTCACGGCCAGCGAAGCGCTCCGAATGCTGTTGGCCGGCAGCGGCTTGGAAGCCCGCTTCACCTCAGCCGATTCCGTGACACTGGAGCTCTCGGCGCGAAACCTCGACGACGGGCCGACGCGGCTGTCCCCGATCGTCATTGAGGGCGGAAAGATTGCCCGAGAGTTCATCGACACCCCCGCGAGCGTCGGCGTTGTCACCGGTGAGGACATTGAAACCTACGGCGTGGACGACCTGCGGGATGCCTTCAACCGACTGGGCAACGTCCGCTGGTTCGAAGGCAACCGCGGCAATGCCGGCGTCGCGATCCGCGGACTCAGTTCCGAGGGCGTGACCGAGCCGACCAACAACAACCCCTTGACCTCGATCATCATCGTCAATGGGCCGCAGGGCCTTCTCATCCCCGCTCTTGCGCAGCCTCGACGCCGAGGCGGGCGGCGCTCAGGATCTGCAAACCGACATCATGCGCTTCATGGCGATCCTTGCGCTGTGCCTGATGGCCATTTTTGCGCTGGTGCAAAGTCTTCCGGCG
>JANQIA010000476.1 GCA_028282405.1 Rhodovibrionaceae bacterium
CGCGCTTGCGCGCCAGCTCGAAGGCGACGGCGGCCACCCGGCGGATCTCGTTGGTGGTGTAGACCTGGGTGTTGATGCCGCGGCGCTCGCCGTCCGGCAGATCCTCGATGCCGCGCGGCTCGCCGAAATAGACGCCGCCGGTCAGCTCCCGCACGATCATGAGGTCGAGCCCGCTGACGATCTCGGGCTTGAGGCTGGAGGCCTCGACCAGCGCTTCGAAGCAGAGCGCGGGGCGCAGGTTGGCGAAGAGCCCCATCTCCTTGCGAAGGCGCAGCAGGCCGCGCTCGGGTTTCTGGGCGAAGGGCAGGGAGTCCCAATTGGGTCCGCCGACCGCGCCGAGCAGCACGGCGTCCACCTCGTGAGCGCGGGCCATTGTGTTGTCGTGCAGCGGTGTGCCGTGTTCATCGAAGGCGGCTCCGCCGACGAGATCTTCCTCCACGTCGAAGGAGACGGCCCGACGCCGGTCCATCCAGTCGATCACACGGCGCACCTCGCCCATCACCTCGGGGCCGATGCCGTCGCCCGGCAAAACCAGGAGCCGCTTGTTGGATGCCATGGAGCCTTCCCCTCTTGTTTTTCGGCTGTTCGCGGCGTTTCGGGTAGCCGAAGCCGCCCATCGGGGCAAGGCGTCAGCTCTGCATGCCGGCCTTGCCGCCTTGGCCGAAGCGCGCCAGCAGCGCCTCGGCGGCGTCGAGACCGCTCTGGTAGGCGCCGTGGCAGGAGGCGCCATCGCTGATCGAGGTCGCTTCGCCGGCGAAGAACAGGCGGTCGTCCAAGGGCTCGGCCAAGGTGGCGCGCGCGTCGGCCCAGCCGGGCTTGGCGTAGGAATAGGCGCCGCGGGCCCAGGGGTCGGACATCCAGGAGGAATGGGTGATCAGGGAGAGCTCGCCGCGAAACTCGGCACCGAAGACGTCGGCCAGCTCCTCCATGGCGAAGTCCAGCATGGCGGCCGGCCCGGCGGCCTCCAGGTCCTTGGCGTTCCGGCCGCCGTAGTAGGCCTCCACGATCGGCCGGCCGTAGGGGTGGATCAGATAGTGGCCGCTGTCGGTGCGGTCGAAGCGGCCGCTGTACTGCATGTCGTACTGGCCGCCGAAGGGCTTGCCGTCGGCGGCGAGAAATACCTTGAGGTCGCTGCCCAGCGGCAGATTGGCCGCTGCCTCGAGCTTAGCCGGCGGCAGCGCCGGGGCGAAGGCGATGGCCTCGGCCGCGATCAGGCTGGCCGGCAGGGCGAGGACGACGGCGCGGGCGGTCACGCGCCCCTTCGGCGTGTCCAGCGCCACGGCCGGGCCGTTCCAGTCGATGCCGGTGACCGGCGCTTCGAGGGCCACCGGCAGTCCTGCGCCATAGCGGGCGATGACGCTGCCGTAGCCGGCCGGCAGGCGCCAGTTGAGGTCCGTTTCCTTGATGCGCGCCTGGTCGAGGGCCGAGACCTCGGCGAGGCTTGCCCCGGCGATACGGCCCATGGCGCTATCGAGCCAGGGGTGCCAGGGGCTTTCCGGGTCGAAGAACTCCGAGCAGGCGACGTCGCGGTCTTCCTCGCCGCAGGCGTCGACCTTTTCCCAGAAGGCCTCCAGCGCGGCCATGATGTCGTCGTAGGCGGCCTGGCCGAGGCGCAGCCGGCTCGTACGGGTGCTCCAGAACTCGGAGTGCTCGTCCACGTCGAAGCCGAGATTGCGGGCCACCGCCACCAGCGGGTTTCGCTCGGCGCAGTGCAGCCACTCGCAGCCGAGATCGACGGGGAGTCCGGGGCGGGCCTCGACGGTCCAGGCGCGGCCGCCGATACGGTCGCGGGCTTCCAGGATGGCAACCTCGAGCCCGGCCTCGACCAGCCGCCGCCCGGCGGCCAGACCGGCGGCTCCGGCCCCGACGACGGCGACGTCCTTGTCGGCGCTAACGCCGGTCATGGCGGAGCTTACAGCCAGGGCGTCTCGAGCTTGCGGCGCTCTTCGAAGGCGTCGATCTTGTGGCCGTGATTGAGCGTGTGGCCGATGTCATCGAGGCCGTTCATCAGGCAGTGCTTCTTCCAGGCGTCGACCTCGAAGGCGATCGGCCCGTCGTCCGGCCCGTGGATGGTCTGGGTCTCCAGATCCACGGTCAGGGTCGCGTTGGCGCCGCGCTCGGCATGCTCCATCAGCCGGTCGTGCTCTTCCTGGGAGACCTGGATGGGCAGGACGCCGTTCTTGAAGCAGTTGTTGTGGAAGATGTCGGCGAAGCTGGTCGAGATCAGGCAGCGAATGCCCGCATCGAGCAGCGCCCAGGGGGCGTGCTCGCGGCTGGAGCCGCAGCCGAAGTTGTCTCCGACCACCAGGATCTGGGCTTCGCTGTAGGTCGGATGATTGAGGATGAAGTCGGTCTTGTTGCCCTCGGCATCGTGGCGCATGTCGTGGAACAGTCCCTCGGACAGGCCGGTGCGCTTGATGGTCTTGAGATAGCGGGCCGGGATAATCTTGTCGGTATCGACATTGACCATCCGCACGGGCGCGGCCACCGAGGTGAGCTTGCTGAACTTTTCCATGATCTATCCGTTGCGCAGGCTGTTCGTTGCTAGGCTCTCAACCTAGTCAAAGCCGGCGCAGGCTTCAAATGCCGCGGCCGCGTGGCCGCCTTGCGTTGATCAAGAGCAGTGTGGCCCGAGGGCCCGCCTAGCCGCCCCAGCTTCGGACCCGGCCGGTGTCGATGTGCAGGAAGCCGTCGCGCGGGTAGTAGCCGACGCCGCCGGCCTTCATCGACAAAGCGAGGTGGGGCAGGCCGCGCAGCTCGCGGTCCGGCAGGCGCACGTCGATGGCCATCCCGCGCATGTGATAGCTGCGGCGGGCGACGCCGCTGCTCTGGCTGGCCAGCTTGGCGTTGGTCTTGGGCGAGCGGTAGGCGGAGATGACCTCGAAGGGCGCGTCGCTGTCGGCCTTGCGGCGCAGGGTCCAGAGCATGTCGATCAGCTTGGGGTCGATCTGCGTCACCTGATCGGTGCGCCAGTCGCGCAGGAAGCGGTTAAGCTGCTTGAGCGAGCCGTGGTCGAAGCTGCCGCCGCGCCAGTAGTCGATCGCCAGGGTCTCGCCGGTATGGAGATGGCGGAAGGCAATCTGCCGCTTGCCGGTGGCTGCGAAGGCTTGGCTCATCGGGCTGAGGGCCAGAAGGCCCGCGATGCCCGCGCCGGCGACGAAGCCGCGGCGACTGAGGTCAAGCTCTGGGGTGTCGGGAGTGCAAGGGTCCGTTTTGGACTCGTGGGGGAAGTCCGCGCCGCACACAGGTTGTTCCTCTCTGTCCAAGCTTGGTCCCGGCTTGTCGCCACAGGTTGGAGGCAACTAGCGAAGGACACGCCGATTTGGCAAGAGGAAACCTAAAGGAACGAAGTTAACGCTTCGCGAAATGGGCGTCTCTTCGGGAATGTCACCCTTGGGCGCGCCGCTCAGCGGTGCGACCCGCCTGCGGGCCGAAGCCCTTCTTCGCGGCGAAGGCCCGAGGGCTCGCGGAGCGCGTTGCCGAAGGCAGCGGTAGGCATGGTCCAAGCTTTTGGCTGGACCCCGGATGTCGCCTCTCGCGAGGCCCCTCCGGGGTGACGAGTGGAGGGGCGACGATGCCGGCGGTTTTTCCCAGACTGTCATCCCGGCCAAGGGCGAAGCCCGCGTGTCCGGGCTCGCGTAGCGAGTTGCCGAAGGCACGGACCGACTGGGCTCGGGCGGACGAACGAAGGACGCGGGCAGCGATAGCGCCCGGGCTCTACCGATCACGTCCCGCGCTGGCTTCGAGATGGACCCCGGATGTCGCCTCTCGCAAGGCTCCTCCGGGGTGACGAGTGGAGGGGCGGCGATGCCGGCGGTTTCTCTCAGACTGTCATCCCGGCCAAGGGCGAAGCCCGCGAGCCGGGAACCATTTGTCAGCCTGCGCCCAGCTTCGAGATGGACCCCGGATGTCGCCTCTCGCGAGGCTCCTCCGGGGTGACGAGAGGAGAGGTGCGTCGGCTCAGCGGCTGTCGCCGGCCAGCAGAGCCTGGGCCAGGAGCGGATCGTTGCCGTAGGGATCGGCGCGGAACTGCAGCGAGCCGTCTTCCGCCTGCCAGGCCGTGTAGTAGGTCAGATGCACGGGGATCGGCTCGGCGAGCGAGACGATGCGGCGCTCCGAGTTCTCCAGCACCTCCTGGACCTCTTCGCCCGACCAGCCGAGCAGCACCTGGGCGAACTGCTCGGGATGCTGAACCCGGATGCAGCCATGGCTGAAGGCGCGGTGCGTCTTGCCGAACAGGCTCTTGGCCGGCGTGTCGTGCATGTAGACGCTGTGGTGGTTCGGGAACATGAACTTGACCAGGCCCAGCGCGTTGCCCGGACCCGGCTCCTGACGCACGCGGAAGGGGAAGCCCTTGGGCGTCACCTGATCCCAGGGGATACCGTAGGGGTCCAACTCTGACGGGTCGCCGCCCCAGTCGCTCAGCAGCTTGTAGTTATTGGCGGCGAGGTAGCCCGGGTCCTCGCGAAGCTGCGGCAGGATCTCCTCGCCGACGATGCTGCGCGGGACGTTCCAGAAGGGATTGAATTCCAGGTAGGTGATGCGGTCGCTGAACAGCGGCGTGCGGTTCTTCTTCGTGCCG
>JANQIA010000522.1 GCA_028282405.1 Rhodovibrionaceae bacterium
GGCTGCCTGCAGCGGCAAAGGCGGGCCGGCTTTCGTCATCGACCTTGAACCAGAGCTGCTGCCAGGCGGCGATGGCAAAGATCTGGCCATCGAGATAGAAGCCATGGCCGCCGAACATGCCACGGGCCGTCACGGGGCCCAGCGGCATCAAGAGCCCGAGCACCTCTTGGGCGAAGGCCTTAGGCGTCGTCCCGAGTATTTTGGCTTTCGGAGTTTTCGGTTCGAGCGACGTCTTGGGCATCCCTGATCTTTCCGCTATATCACAGGCGCTGTGCCGAGCGGGCCTGGTATCCCGCCGTTCGCCCGCCACACATAAGGCCTCGGCCGACAGCCAGACAAATGGAATTGAAAGCATGAGCGCAAGCGACTCTTACGACTTCGACCTCTTCGTCATCGGTGCCGGGTCCGGCGGCGTGCGCGCCGCGCGTGTCTCTGCGAGCTACGGTGCCAAGGTCGGCATCGCCGAGGAGCGCCATTTAGGCGGCACCTGCGTCAACATCGGCTGTGTGCCCAAGAAGCTCATGGTCTATGCCAGCCATTTCGCCGAGGACTTCGAGGATGCCGCCGGCTACGGCTGGTCGGTGGGGCCGCGCAGCTTCGACTGGCAGACCCTGATCGCCAATAAGAACCAGGAGATCAGCCGGCTCAACGGCATCTACGAGACCCTTCTGACCAAGGCGGGTGTGGAGATCGTCGAGGGCCGGGCGGTGCTGACCGGTCCCAACAGCCTGGAGGTCGCCGGCCGCAAGATCACCGCCAAGACCATCCTGGTCGCCACCGGCGCTCAACCCTCCCGCTCCAGCGAGCCGGGCCAGGAGCTCGGCATCGTCTCCGATGACATCTTCTTCCTGGAGAAGCAGCCGGAGCGGATCATGGTGTTGGGCGGTGGCTACATCGCCGTCGAGTTCGCCGGCATCTTCAACGGCCTCGGCAGCGAGGTGACCCAGCTCTACCGCCGCGACCTCTTCCTGCGGGGCTTCGACGGCGACGTGCGGCGCTTCCTGGCCGAGGAAATGCGCAAGAAGGGCGTCGATCTCATCTTCAACACCATTGCCGCTCAGATCGAGAAGACCAGCTCCGGTCTGCTCGTCACCCTCTCCGATGGTCAGAAGCGCGAGGTCGATCAAGTGCTCTATGCCATCGGCCGTCGCCCCAACGTCGAGGGCCTGGGCTTGGAGGCTGCCGGTGTGGCGCTGGACGAGCGGGGCGCCATCAAGGTCGATGACCACTACCGCAGCAATGTGCCGTCGATCTATGCGCTGGGCGACGTGACCGATCGGGTGCAGCTCACCCCCGTCGCCATCGCCGAAGCCATGGTGCTGGCGGGCAATCTCTACAAGGGCGAGAGCCGTACGCTAGACTATGCCGACATTCCGACCGCCGTATTCAGCCAGCCGCCGATCGGCACGGTCGGCCTGACGGAAGAGCAGGCCCGCGCCCGCTACGAGACGCTGGATGTCTATCGCTCCGAGTTTCGTCCCATGAAGCACACCATGACCCACAACACGGAGCGCACCTTGATGAAGCTGATCGTCGACCGCGCCAGCCAGAAAGTCGTGGGGGCGCACATGGTGGGCGCCGATGCCGGCGAGATCGCCCAAGGCCTCGGTATCGCCATCAAGGCCGGGGCGACCAAGGCGGACTTCGATGCGACCATCGGCATCCATCCGACGGCCGCAGAGGAGTTCGTCACCATGCGCGAGCCGGTTCCGGAGCCGGAACAGCTCGCGGCAGAGTAACCGTCGGCGACGGGCCGCTTGGCGGTGGACAATTCGGCCGCCAGCGGCAACTTTGCCCCCTTCGCTTGGGAGGGAGCCGCCGATGGCATCTGACGATCTGGGAACCTTCGACTACGTGATCGTCGGCGCGGGCTCGGCTGGCTGCGTGCTGGCCAACCGCTTGAGTGCCGACCCGAAGGTGAAGGTCCTGCTGCTGGAGGCCGGCGGCAAGGACAGCTACCCCTGGATCCACATTCCCATCGGTTATCTCTACACCATGAACAATCCGCGCACCGACTGGTGCCTGGAGACGGTGGAGGAGCCGGGTCTCAACGGCCGCAAGTTAGGCTATCCCCGCGGCAAGGTGCTGGGCGGCTGCTCCTCCATCAACGGCATGATCTACATGCGGGGCCAGGCACGCGACTACGACGGCTGGCGGCAAATGGGTAATGCGGGCTGGGGCTGGGACGATGTGCTGCCCTACTTCAAGCGCTCCGAAGACCATGCATTCATTGACAACGAGTTTCACGGGCAGGGCGGCGAATGGCGGGTCGAGCGTCAGCGCCTCTCGTGGGAGATCCTCGATGCCTTCCGCGAGGCCGCCGCCGAGGTCGGTATTCCCAAGACCGAGGACTTCAATGACGGTGATAACGAGGGCTGCGGCTATTTCCATGTGAACCAGCGTGGCGGCTTTCGGGTCAGCACCGCCAAGGCCTTCCTGCGCCCGGCGCTCAAGCGGCCGAACCTCAGGGTCGAAACCCATGCCCAGGTGCTCGGCATCGCGCTCCAGGATGGCCGCGTGGCCAGCCTCCGAGTCTCGCTCGGCGGGCGGGAGACCAGCATCGCAATCCCGGGTGAGCTCATCCTCAGCGCCGGCGCGGTGGCGACGCCGCAGCTTCTCCAACTCTCCGGCATCGGGCCCGGTGCCTTGCTCGCCGAGCACGGCATCCCGGTGGCGCGCGAAGTGGCCGGCATCGGCGAGAACCTGCAGGACCATCTGCAAATCCGGACGGTGTTCAAGGTCGCCAACACGGTCACTCTGAACCAGCGCGCCAACTCGCTCTTGGGCAAGTTTGCCATGGGCGTCGAATACGCCCTGTTCCGCAGCGGGCCGCTTTCCATGGCGCCAAGCCAACTCGGTTGCTTCACCCGCAGCGATGCGAGCCACGAGACGGCCAATGTCGAGTACCACGTCCAGCCGCTCAGCACCGACAAGCTGGGCGATCCGCTGCATCCTTTCCCGGCAGTCACCGCCTCGGTCTGTAATCTCAGGCCGGAAAGCCGCGGCTACGTGCGCATTCGCGATGCCGAGCCCAAGAGCAAGCCGATCATCGCGCCGAACTACCTTTCCGCTCCCGCGGACCGGCGGGTCGCAGCCGACGCCATCAAGCTGACCCGGCGCATCATGGCGGCGGAGGCCTTGCGCCGCTTCCAGCCGGAAGAGTTCCTGCCGGGCCCGGCTGTGCAGAGCGAAGAGGAGCTGGCCAAGGCGGCCGGCGACATCGCCACCACGATCTTCCATCCGGTCGGAACCTGCCGCATGGGCAGCGACGAGGAGGCCGTGGTGGACCCGCGGCTCCGTCTCAAGGGCGTTGAGGGGCTGCGTATCGTCGATGCCTCGATCATGCCGACCATCACCTCCGGCAACACCAACTCGCCGACCATCATGATTGCCGAAAAGGCCGCGGCCATGATCCTGGAAGACGCGCGGGCATAGGTTCGACTGGTCACGTCCCTGGGTTGTCTTAAGCTGGTCTTAAGCCGGTAGGCGGTAGCTATTGGGGAGTTATCCCCGATCGAGAAACGCCATGCCTCTCAATAGCGTGCAGCAAGAGTGCTTCGATGCCGCCAACGACGAGTACCTGCAGGAGGCGCGTGACGACCTAGCGCTGTTCGAGGTCCTGCTGGGCAACCTGCGCACGGGCGGCAGCGCTGCCGTGGACGCTGTGCCGCGCATGACGGGAGAGGTGCGCAAGCTGCTCGGGCTTTGCACCGGCATGGGCCTGCCGCTCCTGGATCTCTTGTTGCGGCGTTTGGACAACTACTTGACCGACCTGGATGAGCCGAGCGCAAGTCAGATCGACGACCTGGACGTTTTCGTCGATATCATGCGCGGCTTGCTTGAGAACGAGGTCGACAACAACGTCGACGAGGCGGAGTTCGTACGCTCGCTGCCGGTGCGCCGGCCGGTCGAGCTCGAGGACCTGGAGCATCTCAACGTCGAGATCCTGCTGGTCGACCCGAACCGCACCTCGGCCCGCATCATCGCGCGCGACTTGCAGAACTGCGGCTACCGCGTGGCCATGGCGCAAAGCTCCTTCGAGGCGATCGAGCTTGCCGTGCGCACCCGCCCGGACATCGTCCTCTCCTCTTCGGTGCTGGATGACATTGCCGGTGTCGACCTGGCAGCCGCCTTGGCGGCCTTGCCGAAGACCAAAAGCACTCCGTTCGTCCTGGTCACGAGCTACGATCCCGATCACCCCTCGCTTGCCGGCCTGCCGGAGTCAGCGGCTGTCGTGCGCAAGAGCAGTCAGTTCGGCGACGATCTGGCAGAGGCGCTGGAGCGCTTCGGGATCATCTAAGCGCGGCTACTTGGCCCGGATAGGCCAGGTCATCAGCCGTTCTTCGGCGATCTCTTCCGCGCCAAGCGCGCGATAGAACTGCCGCGCCTCCGCATTCTCCGTCCAAACGGTCCACATGATGCGCTGGCAGCCTTCCTTTCGACCGATGGCCGTCAGCTCTTGCATCAGCCTTCGGCCGACGCCCTGGCTGCGCCAGGCTTCACGCACGAAGAGGTCGGTCAGGAACAGCATGCCTTCCCAAGCGTCCGCCCAGAAGCCAAGGCTGTAGATCGCGTAGCCGACCGCAGTGGCCTCCTGCTCGGCGATCAGAACGGTGCAGAGAGGGGCCTTGCCAAAAGCGAAGCGTTCCAAACCCGACGTCGCCTTGGCATCATCAAACGGTGGGTCGCCGGCCTCGATGCCGCGCAGGAAGGCATCGAACTCGGCGGCCATGGCGACCATCTCCGCCGGGCGGATGACGATCTTTGCCGTCATAGGGGCAAGCCGGCCAACCGCAAGCCTTCGAAGAGGCGGTCCAGGTCGCGTGCCTCCCGATAGGGGAAGGTATTCGACCAATAGCGCCGCCAGCCCTCCGCATCGCTGCCGGGGTAGTGCGCCAGCTCACCTTGCGCGAGCTCGTGAAAGCGTTGGAGAGCTTCGCGGGCGGCAGCCGGCTGGCCGAGCCGGGCGTGGCATGCCGCGGCCAAGCCAAGGATCTCGTAGGGTGGGCTCGCCATCGCGCTTATGGACGTCAGCGCATCTTCGTAGCGATGCGCCAGATAGTAGGCGCGGGCGCAGTGCCATATGTACCAGTCCGGCGCGAAGGGATTGAGGCGCAAGGCCTTGCCCATCCAGGCCAGAGCCTCCTCGGCATCGCCAAGGGACTCGGCGAAGAAGGCCCGTATCGAGAGCGTGTCGGCGTCATTGGCGTTGAGAGCGATTGCCTTTTCGAACTGCAGCTCGGCACGGCAGAACTGCCGCTTGTAAACGTGGATGGAGGCCAGCGCTGCGCGCCCGAAACTGTCGGTTCCGTCGAGCGCGACGGCTGTTTGCGCCGTTTCGAGTGCCTGCGTGAGCGCTTCGTCGGGCTGCTTGGCCCAGCCGAAGAGAAAGGCGTCCATGTAGACGCGGGCAATGTAGGTGTGGGCGAGCGCGTAGTTGGGGTCGAGCGCGATGGCGCGCTGAAAGCAACTCAAAGCGGCCAGGTCACCGGCCGCCGTCATTTTGTCGTAGTGGGCCCGTCCGTGCAGCACGTGCTCATAGGCCGAGAGGTTTTCCGTTCCCTTGCGCTGCGCGCGCTGCAGGCCAAGCTGATCGATCTGCTGACGCAGCACGCCGACGATGTCCCGGACCAATTCGTCTTGGACGGCGAAGATGTCGTCGAGGTCGCGGTCGTAGCGCTCGGCCCAGATATGGTGGCCGCTCGCGGCGTCGATGAGCTGGGCACTGACACGCAAGGCCTTGCCGGCGCGCCTCAGGCTGCCCTCGACGACGAAATCGACGCCGAGCTCGCGGCCGACCTCTTGGGGCGTGACCGCCTTTCCTTTGAAGCGGAAGGCGCTGTGACGGGCGATGACGGCCAGGGAGCTGAAGCGGGAGAGGTCGGTGATGATGTCCTCGCTCATGCCGTCGGCGAGGTACTCCTGCTCGGGGTCGCAGCTCATATTGGTGAAGGCGAGCACAGCGATCGACGGGCGCACGTCAGGCATCTGATCATCGCTCGGTGCCAGCGGCGAGGCGGCACGGGGCGGGCGAGCCCGGCTAGGTTGCCCATAGAGGAACAGGCGGTCGTCTTCGGCCTGCGCCTGCCCATTCGCCGGAACCGGCAAGCGAATGAGCCTTGCGTCGGCGCTCCGGTCCATGAGCAGGCGGTAGCCTGCCTTCTGCACCGTTTGGATATAGCGAGGTTGCTGGCGGCTGTCGCCCAGGGCCTTGCGCAGATCGGCAATGGCGCGGGTCAGCACCTCTTCGCCGACTGTGACCTCGGGCCAAACCCGGTCCATCAGCACGGTTCGCGAGAGTACCTGCCCTCTGGCCTCATGAAGCGCGGCCAGCACGGCCATGGCCTTGGGCGCAAGGCGCACGCAGTCAGAACCAAGTCCTGTCTCGCTGCTTAGCTGTCGGGTCGCCGGGTTGACCAGCCAATCGCCCAACCTGAACATCGACAAATCCAAAAGGTGATCACCGATTGTCGTTACGCGGCACCCAGCTCTCTCGCGATGCGCTTGAACCGCGGTTCGTCGCGCAGACCGTCGAGGTCGTGGTCCTGCTGCAGCCAGTTACGGTCGTACCAACCGGCCTCCACGACTCGTTCGAGGCAGTCGAGAGCGGTGTCCTTCTCGCCGGCACGGGCCAAGCCGCAGGCGACGTAGAAGTTGTTGGCGTCGGTCCGGTCGATCAAGGCGGTGGCGGCTTCCAGGCCCTTCGCCACATCGCCGAACTCGATCAGGCTGAAGGCCCGGTCGCAGAGCGCTCGGCGATCATCGGGCGCGCTTTGCAGCCGCTGATCGATCCAGTGCTGGGCGGCCAGCAGATTGCTCCGCCAGCGCGTGTCGTCATCGAGAAACCGCCGCGCCTTGGCCGCGATGATCAGGGAATGGAAATCGCCCAGCCGCAGCTCCGCAGCGCGTTCCAGCATGGTCGCCGCCATGCGGTACTGGCCGAGAGTGAAGCAGACCCGGCCAAGCAGATAGTAGGGTTCTGCAAGATAGGGGTTGAGTTTCAGCGAGGTGGCGAAGCTGGCGCAGCCCTCGTCGCGGCGTCCGAGGGCGCCGAGCGCGAGGCCGAGTGCTGCGTGGGTTTCCGGCAGCTCGGCCCCGTGGGCGACCGCCTGACGTCCCCATTCCTCAAGCTGAAGGATGTTCTTACGGCGTGAGCCGAAATAATAGTCCATGAAGAACAGCGACTTCGTGAGGCCGGCATAGGCGAGCGCATGCTGTGGGTCGGCATCGAGGATTCCGCTGAAGCAGGTGACGGACTGCTTTACGTTTTCTGGCCCGCCACGGAAGAACAGCTCGCAACCATCCAGATAGGCCACATGGAGCTCGAGATCGTCGGCGGCGACGGCCGGAGCGCCACGCCCGACTAGCAGGCGATAGCCGGACTTCTGCACGGTCTCGATGTAGCGCGGCTCCTTCCGGTTGTCGCCGAAGGCCTTGCGCAGCTCGGCAATCGAATGGGTCAGCACTTCCTCGCCAACCACCACATCCGACCAAACCCGCTCGAGCAGGGCTTCGCGCGAGACGACCTGCCCTCCGGCCTCGTGCAAGGCGCTGAGAACGGCCATGGCCTTGGGTGAGAGGCGGATGACCTCCGTGCCGCGGTTCATCCGCCGCGTCGATGGATCAACAAGCCAGTCGCCAAGATAGAGCATCGGGGAACCTTCAAAAAAATCTCAGAGAACTTCAGAAAAACAGTCTGATTTCTTCAGGTCGCCGCTGTCGGCAACATTTAGGAAAAGCCTCAGCACAAGTCGACCGGACTGTGCTCGCGACACGAAATCGTGATGACCCCAGTAAGAGTCGGGATGCGCGTCCCTGTCAGCGCCCCGAGTCTTATCGTCCCTATGATGGAGAAATTGAATGAAATTGCAACTTGGTGACATCGCGCCCGACTTTTCCGCACTGAGCACGCAGGGCGAAATACGATTCCACGATTGGATCGGCGAGAGCTGGTGTGTGCTCTTCTCGCACCCGAAGGACTTCACGCCGGTCTGCACGACCGAGCTCGGCTATATGGCAGGCCTGGAGGCGGAGTTTGCCAAGCGCAACGTGAAGATCATCGGTCTCAGCGTCGATGCGGTCGAGGACCATGAGCGCTGGCTCAGCGATATCGAAGACGTGACGGGGCACCGGCCGAACTATCCCCTGATCGGCGACCCGAGCCTCTCGGTCGCCAAGCTCTTCGGCATGCTCGGCGCCGCGGTCAATGGCAGCGCCAGCACGCGGAACGCCATGGACAACGCCACCGTCCGCAACGTCTATGTCATCGGGCCGGACAAGAAGGTCAAGCTGACCATCGCTTATCCCATGACCACCGGACGGAACTTCGACGAAATCCTTCGGGTCATCGATTCGCTGCAGCTCACCGCGGACCACAAGGTGGCGACGCCGGTGAATTGGAAGACGGGCGAGGAGGTCATCATCGTGCCGGCCGTCAGCGACGAGGCGGCCAAAGAGCAGTTCCCCGCCGGTTGGCGGGCGCCGAAGCCGTACCTTCGCTACGTCGCCTGCCCGCGGTAGGGCGCCAGAGTCGAGGGTCCCCTGGACCCTGTGCGTTGTCCATTTGCCTGCCCTTCAGGGCGGTTGTCGCTTCCTCTTGTCGAGGAGGGCTCCGCTCATGCGCGCACCATCCTGGCAGTTGGCTCCTGTCCCAGGGTGGTGCGGTGCATGGCATTGCCGTGTCGAGCTTGGCGACCAGCCGGCAGACCCGTCGTTGTCGTCTCAGGGTTGTGCAGAACCGGGCAGCTTGGTTCGGTCTTCTGCGCCGCGCCAAATGGTTGCAGAAAATCCGCAGTGCGGAATTGTAAATAATCAGAGCAACTTGCGTAGCGCTGACCAAGGAGAAATTATCCCAAATTTTTAGTGAAATAAGGTCGCTGTTAACCGCCGACCGG
>JANQIA010000534.1 GCA_028282405.1 Rhodovibrionaceae bacterium
GTCTGCTGGCCTCCTCATCCAGCAGATAGTTTGAATCACATCAGACCCGAGCCGGGGAAACCCCTTTCCGATTCCGCCTAAGAATGGACTGCTCTAGCATAGGGCAGAATCAAAAACGCAGGTTCCAGAGGAACCCGCGTTGAGTCGGAATTATTATTTTACGTTCCTTGCGTTGGCGTACCAACACCCTTGTTAAGGCGGTTTCCTCCTTAAACTTGGGCCGCGACCTTAAGTGATCGGCTTCTTAATTGGTATGTTTTCATACTGGAACGAAGAGCAAGCGTCACGTTCTTTTTTATCGCCTCTATAGCCCTAGCCCGAAATCATCGCCGATAGATCGGATGCCGTGAACTTTACGACGAAGGCGGCGGCGATCACGTAGACGGCGATCGAGCAGTCGGCGGCCCGGCCCGAGAGCAGCTTGATCAGGGCGTAGGTGATGAAGCCCAGCCCGATGCCGTGGGCGATGGAGAAGGTCAGCGGCATGGCAATGGCCGTGACCACGGCCGGCGCGTACTCGCTGGCATCCTCCCAATCGACCTCCGCGAGACCCCGGGCCATCAGGCAGGCCACGTAGAGCAGGGCCGGCGCCGTGGCATAGGCCGGGACGCTTTCCGCCAAGGGCGACAGAAACAGACAGGCCAGGAACAGCAGGGCCACGACCACGGCGGTGAGGCCGGTGCGTCCCCCGGCTTTGATGCCGGCGGCGCTCTCGATGTAGCTGGTCGTCGTCGAGGTGCCGAGGGCGGCGCCGGCGACGGTTGCGGTCGAGTCGGCGAGCAGGGCGCGCCTGAGGCGGGGCAGGCGCCCGTTCTGGTCGAGCAGGCCGCCCCGGTGGGCGACGCCGACCAGGGTGCCGGCGGTGTCGAAGAGATCGACGAACAGGAAGGTAAAGACGATCAGAATGAGTCCCGCCTGAAGGGCCCCGGCGATGTCGAGCTGCAGGAAGGTCGGGCTCGGGTCGGGCGGCGCGGAGGCGATGCCTCTGAACTCGGAGATGCCGAGCCCGATGCCGATGGCCGTCACGACCAGGATGCCGATCACCACGGCCCCCGGCACCTGCCAGCGGTCGAGGGCGACCATCAGCCCGAAGCCCAGGAGCGCCAAGACGGCCGGCCAGGCGGTGAGGTCGCCGAGGGTGACCAGGGTGTTGGGGTCGTCCACGACGATACCGGCGTTCTTGAGGGCGATAATGGCCAGGAACAGGCCGATGCCGGCCGAGATCGCCAGTTTCAGGCCGCGCGGGATGGCATTGATCACCCATTCCCGTATCGGCAGCACGGAAATGAGGACGAACAGCAGGCCGGAGAGGAACACGGCGCCGAGGGCGACCTGCCAGCTATAGCCCAATCCGAGGACCACGCCGTAGGCAAAATAGGCGTTGAGTCCCATCCCCGGCGCCAACGCGATGGGATAGTTGGCATAGAGTCCCATAATCAGGCAGCCGATGGCCGCGGCGACGCAGGTCGCCACGAAGACGGCGCCGAAGTCCATGCCGGCGTCGGAGAGAATCGCGGGGTTGACGAAGGTGATGTAGGCCATGGTGAGGAAGGTCGTGACCCCGGCCATGACCTCCGTACCGACGGTGCTGCGGTGGTCGGAAATACGGAAGTAGCTGTCGAACATCGCCCCCTCTTTCTGTCTCTCTTTCGCCCGACTTTGCCCGAAGGGCGTCATCAGGTTTCCTTAACGGCGCGCAAGGTAATCTCGGTGACAAGACGAGGCCAGAGAAGAATGTTGCGCAGAACGACCCTGGCAGGGATGGCCGGGCTTTGCTTGGCCGCGCTGGTGCCCATGCACGGAGCCGCCGAGACCGCCGAGGTGCAAGTCTCCCGGGAAACCTGCCTACGCCTGACCAACTATGTCCCGGACGGCTCGGTGGACGCCGACTACAAGCCCGGAGTCGACAGCCGCGGTCGCCCGGTGGCGCCGGCCGACTACGGCACCACGGGCGTCATCAAGCCGCCCGAGGTCTATCGCTTCGATGTCGAGCTCAATCCCTTTCCGCGCGACCGGGTGCGTGTTCAGGAAAGCCAGCTCAACGAGGTCGACACGGCCATCGCCCTGACCAAGCGGGAGATCGCCGCCATGGAAGCGTCGGGCGACGACACCACGGCGGCGAGGGCAGCCTTGTCCGACCTGCAGACCGAGCGATCCGGCCTGCTGGACGGGCTCTCGGTCTCGGACCGCCGCCCGGGCGAGCGGAGCACGCTGTCGGTCGGCGAGGTGACCGTGACGCAGGACGGCGCCGTGTTCTGGAACGGCCAGCCCTTGCAGGACCCCAACGTCGTCCTGCTGACCCGGAAATGCCGGGAGCTGCTGCGCCGCTGAGTGTCGCACCGCGCCTCCAGCGCCATGGACAAGTCAATTGCCATTGCCTAGGGTCCGCCGCGGTCGCTGCTCCGCGGCCCTTTGACGAAATCATCAAGAGCAGATTATGCGCAGAACGGTCTTCTTTCTGCCGACCCTTCGGGAGACCCCCAAGGAAGCGGAAATCGTCTCCCACCGCCTGATGCTGCGCGCCGGCATGGTTCGCCAGGCCTCCGCCGGGATCTACTCCTGGCTGCCGCTCGGCTACAAGGTCTTGCGGCGCATCGAGGCCATCGTGCGCGAGGAGCAGGACCGCGCCGGCTGCCAGGAGGTCCTGATGCCGACCATCCAGTCGGCCGATCTCTGGCTCAAGTCCGGGCGCTACAACGACTACGGTCCGGAGATGCTGCGCATCCGCGACCGGCACGACCGGGACATGCTCTACGGCCCGACCAACGAGGAGCTGATCACCGACATCTTCGGCGAGAGCTGCCGCAGCTACCGCGATGTCCCCAAGCTGCTCTATCATATCCAGTGGAAGTTCCGCGACGAGGTGCGGCCGCGCTTCGGCGTCATGCGCGGGCGCGAGTTCCTGATGAAGGACGCCTATTCCTTCGATGTCGATTTCGAGGGGGCCAAGCGCGCCTACAACAAGATGTTCGCCGCCTACCTGCGCACCTTCGCCCGCATGGGCCTGAAGGCCATTCCCATGGAGGCGGATACGGGCCCGATCGGCGGCAACCTCAGCCACGAGTTCATCATCCTGGCGGATACCGGCGAGAGCGAGGTCTTCTGCCATCAGGACTTCATCGACTTCGACGTGCTCGGTGAGGCGATCGACTACGACGGCGATCTCGAGCCCATGGTCCAGCATTGGACCGAGCTCTATGCCCGCACCGACGAGAAGCACGATCAGGCCGCCTTCGAGGCCGCGGTGCCGGAGGACAAGCGCGTCCACCGCCGCGGCATCGAGGTGGGGCATATCTTCTATTTCGGCACCAAGTACTCGGAGCCGCTCGGCGCCCGCGTCACCTTGGCCGACGGCAGCGAGCAGCCGGTCCATATGGGCTCCTACGGCATCGGCGTTTCGCGCCTGGTCGGCGGCATCATCGAGGCCAGCCACGACGAGGACGGCATCGTCTGGCCGGACAGCGTGGCGCCCTTCGGCGTTGGCCTCATCAACCTCAAGGTGGCCGAGCAGGCCTGCGTCGCTGCCTGCGACAATGCCTATGGGCAGCTCGAGGAGACCGGGCTGGAGCCGCTCTACGACGACCGCGACGAAAGCGCGGGCGCCAAGTTCGCAGATATGGACCTGATCGGCCTGCCTTGGCAGCTCATCATCGGCCCGCGCGGACTGAAGAACGGAGTGGTCGAGCTCAAGCGCCGGGCCAGCGGGGAGCGCGAGGAGCTCTCCCTCGAATCGGCGATGGCGCGGCTGACGGAAGGACGCGGATGATCTTCGGCGCGTTGGAGCGCTGGATCGCCCTGCGCTATCTCAGGGCC
>JANQIA010000072.1 GCA_028282405.1 Rhodovibrionaceae bacterium
AGCCGAAGCGCGCCTCGCCGCCGCGCGCAGCCTGGGCTACGGCCCTTTCGTCGCCTGGCTCAAGGTGGTGCTCCCGGCCATCTATCCGAAGCTCCGCCTACCGCTCTATGCGGTGCTGGCCTACAGCCTGTCGGTCGTCGACATGGCGATCATCCTCGGGCCGACGGTGCCACCCAGCCTGGCCGTCCTGGTCTTCCGGCTGTTCTCGGACCCCGACCTCTCCTTGCGACTCGTCGCCGCGGCCGGCGCAACGCTTCAGCTCGGCATCGCGCTCTCAGCGATCCTCACGCTCTATGCGCTCGAGCGATTGGTGGCGCGCGCGACGCGCGGCTGGCTGTCCGGCGGACAGCGCTCAGCCCTCGAAAGGAGCGCGCCGCTGGTCGCCAGCGCGGCAATCTCCCTGACCACCCTGCTCGGCTATGCCAGCATCCTGCTTCTGATCCTCTGGTCCTTCGCCTGGCGCTGGAGCTTCCCCAACCTGCTGCCGGAGACCTGGTCGCTACGGAGCTGGAGCAGCCACCTGCCGGATGCCGGCGCCATCGCGCTCACCACCCTGGCCGTCGGGGCGGCCAGTGCCGCCGGCGCCGTGGCCCTCGCCCTGGCCTGCCTGGAGCACGAGGCCCGGGCCAACGTGCGCATGACCACGGCCGCCTTATGGCTGCTCTATCTTCCGCTGCTCATCCCGCAGATCGCGTTCCTCTTCGGCTTCCAGGTCTTCCTCTCCTACTTCGCCCTCGACGGCATGTTGCTGTCCGTGGTTTGGGCGCATCTGCTGTTCTGCCTGCCCTATGCCTTCCTGGCGCTCTCGGAATCCTTCCGAAGCCTCGACCCCCGCTTCGCGCGCATCGGCGCCTGCCTGGGCGCGTCGCCCGCCCGCGTGTTCTGGCGGGTCAAGCTGCCGCTGCTGCTGCGCCCGACGCTGATTGCGCTGGCCGTCTGCTTCGCCGTCAGCGTGGCCCAGTATCTGCCGACGCTCTTCGCCGGCGCCGGCCGCACCATGACCCTGACCACCGAGGCCGTGGCCCTCAGTTCCGGCGCCAACCGGCGCACCCTGGCGGTCTTCGCGGTGCTGCAAGCGGCCTTGCCGGTCGTCGTCTTCACCGCCTCTCTGGCCATTCCCGCGCTGCTCTACCGCAACCGGCGGGCCATGCGCAGCGGCATGAGCGCATGATCGGCAGGACGGATCGGGAACAATGACCGAGCGCCACAGCCTCCGTTTGGCCGATGTTTGCCTGTCGCTGCCACAGGGCCCGCTGTTCGCGCCCCTCGACGTCTCGATCGCCGCCGGGGAGATCGTCACGGTCATGGGCGAGAGCGGCTCGGGCAAATCGAGCTTGCTGAACTTCATCTGCGGCACGCTGCCCCGGGATATCGCCGGGGAAGGCAAAGTGCTGCTCGACGAGCAGGAAATCTCCCACCTCTCGCCGGAGCAGCGGCAAGTCGGCATCCTGTTCCAGGACGACCTTCTGTTCCCCCATCTCTCGGTTGCCGAAAACCTCGCATTCGGCCTGCCGCGGTCCATTCAGGGGCAGCAGCGCTGGGAACAGGTCTCGGCCGCGCTGAACCGGGCGGGGCTGACGGGCCTGGGCCGCCGCGACCCGGCCACCCTGTCAGGGGGTCAGCGCGCCCGCGCGGCCCTCATGCGCACGCTGCTTTCCCAGCCGCGCTGCCTGTTGCTCGACGAGCCCTTCTCCAAGCTCGACACCGCATTGCGGGAGCGGATCCGCCATTTCGTCTTCGAGCATGCCCGCCAAGCGGCGCTTCCGACCCTTTTGGTGTCTCACGACCCCGAGGATGCCTCCGCGGCCGGCGGACAGGTCATTCACCTCCGCCCCTCCCTCGAACGCCAAAATGAGACAATTTAGGGCCGAATTCTGTGGCCCAGCCTCACCACAGCAGTCAGAACAGCCAGCCACAGCCTGATTTTTCGCCAGCTACTTGGGAATCAGCTTCTTCTACTTATGGCTAAAAACCTTGGTTAAACGCCTAGGATTGTTTTGACATGGGCCAGACCCGGAACTACAAGACGCTTAGCTTAAGGCAGCGCTCAAGTGCCAACGCCTGGAGCTGTGTCCAGGCGAGTGGCTTCGGGGGAGGCACTTGTCGATGGAGGCAAGAGCTATTGCGACGGAGGATGGGAAGACATGCTGAGACTTAAATTACTCGGCGCGTTCGCTATGATCGCTTTGTTGGCGGGCTGTGCCGGTATCCGTGCGGTGGAGGACATCCGCGGCGCCTCACCGGGTCCGAACGCGACGCCGTTCCAGGCAGCGCTGTTCGATCAGTACAAAGAGCTGGCGCTTTTCGAAGCCGACGAGATGGGCGACTGGATCGACGCCGGCCTCTTCGCCAGCAAGGGCAACGCCGCGGGCGCAGGCAACACGCCTCAGCCCGAGATCGTCGCCGACTGGTACGTTCCCGATCAATTCGTCGGCGAGCTGAACGACGCACGCGCGCGTTTGGTGAGCCTGCTCGACGCGACGGCGCGCTCCAGCTTCCCGCTGGAAGCCGCGGTGGCGCAGGTCCGCTTCGACTGCTGGATCGAGCAGCAGGAAGAGAACATTCAGCCCGACCATATCGCTGCTTGCCGCGACGAGTTCTACGCCGCGCTGGCACGTCTGGAAGAGCTGATGGCGCCTGGCGTGCCGATGGCTGCGCCGGCCAACTTCATCATCTACTTCGACTGGGATAGCGCCGCCGTCGGCGATCAGGGCCAGCTGGTCCTCGACGAAGCCGTTGCCGTCGCCCTGGCCGAAGGCATCACGGACTTCGCCGTGACCGGTTACACCGACAGCTCCGGTTCCGCAGACTACAACCTCGGTCTCTCGCTGCGCCGCGCCGAAGCGGTCGCCGCTGGACTGGAGACGCGCGGCGTTCCGGGTCAGAACATCTCGATCGCAGGACGCGGCGAGGCGGACCAGGCCGTTCCCACGGCTGACGGTGTCCGCCTGCAGGCCAACCGTCGTGTGACGATCGTTCTGCAGTAAGTCAGCGCTTTAGCGACACTTTACAGAGCCGGCGCCGCCATCTTGGCGGCGCCGGTTTCTTATTTGCGGCAGGCGAGAGCCTTGCCCGGTCAGATGGAGCCATTCTGACCGGGCAAGGCTCTCGTCCCTTTCAATCGCCCGAATAAGACCTACCTTCCAGTGGAGATTTGGGACGTTTGGGCGACTATGGTGCAATTCGAGCAAACCACGGATAACATCCGCATCCTGGTGGAGCCGGTGTTTCTGGAAGAGCAGTCGGAACCGCAGAAGAGCCGCTTCGTGTGGGCCTATCACGTGCGGATCGAAAATCACGGCTCCGAGACCCTGCAACTGGTTAGCCGCTATTGGCGCATCACCGATTCCATGGGGCGCACGCAGGAGGTCAGCGGCCCGGGCGTGGTCGGCGAGCAGCCGGTTCTGCCGCCCGGAGAGTCCTTCGAGTACACCAGCGGAACGCCGCTGGGCACCAACAGCGGCTTCATGGAAGGCCGCTACAACATGGTACGGCTGGACGGACCGCACGCTGGCGGCGCGCTGGAAGTCGCCATACCGGCCTTTTCCCTGGATAGCCCGGGGCTGCAAGGCAGACTGAACTGAAACGCGCGTCACGCGCGCTTGACTCTGATCTATCGAAATACAGGTGGAAGCAGGCGCCGGCTGCGCTAAACTTGATGGCTGGCCTCCTGTTTCCTGGAGCAACGAAGGTGACATACAGTCCATGAGCAACCGGATCGAACTGGCAAATCTCGATGACGGGCAGGCCCTGTCCGAACGGCCCTCCCGCGAGGAGGCGGAACGCGCCGTCGAAACGCTCATTCGCTGGGCCGGCGACGATCCGCTGCGCGAGGGCCTGCGCGACACGCCGAACCGCGTCGTACGCGCCTATGAGGAGTTCTTCGCCGGCTATGCGGCCGACCCGGTGGACTTGCTCGAGCGGACCTTCGCCGAGACCGAAGGCTACGACGAGATGGTGACCCTGCGCGACGTGCGCCTGGAGTCCCATTGCGAGCACCATGTGGTGCCGATCATCGGCAAGGTGCATATCGGCTACATCCCCGACCGCCGGGTCGTCGGCATCTCGAAGCTGGCCCGGGTCGTCGACATTTACGCCAAGCGGCTGCAAATCCAGGAAAAGCTGACGGCACAGATCGCCAACAGCATCCAGGAGGTCTTGAAGCCGAAGGGCGTCGGCGTCGTGGTCGAGGCCGCGCATCAGTGCATGACCACCCGCGGCGTCCACAAGGCCAACGTCACCATGGTGACCAGCCGGATGCTGGGCCAGTTCCGCGACGACACCGGCACCCGCCGGGAGTTTCTCTCGCTGATCGGCAATCCGCGCAGCACCATGAACGGCAACTGAGCCGCCGCTGACAGCCGGGCTTCTAGCGCTTTTGACGAATTAATCCTCCCGCCGGTCCGTCATGGCTGGACCGGCCAAGCGCTTTTGTTAGGTTAGGCGACAGTCCCGTTGCGTTGCGCGGCACCCGCGCGGCGCGCCCCCAGACAAGTTGCCTGACCGCCTGACGAAATGGATCTGCGACCGGCCTTTTTTATCGTCGGCATACTGCTGTCTATCCTGGCCTGCGCGATGCTGGTGCCGGCTGCCGTCGACGCCATCCTGGGCCATTCGGACTGGCAGGTCTTCGTCACCGCCTTCGCCGTGACGCTCTTCGTCGGCGTCTCGCTGACCTTGTCGACCCGACGGAGCTGGAACCGCCTAGACGTGCGCCAGGCTTTCGTCATGACCGCGCTGTCCTGGCTGGTCATCGCCGTCTTCGGCTCGCTGCCCTTCATGTTCAGCGAGCTGCAGCTCAGCGTCACGGATTCCTTCTTCGAGTCCATGTCGGGCGTGACGACCACCGGGTCCACGGTCATCGTCGGCCTGGAGAGCGCGCCCCCCGGCATTCTGTTGTGGCGCGCCATCCTGCAGTGGCTCGGCGGCATCGGCATCATCGTCATGGCCATCGCCGTTTTGCCTATCCTCAGGGTCGGCGGCATGCAGCTCTTCCGGGTCGAGGCCTTCGAGACCGACAAGGTGCTGCCGCGCGCGGCCACCATCGCTGCCGGCATCGCCTCGATCTACGGCGCGCTGACGCTTCTCGCCGCCCTCACCCTCTATCTCCTGGGCATGAACGGCTTCGATGCCTTCGCTCATGCCATGACCTCCATCGCCACCGGCGGCTATTCGACGCGGGACGACTCCATCGGCTATTTCGACTCGGCGAGCATCGATGCGGCGATCTGCGTCATCATGGTGATGGGCAGCGTTCCCTTTGTGCTCTATCTGCAGGCCGTGCGCGGCAATCTTCTGGCCTTCGCCCGCGACAGCCAGGTCCGCATCATGCTTCTGGTCCTGGCGCTGGCCATCCTGCTGATGGCGCTCTACCTGCAGCGCACCGATCAGATGAGCTGGGTGGACGCACTGCGCTACAGCAGCTTCAACGTCATCTCGGTGATGACCGGGACCGGCTATGCCACGGCGGGCTTCGACCAATGGGGCGGCTTCGCCGTCATCACCTTCTTCCTTCTGATGTTCGTCGGCGGCTGCGCCGGCTCGACGACCTGCGGCATCAAGATCTTCCGCTTCCAAATTCTCTACGAGACGGCACGTACCCAGCTCAGGCGCCTGACCCAGCCGAACGGCGTCTTCCTCGCCTACTACGACGGCAAGCCCATTCCCGAGTCCGTCGGTCTCTCGGTCATGAGCTTTTTCTTCTTCTTCGCCGTCAGCTTCGCCTTTCTGGCGATCGCGCTGAGCTTCCTCGGCCTGGACTACATCACCGCGCTGTCGGGCGCCGCGACCGCGATTGCCAACGTCGGGCCCGGCCTCGGCGAGGTCATCGGACCGGAAGGCAACTTCGCGTCCCTGCCGAGTTCGGCGAAATGGCTCTTGTGCGCCGGCATGCTGCTGGGAAGACTGGAGCTCTTCACGATTCTCGTCCTGTTCACGCCGCATTTCTGGCGGGGCTAGCGCCGCGCCCAAAGAAGGAGACGACTCCCATGCCCAACGCCCGCTACTCCAGCCAAGAGATGATTTCCCGCCTGGTCGGCTTCGACACCACCTCACGGGACTCGAACCTGGCGCTGATCGACTTCGCCGAGGATTACTTCACCGGCTATGGCGCCACCACGCGGCGGACCTACGACGACGAGAAACGCAAGGCCAATCTCTTCGCCACCGTCGGGCCGGACGTGGCCGGCGGCGTGGTGCTTTCGGGACATACCGACGTGGTGCCCGTCGACGGGCAGGATTGGCACACGAACCCCTTCGAGGTTGTCGAGAAGGACGGCCTGCTCTACGGCCGCGGCACCGCCGACATGAAGTCCTTTCTGGCGATCGCCATGGCCGCGCTGCCGGACCTCGTTGCCAAGCCGGTGAAGCGCCCCATCCACTTCGCCCTGTCCTACGACGAGGAGGTCGGCTGCATCGGCGTCGGCCGTCTGCTGCAGGACATCAAGGACAACCTGCCCATGCCGGAGATCGCGATTATCGGCGAGCCCTCCGACATGAAAATCGTCCACGCCCACAAGGGCGTGCACGGCTTCGAGGTCAAGATCAAAGGCAAGGCCGCCCACTCAAGCCAGCCGCACCGCGGCGCCAGCGCCATCATCGCGGCCGGCAAGATCATCGCCTTCATCGACCGGCTGGCCCGTAGCAAGCGGGCCGAGGCCCGGCCGGAGAGCGGCTTCGAGCCGCCCTATACCAGCTTTCAGATCGGCCGTATCGAGGGCGGCGCAGCCCTCAACATCATCCCCGAGGACTGTACGTTCATCGGTGAGTTCCGCGCGGTCCCCTGGGAAGACGAGGAGGGGATCATCGCCGCCATACGCCGCTACATCGACGAAGAGGCGCTGCCCGCCCTGCGCGAGTTCGCACCGGAAGCGGACATCGAGTTCACCGACCGTGCCAATGTGCCCCCCTTGGCGCCGGAGGAAGACGGTCCTGCAGAGGCCTTCGTGCGCCAACTGACCGGTGCCAATGCAGTCGGCGTGGTCTCCTACGCCACCGAAGGGGGATTGTTTCAGGAGGCCGGGATGTCCGCCGTCATCTGCGGGCCCGGCTCCATCGACCAGGCGCACCAGCCCAACGAGTTCATCGCGTTATCCCAGGTCGAGCAGTGCGAGCGCTTCATGGCCCGCCTCTGGGACTGGGCCGCGGAATAGAAAAGCTAGTCGGCTGCGGTACGCGGCTCGCTTGCCGCGTCATCCGCCGACGCATCCTCGCTGCGATAGAGGCGGTCCAGGTCGCCGTCGTCGAAGGGGAAATCGAGGGCGCAGAACTCGCAGGTCAGCACGACCTTGCCGTCGACCTTGAAGTCTTCCAGCTCGTCACGGTCGATGGAGCGGAGCACGCGCTCCATCCGCTGCTCGGTGCAGCGGCAGCCGACGCTGACCGGGCGCGGCTCGAAGACGCGCACGCCCTCCTCGTGGAACAGGCGATAGAGCAGGTCGTTGGGCGCGAGCGAGGGCTCGACCAGCTCGCCGTCGGTGCAACTCGCCATGAGGATGAGAGCGCGGCGCCAGTCCTCGTCGTCGACGCGGTCGAACTTGGGGGCGTTGTCGTCCGGCACCTGCTCGATCAGCAGGGCGCCGGCGCGCCAGCCGCCGGAAGCGGAGGACTGCGGCGGCTGCACACTGACCAGGATACCGGCATTCACCTGCTGCGACTGGCGGAAGTAGTGCAGCAGGGAGTCCAGCAGGCTCTCCCCGGTGAGCGCTACCAAGCCTTGATAGCGCTCGGTGAACTCACCCTGGTCGACGGTAAAGGCCATGTGACCCTTGCCGACCCAGGCAGGAAGGGTCACCGGCGTCTCCGCCTGCTCCAGCGCCGCCACCGCCTCGGGATCGTAGCCGGCATAGCCGCGCAGGGCGCCGTCGCTGGTCGCGTCCATCACCATGGTGCGCACGGCCTCGCTGCCCTTGATCTGCAGGGTGAAGGAGCCGTCGTACTTCAAGGTGCTGGCCAGAGTGGTGCCGAGCGCCACCAGCTCGGCCAACAGGCGACCGACCGTCTCGGGATAGCCGGGGCGTCTGACGATGGTGTCGAGCGCCGGGCCCAAACGCAGCAGCCGGCCACGAATGCCCGAGCTTTCGATCATGAAGGGGTGGACCAAATCGCCCGGTTCCGGCGACTTGGCCCCCGGTGTTACGCGCCCAGACACCACAGCAGAATGCCTTTCTGCGCATGCAGCCGGTTCTCGGCCTCGTCCCAGACGGCCGACTGCGGCCCGTCGATCACGTCCTCGGTCACCTCCTGGCCGCGGTGCGCCGGCAGGCAGTGCATGAAGATCGCGTCCGGCTTGGCCAGCGCCATCAGATCCTTGTCCACCTGGTAGTGGCGCAGCAGGTTGTGGCGGCGGATGGAATCGCCCACGTCGTCGCCCATCGACACCCAGGTGTCCGTCACCACGCAGTCGGCATCGGTCACCGCGGTTTTTACGTCGGAGGTCACGGTGATCTCGCCGCCCTCGTCGGCTGCCCAGGTCAACACGTCGTAGGGCGGCATGAGCGGCTCCGGCGAGGCGATCTTGAGCTGGAAATCGAAGCGGGTGGCCGCCTGAATCCAGGAGGTCGCCATGTTGTTGCCGTCGCCCGACCAGGCCACCGTCTTGCCGGCGATGGGCCCGCGATGCTCCTCGTAGGTCATCACATCGGCCATCAACTGACAGGGATGGGTACGGTCGGTCAGGCCGTTGATGACCGGCACGCTGGCATACTCGGCCAGCTCCAGGAGCTTCTCCTCCTTCGTCGTGCGGATCATGATGGCATCGACATAGCGCGACAGCACGCGGGCTGTGTCCGCCACGGTTTCGCCGCGGCCGAGCTGCGTGCCGCTCGGTTCCAGCACGATCGGCTGGCCGCCGAGCTGGGTGATGCCGATCTCGAAGGACACCCGAGTGCGGGTCGAAGGCTTCTCGAAGATCATCGCCACGGCCTTGCCGTCCAGGGGCTTGCTGTCACCCCTCTCACCGGCTTTGCAGGCCTTGCCGAGATCGAGGATATCCCTCAACTCGCCGCTATCCAGGCGGTCCAAATCCAGGAAATGCCGCGGTAGCCCCATGGTTAGGCGGCCTCCGCCAGGCCAAGGCAGCAGCGCTCCAGCGTGTCCAGCGCCTCCTGCACCTCCGCTTCGCCGATGATCAGCGGCGGCAGCAGACGCACGACATTGTCGGAGGCCGGCACGGCCAGCATGCCCTCGCCGCGCAGGCGGGCGATGAAGTCCATGTTCGGCACCGCGAGCTTGAGGCCGAGCATCAGGCCAGCCCCGCGCACCTCGGAGATCACCCCCGGATGGCGCTGCGCCATGGCAGAGAGGCCGTCCTTCAGGGCCTTGCCTTGGGTCACCACGTTGTCGAGGAAGCCGTCAGACAGCAGCACGTCGAGCACGGCGTTGCCCACCGCCATGGCCAGCGGATTGCCGCCGAAGGTCGTCCCATGGCTGCCGGGGGTGAAGGACGCGCTGACCGCATCCGTCGCCAGGATGGCACCGACGGGGAAGCCGCCACCGAGCCCCTTGGCCAGCAGCATGATGTCCGGGCGCGCGTTGCACCATTCGTGGGCGAAGAGCTTGCCCGTGCGGCCGATACCGCACTGGATCTCGTCGAAGATCAGCAGCAGGCCGAACTCGTCGCAGACCTCGCGCAGACGCTCCAGGTAGTCGAGCTGCGCCGGATTGATGCCGCCCTCGCCCTGAATGGGCTCGATCATGATCGCCGCGGTCTCGTCGGTGACCGCCGCGCGCAGTTCGTTGAGATTGTTGAAGGCCACGGTGGTGAAGCCGGGCGCGACGGGC
The DNA here is from genome assembly GCA_028282405.1 of Rhodovibrionaceae bacterium. Taxonomy (GTDB): domain Bacteria; phylum Pseudomonadota; class Alphaproteobacteria; order Kiloniellales; family DSM-21159; genus JANQMX01. The sequence goes on from JANQIA010000072.1 coordinate 9,781, forward strand.
GAGAAGCCCTTCAGGTACTTCTCGTTGCCCGAGGCGGCGATGGCCGCCAGCGAGCGACCGTGGAAGGCGCCTTCGCAGGTGATGACCCGCCAGCGCCCCGGCTGCCCGCGGTCGTCCTGGTACTTGCGCGCCAGCTTGACCGCCCCTTCGAAGGCCTCGACTCCGGAGTTGCAGAAGAACACCCGGTCGGCGAAGGAGTTGGCCGCCAGCCGCTCGGCCAGGCGCTCCTGGCCCGGAATGCGGAACAGATTGGAGGTGTGCCAAAGCGTTTCGGTCTGCGCCTGCAAGGCGGCGACCAGATGCGGATGGCAATGACCGAGCGCCGTCACGGCGATGCCGCTGGCGAAGTCGAGAAATCGTCGGCCGTCGGTGCTGTAGAGGTACGCACCTTCGCCGCGCTCGAACGCCAGGGTTCTCTCACCGTAGTTGCTCATCAAGGCATTGCTCACCGGATCACTCTCCTTCCTTGGGAGACCGCTGTTGCAGGGATAGAAGATGGCGGCTGGGCGCCACCAAGCCGCAAGGTGCCGCCCCCTGCCCTTCCCTGTCAACGTTAGCAGGCTAAGGCCCTGGTCTCGCTCTAGGGCTTTATCTTGTAGCCTGTGGAAAGCAGGCGCCAGCAGACGGCGAGCAGCAGCAGATCGACCGCCAGCAGCACGGCAGCGCCGCGCCACAGCGAGGTCTCCGCCTGGCCGACAACGCCGGCGCGAAAGCCGTCGATGGCGTAGTAGACCGGGTTGAAGGCCATGATCGTCTGGCCGAGCGCAGGCAGGCTGTCGATCATGAAAAAGCTGCCGGACAAGAGGCCGAGCGGCAGCAGCAGGAAGGTCTCCGCCGCCGAGAAGCCGTCCCAGCGCTGGGCCAGGATGCCGATGATGAGGCCAAGGGCGGCGAAGAGCAGCGCGCCAAGCACGGCGAAGCCCATCGTCAGCAGGGGCTGGGCCATGGGCAGCTCGATGAAGAGGCTGATCACCAAGAGGATGAGGAACCCGTTGACCAGGGCGCAGGTCATGGCGCTCAGCAGCATGCCGACCATGATCTCCCAAGCCATCAAGGGCGCCATCAGAACGTCGGCCAGCATGCCCTCCAGCTTGTCGTAGACCAGCGCCGCGGCGGTCGCTTGGAAGGCCGTGGCGAAGAGCGCGAAGGCGGTCACCCCCGGGGCGATGAAGCTGGTCATGGAGACACCCGGCCAGGCCTCCAGGTCCGCCGTCCAGGCGAGATCGAAGACGGTGACGAAGAGCAGGCTGGAGATCATGTAGCCGCCGATCCACTCCAGGGCGTCGCCGAAGAAGCGCCGCTGATCGCGCAGCCAGATGGTGTAGATGCCCTGCCAATGAACCGGCGCCAGGCCGCGCGGCCGTCCCGGCCTCGGCAGCGGCGGAAAGTCGGCTTCGGCGGGCGGCGGGCTCACGGCTTGAGCTTATAGCCGACGGCGACCATGCGGTAGGCCAGCAACCACAGCCCGATGTTCACACCCAGCGTGATGAACAGGCCGAGCGTCAGGTCGCCGTCGTGGCGCCCGAGAAAGCCGTAGCGAAAGCCGTCGATCAAATAGAAGAAGGGATTGAGGTGCGCCACCAGGTTCCAGCCTTCCGGCAGCCGCTCGACCGAATAGAAGGTGCCCGACAGGAAGGAGAAGGGCACGATGACGAAGTTGGTCACCGCGGCGATATGATCGAACTTCTCCGCCCAGATGCCGCCGATCAGGCCGAGCAGCGCCAGCATCAGCGAGGCGGAGAAGGCGTGGTAGAGCGCAAAGAGCGGGTCGGCGAGCGGCAGGGGCACGAAGATCCACATGCCGACCACCGCCGAAAGGCCGACGATCAGCCCCCGCGTGACGCCGCCGCCAACGTAGCCGACGAGAAACTCCGTGGTCGAGAGCGGCGGCATCAGGACATCGACGATGTTGCCCTGCACCTTGGCGATCACGATGGAGGAGGAGGTGTTGGCAAAGGCGTTCTGGATGATGGTCATCATCACCAGGCCCGGTGCCAGGAACACGGCGTAGGAAAAGCCGTCGATCTCCGTGCCGCCGCGGCCTAGCGCCAGGGTGAAGACGGCAAGGAACAGCAGCGAGGTCACCATGGGCGCGACCACCGTCTGCGTCGCGACGTTGAGGAAGCGCTGCACCTCCTTGACGTAGAGCGTCCACAACCCGAGCCAGTTCACCGCCCCATAGCTGCGTGGCCCCATGACCCCACCTTTCCATGCAATTCAATGCGGAGGCCGCCGGCGACCCCGCCGCGGCCAGTCCGAATGTCGTGATGCTCTGCCGACCCCCGGCAGGCGCCGCTGAGACATAGAGTCCGCCGTGGTGGAGGGCAAGCGCGCCCCGCGCATGGCTTGCCCACGCCGAAGGGGAGCGCCTAGGCTCGCGCGAGATGACCGCGTCGCGCCAAAACCGCCAGAAGAGAGCGCTCAAGCCCCCGACCCGGGAGAGCCTGAGACGCGCCGCCCTCCGCTATCTCGAGCGCTATGCCAGCTCTTCCGGCAACCTGCGGCAGGTCTTGCAGCGGCGTCTGCTGCTGGCCGAGCACCGGGGCCTGGCACACGACTGCAGCGACGCGGATATCGACGAGATCGTCGCCTCGCTGACCGGGCTCGGCCTGCTCGACGACCGCCAATACGCCTTGGATCGGGCTGGCGCCCTGCATCGCCGCGGCTGGTCGCAGCAGCGCATTCAGGCGGACCTGACGAAAAAGGGTCTCGACAAGGAAGAGGTGCAGGCGGCCTTCGCCAAGCTGCGCGAAGAAGAGCCGGACCTGGAAACGGCCGCCGCCTTGGCCTTCGCGCGCCGCCGGCGCCTGGGGCCCTTCCGTACAGCGGCATCCCGCTCGGAGCACCGGGAAAAGGACCTGGCAAAGCTGGCCCGACAGGGCTTCGCCTACGAAACCGCCCGGCGCATCATCGACGCTGACGAGATCTACTAGCAGCTCAGCCAGGCCCGGCCGATGGCTGCATTTGCGGGTACATACACTGAGTCAACGTTGTTCGAGTATGTGGAGCAGCCGCCGCAGGATGATCGATAGTTCGGCAATATCTTGCTCCCCGAGCTCCTCGATCAATGAGTCCTCATGGCGCAGAAGTGACTCCACGGTGGAATCGACAAGGTCCTTTCCCTCAGGTGTCAGTTCTATCCAAACCGCCCTCTGATCTTGCGCTGCCGCGGGCGCCATAGCTTTCATGCTATCGGTTGACCCAGAGCGCGTGCTTCGCACCAGCCCAGCGGCTTCCGCACGCGCCACACGTTGGGTAATCGCACTTTTGCTGACCCGACAACGGGCAGCCAGTTCATGCACTCTGAGACGGTAGGGATCTCCGGATCGTCGGAGATTGGCCAAGAGATCACGAAGCGCGGGCTCAATGCCCAGTTCGTTCATCGTGCGGCGCCGGTCTTCCGAAAGAAGCTTAGCAATCCGCCAGATCCGAGTGATCACACCGATCGACCTCAGGGGCAGATCCGGTCGTATGCGTTCCCACTCCGTCTGAATCTGGTCGATAGCGTCAGGCTCATCTCGCCCGGTGACTTTTTTCTGCATGGTGTCGCTTCGATCTGCTCTTGACGAAAGATGTTTAGGCCTTAACTAGATGCCTATCAATTCACTGTGTCGGGAACGATCATGCCACGGACAGTCGTAGTTACGGGCGGTGGAACCGGTATAGGCCGCGCCTGCGCCAAGCACTTTGCCGCTCAGAATGACAGAGTCTTCATCACGGGCAGGCGTGCCAAGCTCCTGGATGACGTCGCCGCTGCGATCGGAGCGAGGTCGGTGGCGTTCGACGCCTCTGAGCCGGATGATGTGGCAAGCGCACTCGAGACACTGCCGGACCGCATCGATGTGCTGGTCAACAACGCAGGCGGCAATACCGATCTCGTCGACTCCGGTTCTCAGGACACGGTCGAGGAACCGCAAACGGCCGCTCGACTGGCCCAGTTGGCATCTCAGTGGCTGGCGAATTTCCATGCGAACGTGTTGACGGCTGTGCTGGTCACCAACGCGCTCGAGGCTCGCTTCGCTGACGATGCCCGTATCATCACGATCGGATCGATTGCCGGTCGCACGGGCGGAGGTGGTTCCTACGGCGCGGCGAAGGCCGCAATCGAAGCATGGACCGCCGATATCGCACGGTCTTTTGGCCCACGGGGGATCACCGCAAACGTCGTTTCGCCTGGGCTAATCGAAGACACGGAGTTCTTTCGTGGGAAGCTCTCCGATGAGCGCCGGTCAGCCCTTACCGAGGCCACCTTCACAAAACGGGCAGGACAGCCGGATGACGTCGCCGCTGTGGTGGCGTTTCTCGCATCCCCGGAAGCAGGACACGTGACGGGGCAAGTGATTCCGATCAACGGAGGTGCGCACCTCGGGCGATGACTCGATCTAGCTGGCGCCCGCCTGGAGCTGACCGGCGCTGCGGGCCTTGTCCAGATAGTAGCGCATGAGAGCCACGCCATCAGCCTCGTCCCACTCGGCATGGCCTTCGAAGATGCCAAGCAGCGTGCCGTCAGCGCCGATGACATAGCTGGTCGGCAGGCCGCGGACGCCAAAGGATGCCGCGAGCTTGTTGCGGGCGTCGCTGTAGACGCCGAGGTTCGCCAGCTTGTGCTCATCGTAGAAGCCGCGAATGATCGGCTCGCCGCCACGGTCGTTGGACACCGTGAGAACTTTCAGGCCCTCGCCGCCCAGCGCGGCCTGCAACCGGTCGAGCGACGGCATCTCGCGCACGCAGGGCGCGCACCAGGTGGCCCAGAAGTTGACCAGCAGCACTTGGCCTTCGAAGTCCGCCATTGTGAGCTCGACGCCGTCCGCGCCGGCGAAAGCCGTGTCCGGTGCAGGCGCCAGCTCTGCCGGGATTTGGAAGCTGTGGCGGAACTGCTCACCCAGCGGGGGACCGTCGTCGGCCGCCACCGGCAGGGCAAAGAGCGCGGGGAGGACCAGACAGACTGCAAAGAGCTTTGTTCTCATCCGCAACATTCGCTACATCGTTGAGCCATGAACGACGAACTCAAGGCCGAC
>JANQIA010000097.1 GCA_028282405.1 Rhodovibrionaceae bacterium
CCCGCCACCGCCGCTTGCCCGGCGCGGTGCACCGCGCGGTCGAGGCCTGGTCGGAGGGGGGTGCCATCTCCTTCAACGCGCTGGAGCCCAGCGAGCGTGCCTCTTCGGTGACCACCGTCCGCTTGGGCGAGGGCCACGACCCCGAGCAGCTACGGCTCTTCCTGCGCGAAGAGCTCGGCGTCTCGCTGGCCGGCGGGCTCGGCGACCTCGGCGGCAAGGCCTTCCGCATCGGCCATATGGGTTCCGTCAACGAGCCCATGATCCTGGGCTGCCTGGCGACCATCGAGACGGCCATGCTGCAGCTGGGCATTCCGCACGCTAGCGGCCTGCGGGCTGCGGCGGAGCACATTGCCGAGTCGCGCGGCAAGCAGGTGCTGGGCCCGGCCCGCGCCGCCTAGATCAAGCCGGCGTCCTCGCCCTATTGCACCGGATAGACGGTCGGCGACATCTCGTCGATCGAGCGTCCGGCCCAGTCGCGCTCGCCGACCGTGGCGATGCTCTCCTCCTGATAGCCCTGCAAGGCGTCGAGGGCGGCCATCTCATCGACGTGCAGCGCTTGGCCATTCTCGACCACCTGTTCGCCGGCGACGAAGACGTCGCGCACGGCCCGGTCTGCGGCGGTGTAGATCAGGCTGCGCAGCGGGTCGCGCAGGGGCCGCATGGCTGGGTGGGTAACGTCGACCAGAGAGAAGTCGGCGGCCGCGCCGACGGCGACCCTGCCTAAGTCGGGTCGTCCCAGCATGGCAGCACCTCCATGGGTCGCGGCCGCGAAGGCCTCGGCGGTCGAGGCACTGCGCAGCTTGCCGGAGCCCACCCGTCCCATCAGGCAGGCGTGGCGCATCTCCTCGATCAGATTGTGCGGGAAGGTGTCCGTGCCGATGCCGAGGCCGATGCCCGCCGTGTGATAGCGGTGCACATCGTTGAGCGCGATGCCGCGGCGGCAAAAGACCGTCGGGCAGTGGGCGACCGAGGCGCCCGAGGCCTTGAGCAGACCGAAGTCGTCGGCCTCCGGCCAGTGGACCATCGGATGGTCGTTCAGGAAGATCCCGTGGGCGACGATGGTGTCTGGGCCCAAGAGGCCGAGGTGGTCCAGATACTCGATGGGCGTCTTGCCGTGGCGGCGCACGATCTGCTCGAATTCCACCAGGCTCTGCGCCGCATGGATATGCATCTTCATGCCGCGCCGTTTGGCTTCGGCCAGGCTGTCGCGCAGCAGCTCCGGCGTGCAGGTGTCGAGCTGGGCCGGGCTCAGCATGCCTCCGACCCGCCCGCTCGGGTGTTTCGCCGCCGCATCGACTGTGTCCAAGGCGGTCTGAAAGGCGGCTTCGCCGGCTTTCTCATCCCAGGTGTACTCCACCGAGTGGCCGTCGGGGGTACGCCAAACGGCCGAGCGGTACATGGGGCAGAGCACGGCGCGAATGCCGGTCGATGCCAGCAGGTCGTCCCAGCCCGGACGCGCGCCCGAAAGGTCGACGACGGTGGTGACGCCGCTGCGGAGCATCTCGGCGACACCGGCCTGGGTGGCGACGGCGGCGGCGCCCTCGGCGACGCGGAAGACCGGCATGAATTCGTAGAGCGAGCTTTGCCCAAGCTTGGGGCTGCCCAGCTCCTCCAACAGGCCCTTGTTGCCGGGCTCGGAGCTGAGATGGGAGTGGATGTCGATCAGCCCCGGCATCACCATGACGCCGGCGCCGGAGATTTCCCGATCGGCCGGCCCGTCGTAGCGCTCACCGACATGAAGGAAGCGCCCCTCGGCGAAGGCGACGTCGGCGTCGCGCAGATAGGCGTGGTCGCCGCGGCGTTCATCCCAGGCCACCACCCAGTCCGCCCCGCGTATCACGACGGTTTCGCTCATGGCCTCATCCTTCCCTGATCTGATTGTTGGTTTATAGGCTCCAATCTGAACCACCAGCCCGTGGCTCACCAGCGCCCGAACGTTGCATCTCCTATGCTTGGCGGAAAGCGGCATGGTGTGTCGCGGATGGGCCGCCGCCGCAGCGGCGCTCTTGCTTCCATGCTCGGCACTATGCAGGTTTCTCCGCGACGAGCTGTGCAAAGGCTCAGTAGCGGACAAGCGGTCGAGAGAGGAAGCGAGATGGCGGAACTCCCCGGAACGGCGAGGGTCGTGGTGATCGGCGGCGGTGCGGTCGGCACCAGTGTGCTCTACCATCTGGCGCTCAAGGGTTGGACCGACTGCGTCCTGCTGGAACGCAATGAGCTGACCTCCGGCTCGAGCTGGCATGCCGCCGGCAATTGCCCCAACGCCTCGGGTAGCTGGAGCATCCTCAAGCTTCAGCATTACTCGACGGAGCTCTTTGCCCGCCTCGGCGAGACCGTGGATTACCCCATGAACTACCATGTCACCGGCTCGGTGCGCCTGGCGCAAAGCCGCGACCGCATGGAAGAGTTCCACCATATGGCCGGCATGGCGCGGCTCAACGGCATCGGTTTCGAGGTGCTGACGCCCGAGGAGCTCAAGGCCGTCTATCCTTTCATCGAGCTGCACGGCCTTCACGGTGCGCTCTGGGATCCGACCGACGGCGACATCGACCCGGCGCAGCTCACCCAGGCCTATGCCAAGGGCGCGCGCGACCTGGGTGCCGAGGTCATCCGCTTCTGCGAGGTGACCGGCCTGGAAGAGCGGCGCGACGGCGGTTGGGACGTCATCACCAACAAGGGCCGCATTACCTGCGAGGTGGTGGTCAACGCCGCCGGCTATCGCGCCGCAGAGCTTGGCCGCCTGGTCGGGCGCGACGTTCCTTGCGCCGTCATGTCCCATCAGTATCTCGTGACCGAGGGCCTCGCCGAAATCGCCGAGCGGGACGCCATGCTGCCGCTGCTGCGCGACCCGGATGACAGCTACTACCTGCGACAGGAGCGTGACGGCCTGCTGCTCGGCCCCTACGAGTGGCAAGCAACGGCCCACTGGCAGGAAGGGCTGCCGGCCGACTTTTCCTTCGAGCTATTCCCGGACGATCTCGAGCGTCTGGAATGGTACATCGAGCAAGCCTGCGCCCGCGTGCCGCTGCTCGGCACTGTCGGCGTTCAGCGCGTGGTCAATGGCCCCATTCCCTACACGCCGGACGGCAACCCGCTGATCGGGCCTGCGCCGGGCCTGCGCAACTTCTACGAATGCTGCGTCTTCTCCTTCGGCATCGTGCAGTCCGGCGGCGCCGGCAAGCTGTTGTCCGACTGGATCGTCGAGGGCGAGCCCGAGTGGGACATCTGGGGCCTCGATCCGCGGCGCTACACCGGCTACGTGACCAAGAGCTACACCGAAGCCAAGGCGATCGAGCTCTACCAACACGAATACGCCATCGGCTATCCCTTCGAGGAGCGGCCCGCCGGGCGGCCTGCCAAGACCTCGCCGCTCTATGAAAAGTTCAAGGCCAAGGGCGCCATGTTCGGCGCCCGTGGCGGCTGGGAGCGGGCCACCTGGTTCCCGCGTCCGCAGGACACCGCCGAGGAGCAGCTCTCCTTCCATCACACCAACTGGTTCGATGCGGTGGGCGAGGAGTGCCGGGCCGTCGCCGAGAATGTCGGTATCCTCGATCTGACCGGGTTCGCGCGCTTCGAGATCGCCGGTCCGGGCGCCGCCACTTGGCTCGACGGCCTGATCGCCGGCAATCTGCCGAAGGTCGGCCGCGTCGGCTTGGCTTACTTCTGCCAGCCGAGCGGCAAGATCCTCACGGAGATGACCCTGACGCGCCTGGCGGAAGACCGCTTCTGGGCGCTCGGCGCCGCGGCCGCCGAGTGGCATGACGGCGACTGGCTGGCGGCGCATCTGCCCGACGACGGCTCCGTCGCCCTGACCAACTGCACCGCCAATTTCGGCACTTTGGTGCTGACCGGACCGCGGTCGCGCGATCTTCTCAGCAGCGTCACCGACGCCGACCTCTCATCGAAGGCCTTTCCTTGGATGTCCGCGCGGGCCATAGAGATCGGCACGGCACGGCTCTGGGCGCTCCGCGTCAGCTATGCCGGGGAGCTCGGCTGGGAGCTGCATATCCCGATGGAGAGCCTGGTCACCGTCTACGACCGCCTGTGGGAAGAGGGCGAGGCCTTCGGCCTGCGCGACTTCGGTCTCTACGCCATGGAGTCGCTGCGCCTGGAGAAATGCTACCGCAGCTGGAAGCATGACTTCGACAGCGACTATTCGCCGTTGCGGGCCGCGCTCGACCGCTTCGTCAAGCTGGACAAGCCGGACTTCATCGGTCGGGAGGCGCTGCTGCGGGAGAAGCAGACCGGCACGGTGGACCGCTTCGTGCCGCTCTTAGTCGCGGATGGCGACGTCGATGCGCTCTTCTGCTCCACCATCTGGCGCAATGGCGAGGCGGTTGGGCTGGTCACCTCGGGTGGCTATGGCCACCGGCTGAAGTCCTCGATCGCGCTGGGCTACGTGCGCTGCGACCTGGCCAATGAGGGCGAGGAGCTGGAGATCGAGATCCTCGGGGAGCGGCGGCGGGCTAAGGTGGCCAGCGAGCCGCTCTACGATCCCGCCAACGAACGACTCCGCGCCTGATCGTTCGCCCCGTTCAGCACGCGTTTCCCGACAAAGATCGAACGCGGCAAACTGCCGCGCGATGACCGCTGCGCTGGCGACATTCCTTTAATTTCAAGGCGTCAAGCTCTGCTGCTCGATTGCCCGTTGTCTTGCCGTTGATCCAGGTCAAGGCGGGCCAGGGTGTCTGCGGCAAGTTCTACTGCGGTGCACAAAGTACCAAGAAATATAGGCGCTATACGGAGTTATCCATGTCGGCTGTAGCGGAACGTCAGCCCTTGAGCGATTGGTTTGCCTTTGGCGGCCTCGCGCTGGGGGCGGCCTTGGGCATCTTGCTCGCAGGCTTCACCAACGACCCCGTCATGGAATTCCACGGTTGGCTGATCTTCCTGCTCAGCGGTGGCGGTGCCTGCGCGGTCTACATCCGTGCCTTCGACAAGCGGGAAGGGCGCGTCGCCGCCGTCGAGGAAACCTATAACTACGGTGTCATACGGGCCGGCGTGATCGCCACTGTCTTCTGGGGCATCGTTGGCTTCCTGGTCGGCGTGATTATCGCTTGGCAGCTGGCTTTCCCGGCGCTGAACCTCGATCTGCCTTGGACGCACTTCGGCCGCCTGCGGCCGGTTCATACTTCGGCGGTCATCTTCGCCTTCGGCGGCAACGCGCTGATCGCGACGTCCTTCTACGTGGTGCAGAAGACCTGTAGGGCGCGGCTGCCTGGCAACTACGCGCCTTGGTTCGTCTTCTGGGGCTATCAGCTCTTCATCGTCTTGGCAGCGAGCGGCTACGTCCTCGGTGTCACCCAGGGCAAGGAGTACGCCGAGCCCGAGTGGTACGTCGATCTGTGGCTGACCATCGTCTGGGTGGTCTACCTGCTGGTCTTCCTCGGCACGATTTGGAAGCGCAAAGAACCGCACATCTACGTCGCGAACTGGTTCTATCTCGCCTTTATCGTGACCATCGCGATGCTGCACATCGTCAACAACCTGACGATCCCGGTCTCCCTGACCGGCACCCAGAGCGTCATTCTCTGGTCCGGCGTCCAGGACGCCATGACCCAATGGTGGTACGGGCACAACGCGGTCGGCTTCTTCCTGACCGCCGGTTTCCTCGGCATCATGTACTACTTCGTTCCCAAGCGCGCCGAGCGGCCGGTCTACAGCTACAAGCTCTCGATCATCCACTTCTGGGCGCTGATCTTCCTCTACATCTGGGCAGGTCCCCATCACCTGCACTACACGGCGCTGCCGGACTGGGCGCAGACGCTCGGCATGACCTTCTCGGTAATGCTGTGGATGCCGTCCTGGGGCGGGATGATCAACGGTCTGATGACGCTATCCGGATCGTGGGACAAGATTCGCACCGACCCGATCATACGCTTCATGGTCATCTCGCTGGCGTTCTATGGCATGAGCACCTTCGAAGGTCCGCTCATGTCGATCAAGGCCGTCAATAGCCTCAGCCACTATACCGACTGGACGATCGGACATGTCCATTCCGGCGCCCTTGGCTGGGTCGGCTATATCAGCTTCGCCGCGATCTACTACCTCGCACCACGGGTGTGGGGGCGGACACGGCTCTATTCCATCCGCCTCATCAACGTGCACTTCTGGATCTCGTCGATCGGTATCGTGCTCTATATCTGCGCCATGTGGGTGTCGGGCATCCTCCAGGGCCTGATGTGGCGCGCGTATGATTCGCTGGGCTTCCTCGAATACTCATTCGTC